>JAHITJ010000063.1 GCA_018817795.1 Myxococcota bacterium | reverse complement strand
TGACCGTGACCGTCAGCGACTGCAGGCCCACGAGGAGCCACCCCTTGGCGTCCTGGCGGTTCTGGAACTGGCCCAGGCCCAGCGGAAAGAAGTTGAACAGCATGTAGTTCTTCTGGATCACCGTGGTCTCGCGCAGCACCGGCGCGTTCTTGCGCAGCTCCTCCTGGAACTTGCGCTCGGCCTCGGCCTTCTCGCGCTTCCTGCGCTCCTCCTCTTCCTTTTTCAGGCGCCGCAGCTCGTTGAGCTTCTCCCGCAGCTTGCCCTTGACCTCGTTGAAGAACAGGAGGGCCCCCGCGGGCACCACGACCGGGTCGAGCTTGAAGTCCGGGCGGCGGTTCAGCAAAACGGTGAACGCCTTGGTGGCCTCGCCGGTGTTGTTGAGGAACCAGTACGAGAGCCCCAGCAGGCGCAGCGCCTTGATCTCTTCTTCTTCGGTGGCGAACTGGCTGGTCGGGTACAGCAGGCTCGACAGCAGGTCGATGACGCGCTGGTGGTTGCCCTGGAGGGACTCCTGGGACGCCAGTTCCAGGCGATCGGGCGGGTCCACGGGGTCGACCGCGACTTGCGAGAGAATGGTCCAGAGAGAGAGTAGAAGCCACATATTCGTAAATCCGACGCACTATAAACCGCATTCCGAAAGGCCACAAGTTCAATATGAAGGTTCGCCCCCCCTTCGGCACCACGGGTGTGAGCGGCCACACGGGGTCGGGGCTTGTGGACCGTGGTCAGAAACGATAGGTGAGGCCGAGCTCGTAGAGCCCGGTGATGGAACGGTCCAGGGATTCGTCCCCGGGGCCGGTCATTCCGAGAATGTAGTGGTACCGCAGGCTGAAGCGGACGCAGAGGAGGGCGTTGATCCGGTAGTCCAGCGCCATGAACAGGGAAGCAAAGCCCGTGTGGGCGTCGGCGGTCACCTTCTGCGTGTTCTCCAGTTGGGCGAAGAGGTACCCGAGGCCCCCGCCGAACACGATGTGGAAGAGGCCTCCCAGTTGAGCATATATGAACTCCGCAGAGGGCAGCACGAAGTACCCCCTGCCGGTGATGGCGGCGCCGCTGGGCGCGGACAAGCCCAGGCCCAGGCTCCCGACGTCGGCGCCCCAGGAGACGCGGGGATTATGGCGCCAGAAGTAACCCACGAAGGTCGCCGGGTCCGACGATGCGCTGGTGTTGAGTCCGAGGTGGAGGTCCACGCGGTGACGGCGATCGGGGAAGTCCTCGAGCAGGCCCGGGATGATCCGGGGCGCCGGTTTTCCCATGCGCGGCCGCGGCGGCATCGGCGGAGCGGGGGTGCCCACGGGGCTGGATTCTCCGCGGGCGACGCGAGCCTCCAGTTCGTCGACCTTCTTTTGGAGTTCGGGCCGCAGCGCCTCGGCCTCGGGGTTGTCGTCGGCCAGGGCCAGCCGGTACTGCTCCAGCGCCTTTTCCAGTTCTCCGGCCTTTTCATAGCTTTCAGCCAGACGGTGACGTGAGTTCATGGAGTAGGGGACGAGGGTGAGGACGCACTCGAAGGCCAGGGCGGCTTCAGTATATTTTTCCGCCTTGAACATCGTGTTTCCCAGTCCGAAATAGCGACGCCCTTCAGCCTTGTTCCACTCCTGATCACCCCGGGGGCGGGGGCAGGAGATGGCCGTCGCCGAGACCTTCGGGGGCAGGATCATCAGCAGGATGCCAAGACAGGGACCGAACACCTTCAATATCATTGAAAAAACCTCCAGGCCGGAATCCGGCGGACCGGCGGCTCCTGAAGTGTACGTGCATGCCCCCCGAAGTCAAGGTGAGCCTCGTGCAGGCACCGACCGGCCGACGATGATGTTCGACTTGCAGACTGGCCGAAGGCGGGGTACCTTGCAGCCAACGGGGGTGACCCATGAACATGCCGCGCAAGAACCTGTGGATCCTGATGTGCCTGACGCTGCTGCTGGCGGTGGCCTGCGACGACGGATCGTCGAAGAACCACGTCAACAACACGAACAACATCAACAACACGAGCAACGTCAACAACGTGGTGAACCCGGCGCTGGTGCGCATCGACGTGAGCCCGGGGACGGTCACGCTGAACCCGGGCGGCACCGTGCAGCTGGCCGCCACGGGCACCTGGGACGACGACTCGTCCCGCGACGTGACCGGCGAGGTCGTCTGGTCCTCCGACGCGACGGCCATCGCGACCGTGGACGCCTCGGGGTTTGTGACGGCCGTGGCCGTGGGCGGTTCGACGGTCACCGCAGCGATGGGCGACGTCACCGGACAGGCGACGATCGCGGTCGAGCCGGAGCTGGCCGACGTGGCCCACGAGCGGGAGTTCCGCGCGGCCTGGGTCGCCACCGTCTGGGGCATCAACTTCCCGAGCAGCACGTCGTCGATGTCCGCACAGCAGGCGGAGTTGATCGACATCCTCGACGCCCTGGCGGCCCACGGCTTCAACGCGGTGGTCTTCCAGGTGCGGCCCGAGGGCGACGCCCTGTACGCCTCCACGCTGGAGCCCTGGAGCCGCTTTCTGACCGGCACGCAGGGCCAGGACCCGGGCTACGATCCGCTGGACTTCCTGATCACCGAGGCCCACGCCCGCAACATCGAGGTCCACGCCTGGCTCAACCCCTACCGCGCCCTGGTCAGCCGCACCACGACCACCGCCGCCGGGCACGTGTCGCGGCGCTTCCCTGAGTACGCCTATCCGTGGGGCGACAGCCTGCTGTGGATGGATCCGGGCGCCGTCGTCGTGCGCGACCACATCATTTCCGTGGTCATGGACATCGTGGACCGCTACGACGTCGACGGCATCCACTTCGACGACTACTTCTATCCGTGGCCGGCCACCGGGTACACCTTCCCTGACGCGCCGCTGTACCAGGCCTACACCGCCGCCGGCGGCTCCATGAGCCTGGCCGACTGGCGCCGCAACAACGTCGACGAGATGATCCGGATCATCGGCGAGGACATCGCCGCGGTGAAGCCCCACGTGCGCTTCGGCATCGGCCCGTTTGGCATCTGGAAGGCCGGGGAGCCCGCGGGCGTGACCGGCACGAGCCAGTACGACGTGCTCTACTCGGATCCGAAGAAGTGGATCCAGGAGGGCTACGTCGACTACATCGCACCGCAACTGTACTGGCCCACCACCTCGTCGGGCCAGCCCTACGAGCCCCTGCTGACCTGGTGGGCCGGGCTCTCGTCGGAGCGCTACATCTTCGCCGGCAACGCCCTGTACCAGCTCGGCTCCAGCGGCTCCTGGACCGTCGACGAGTTCCGGCAGGAGGTGCAGATCGGGCGGAATCTGCGGGGCTCGGGGTCCATGGGCAACATCTACTACCACGTCGACAACATCCTCACGGACAAGAGCGGGGTCGCCTCGATGCTGTCGGATGAGTTCTACCACACCGCGGCGCTGACCCCGCCGGTGGTCGCCGCCCGCGACGAGGTCCCGGCCTGGCCGCAGGTCACCGTCGTCGGTGGCACGATTACATTGGCTCATCCCGATCCCGCCGCCGTCCGCGCCTGGGTCGTCTACTCCGACGTCGCCGGCGCCTGGGTACTGGACCGCATCGTGCCGGCCGCGGAGACTTCGTTCACGCTGGCCTCCGGCACCTGGGCCATCAGCGCCGCCAGCCTGGGCAACGTCGAGAGCCGCGCGGTGGTCGTCACGATGGAGTGACCGCGGAAGAAGAGAAGAAGAGATAAGAGGGGTTGACCACGGAACACACGGAGGAGTCTGACTGGTCTGACTGGTCTGACTCTCCCCCTTCAGTGTGTTCCGTGTGTTCCGTGGTAATAATTCTTCTCTTCTCTTCTCGTTTTTCAGTGGTGGGGGTTTTCTACTTCACATCAGTGGTGTCGGCGGGCTTGGGCGGGTCGACGATCTTCAGTTCGGCGGGGCCGGGGGCGCCGGCGCAGCGGGGGCACGGGACCGCGTCAGGGCAGGGCGTGCAGGGCTTGCAGGCGGCCGGGGATGCGGGGCCAGCGGCCGACTTCACCAGCGTCGGGTTCCAGGTCGCCTCGATCTGCTTCTGCAGGGTCTTGACCTCGGCGGCCAGGCTCCCCATCTTCTCCTCGGCCACCAGGAACTTGCGGCGCACGCGATAGGTCTGATCGGTATAGGTCAACTTGGAGTACTTGCCCGCGTGGGTGTTCTGCGACTTGTGGAGCGCCAGGACCTGCTCCTCGATGCTGGTGGCCTCGGCCGTGTAGATCTTCCACTTCAGCAGATCGAGCTGCTTCCGGTTGAACTTGATCAGCAGGGCCGTGAACTCACGATAGGCCTGGGCTGCCTCCAGCTCCTTCTCGAGTTGGGCCACGCTCTTGTCCACCTTCACGCCGACGGGGGCTCCACCGAGCTTCTTCACCGTGGCGGCCCGCTCCAGTTGCATCTTGGCGATCTTCACCCACAGATCGGCCACCTTCTTGTCCTGGGCCAGCAGTTTCGTTTTTTCCTTCTCGGTCGCCAGTTCCTTGATGGCCTTGTCCCACTCATCCTTGGCGATCTTCGCCTTGCCCATGAAGGAGACGTGGACGGACTGCACGTGGCCGGCGCTGACGCGGTTCCGGATCACGGGCGGCGTGCTGCAGCCGGGGGCGAGCAGCGTCGAAGCGAGGAAGAAAAAAAGCAGGGATGTAATGCGAAGATTCTTCATGGTGTACCTCCAAAGTTACAGGTCCGTAATCAAACCGCAAATACAATACTTCCGTGGGGCTCCTTTGTCACCCTGTAATTGATTGTGGGATGGGGGAATGAGCCGGAAAGCTACTTCAGTTCGACGCCGAGGTAGTTGACGATCGATTTTTTATCTTTGTCGGCCCAGACGGTGGCGGGGAAGCCGCGGCGATCCGGCCCCTTTATGAAGAAACTGCCCAGGTTGCCCTTCTTGAGGCCACCGGCGGCCCATGCGGGGATGATCACGGGCTCCTCCTGCAGCGTGACCTCCTTCTTGCCCACGGGCCTGCAGTCGCTCTGATACTCCACGATGCCGCTGTCGTTGATGCGGGAGATCTTGTTGGTCTGCTTGCAGGACAGTTCGTCGACCATCATTTTCGTCTTGATGAAGATGATCTTCACGTCGTCGCCGGTGGGCTGGAGCTTGTCGATGACGGACTCGGCGTCGCCGCCGAAGCTGTCATTATCGCGGGCGTAGGACAGCGCCGTGTTGAAGTTCACGCCGACATGGCCCAGGCTCTGCTTGGGGCGCATCGGAAAACTCTCGCGGTCGGCGATGATCTCGACGATCGCGTCGATCATCGCCCAGTAGGTGCCCGTGCGGGGGCCGGAGACAAAGCGGGAGTAGCCCAGCTCCCGCGAGATCAGATTGGCGAACAGGCTCTGGCCGTCGGCGGCGCTGCAGAGCATCATTTCGATGGTCAAAATGGAATTGACCTCATGGGTGAGGGCCGTCCGGGCGGCCTGGAGATCGGTGACCTTGATCTTCGCGATGTACGGAGCCCACACCTTGCGCAGGTTCTCGAAACAGCCCTTGCGGGCGTTCTTGGAGGGGCCGAAGAACAACTTGTGGTAGGCCATCGCCGCGTCGATGGCGGCCTTGTGGTCCACGCGCAGCTTCTCCCACTTCGTCCACTCCTTCTCGGGGATCTCGAAGAGGGCCTTGAACGCAGGCTCCTGCTGGATCATGCCCTTGGCGGTGCCGGCATAGCGGAGGTGGAGCATCTTCGCGACCGCGAAGCTCTCGCGGGCGATGGTCCTGCCGTACAGGTCGAGCTTTAGCCCGGCGACGTGCTTGTCGAAGGCGGCCTTGTCCAGGCGATTTCCCACGGGCGAGCAGACGGCCCAGTTGAACACGTCGGTGTACTGGGGGTTCCTGTCGGCGCTGTAGTTGAACAGGCACTGGCGGACCTCGTACACCTGCAGGACCGGATCCACCGGGCCGGCGCCGAAGTCGAGGTACCCCCGGATGGAGTCGGTGTTGTTCTCCGACCACTGCGGCACCTTGTGGTAGTTGCAGCCGAAGAACCTCCGGCGCGCCTCGTTGAGGGCCTTGTCCTCGTCGGAGGCTTCGCCTGAGACGGTCATACTGTTGCAGGTCGCAGCATATCCGGCTTCCCAGGCTTCCTTTTGCATGCGGGCGCGGATGCTCTCGACGGCCTCGGCCTTGGTCTGTCCGGTCATGTTGACCCAGTCCTGCACGATGGCCATGGTGTTCTTCATGTAGCCCGGCGCGCCCGGGGTGACGCACACGGCCTCACCGGCCTCGAGCATGACGCTGCCGCCCCAGCCTTCCTTGAGGCCGCGCTGGATCGCGCGGGCCATCGCGCCGACGCTGTACCCCTTGTCCTTGGCCAGATCGCACCAGGGTGCGGCAAACGGTTTGATGACCTCAAGCCCGATTCGGGGGGCGACCACGACGATGTCGTCGCCCTCGGCGTCCTTGCCTCCGGTGGGGGGAGGCGGCGTCGGGTCGGGTTTGGCAGCCACGGGCTCGGGGGTGTCGCCGCCGGTCTTGGTCGGCTCCGGGGTGGTGCCGCCGCTGCCGCCGCCGCCGGTGGTGGCCGTCTTTTCATGGCCGGATCCGGATCCCGAGGGATTGGTGTCCGCCCCCACGGCGCCCATCATCTGGGCGCAGGACGTGAGAACGAGGAACGCAGAAAGTGCCAGCTTTTTCATGTGAAAACTCCTTTCGTACACCCAAATAAAATTTCACGGGTTGCCCGGTAGTTTGATGAAAGGCAAGACCCTGGGCGGAGTTTGCGCCGAATTCGGAGGTTGTCAATGGGAAAAAATCGAGATCAAAAATATCCTGAAGGGATGCGGGTTTCTGAAATGATTCAGTAAATTCCGCCGACAAGCCCCATGGCTTTCTTCAGGCGCTTCATCTTGGTGATGGCGACCTCGCGGGCGCGGGCGGCGCCGTGGGAGAGCGCCCGCTCGACCAGCTCCCGGTCCTGCAGCAGGGCGTCGCGCTCGGCCCGCATGGGCGTGAAGAAGCGCAGCAGCCGCTCGTACAGGGCGATCTTGGCGTGGCCGAAGCCGTAGTTGCCGGCGAGATAGTTCTTCTTCATCTCCGCCTGCTCGTCGGCGGTGGCCACGAGCTTGTACAACTGGAACACGTTGCAGGTGTCGGGGTTCTTGGGCTCCTCGAGGGGGGTCGAGTCGGTGACGATGTTCATGACCTGCTTCTTGAGGGCCTTCTCGGGCGCGAACGGGTCGATGACGTTGCCGTAGGACTTGCTCATCTTGCGCCCGTCGGTGCCCGGGACCACGGCCACGCTCTCCAGGATCAGCGGCTCGGGCACGACGAACAGTTCTTCGTTGAAGACATGGTTGAACGTCATCGCGACGTCGCGGGTGATCTCCAGGTGCTGCTTCTGGTCCTGTCCCACGGGCACGACGTTGGAGTCGTACAGCAGGATGTCCGCGGCCATCAGGGCCGGATAGATGAACAGCCCGCAGTTGGGCTGGAGATCCTTGGCCAGGGCGTCCTTGTAGGCGTGGGCGCGCTGCAGCAGGCCCATGGGCATGTGGTTGAACAGCAGCAGCGTCAGTTCAGCCACCTCGGGCACCTGACTCTGGAGGAAGATGGTGCTCTTGCCCGGATCGAGGCCCAGGGCCATGTATGCCGTGACGATGTCCCACGTGTGCGCGGCCAGCTGGGATGGCTCAGGGTGCGCGTTGAGCGCGTGGTAGTCAGCGATGAAATAGAAGCAGTCGTACTTTTCCTGCAACTGGACGAACTGGCGGATCGCGCCGAAGTAGTTGCCGATGTGGAGGGTGCCGGTGGGCTTGACGCCGGACAGGGATCGCATGGTCAGACTCCTTTGGAACGTGCGGAAAACGGGGCCGCGGTCGGATACCACGGGCCGTTTCCGGGAGGTGGAAATCTACACCCGTAAAAAAACATTGACAAGACCGGGGTTTTCCAAAATGTATGTCGGGGGTTTGGAGTGTAAATGGACCAAAGATTTATCAGGAATTTCAGCATCATCGCACATATCGACCACGGTAAGAGCACGCTTGCGGATCGCATCCTCGAGCTCACCGGCGCGCTGCAGCAGCGGGAGATGCGCGCCCAGTATCTGGACAAGATGGACATCGAGCGGGAACGCGGGATCACCATCAAGGCCCAGAGCGTGCGGCTGCATTACGTGTACGAGGGTGAGGAGTATCAACTCAACCTGATCGACACGCCGGGACACGTGGACTTCCACTACGAGGTCAGCAAGAGCCTGGGCGCCTGCGAGGGCGCGCTCCTGGTGGTCGACGCCACGCAGGGGGTCGAGGCCCAGACGCTGGCCAACGTGTACCTCGCGCTCGATCAGAACCTCGAGATCGTGCCCGTGCTCAACAAGATCGATCTCCCCTCGTCGGATCCGGAGTCCGTGGCCGAGGAGATCGAGGACATCATCGGGATCGCCGCCACGGATGCGCCACGGATCTCCGCCAAGGAGGGCGTGGGCATCGCCGACGTGCTCGAGCAGATCATCCTGAAGGTGCCTGCACCAAAGGGCAATCCGGACGGCCCGCTGCGCGCGCTCATCTTCGACTCGTGGTACGACACCTATGTCGGGACCATCGCCCTGGTGCGCATCGGTGACGGCTCGATCCGGCGCGGGGACCGCATCCGCTTCGTCAACACGAACAAGGTCTTCGACGTGGACAAGGTGGGCGTGTTCGCCCCCGAGCCCCTCGAGGTCGCCTGCCTGAACGCGGGCGAGGTCGGCTTCGTGGTCGCGGGCGTCAAGTCCGTGCACGACATCCGCATCGGCGATACGATCACCGGCGCGGACCGGCCCACCGATCATCTGTACGATGGTTTTCGCGACGCCAAGCCGATGGTTTTCGCGGGTCTGTACCCCACGGAGAACGCGGACTACGATCAACTCAAGGACGCCCTGGACAAGCTCCGCCTGAACGACAACTCGTTCACGTTCGAGCCCGAGACGTCCCTGGCCCTGGGGTACGGCTTCCGCTGCGGCTACCTGGGACTGCTGCACATGGAGGTCATCCAGGAGCGCCTCGAGCGCGAGTATGATCTGGATCTGATCACGACCGCGCCCACGGTCACGTACAAGGTCATCAAGAAGGACGGCACCGAGGTCTGGATCGACAATCCCGCGAAGATGCCGTCGGCCAACGACATCCAGGATATTCTCGAGCCCTACATCAAGACCGCCATCCATGTGCCCGAGGAGTACATCGGGGCGGTCATGAAGTTGTCGCTGGACCGGCGGGGCGAGCAGGTGTCCATGGACTACCACTCCCACAGCCGTGTGATCATCACGTACCGCCTGCCGCTGGCCGAGGTGGTGTTCGACTTCTACGACAAGCTCAAGAGCAACACCAAGGGATATGCCTCGATGGACTACGAGGAGGACGGCATGACAGCCGCCGATCTCGTGAAGGTCGACATCCTGCTCAATGGGGATCCCGTCGATGCGCTCTCGGTCGTCGTGCACAAGTCCCGCTCCCATACCCGCGGACTGGCGTTGATCCAGAAGATGAAGGAGTTCATCGACCGGCAGCAGTACGACGTGGCGATCCAGGCGGCCGTGGGCACCCGCGTCATCGCGCGGGTGAACGTGAAGGCCTTCCGCAAGAATGTCATGGCCAAGTGCTACGGTGGTGACATCAGCCGCAAGCGCAAGCTCCTCGAGAAGCAGAAGAAGGGCAAGAAGCGCATGAAGATGGTGGGCGCGGTGGAGATCCCGCAGGAAGCCTTCCTGGCCGTGCTCAAAGTGGATACGGATGACTAGTCAACTCCATGCCGGATCGACCGGCAGGAGCGGGATCCGGCTGGTCTTCGTCGGGATCATGGCAGTGGGCTTCACTGGCCTGATCCTGCTGGTCTGGTGGCCCAGCCGTCCGGACGCATCCAACAACCCCGAGAGCATCACCACGCCGCTCCAGTCGCGACCGGCCGAAATACCCGTGCGCGAGGAGATCTCCCGCGCCACGATGCCGCGCTCCCGCCAGTTGATCCAGGTGCTTGAGTGGATACCGGGCGGCTTTCCCTTGGCGCTGGCGCTGGACCTGGGTGCGCTGCGCAAGTTCGCCTGGACGCGCTCGTTCTGGTTCCTGGTGAACAACCCTGTGGTGCGCCGGCACCTGGACGTGCTCCAGATCGACGCCGACGGTTTCGAGTTGCTCGGGATCGGACTGGAGCCCTCGCGCTCGCCGGTCTCCTGGACTGGCCGCAGCCTGCAGTTCGCCTTCGTGCCCCATGTGTTCCTGCTGCGCGGTCGCGAGGGGCGGATGGATCTGCTGCGTCGCTTCTGGCAGTCGAGACAGGGCACCTCGAACATTCAGGTTGGCCAGTACCTTCTCTATTTTCCCATGCAGCACGAGCCGCACCTGGTGGTGGGGGCATGGAAGGCCGACCTGTCCTCCACGGTCGGCCTGGTGGAGCGCACACAGCAATTGCAGAACGTCTGCGATGCGGTCCGGTGCCGCACCCACTTCGTCAAGCTGCAGTCCTGGGCGCATTTGCTGGGGGTGTTCACCCCGCGGACGCCGCTTCGCCTGTCTCCATCGGTCCAGATCCGCTCGATTCTGGTTGCGGGTGAGTGGAACCCCGACGGCCTTCTCCTGCAGGCAGACATATTGCTGAAAGGGAACTGTGTCGAAGCGATCCCGGTATTGAAAGAATTTTTAAAGAAGAACATCAATGCGTGGCAACTTGACGATGTATTTTTCAAGAGAGCCCACTTCGGCTGCGGGAGCCTCAACGAACTCCACATTACGCTGCCGGTGAGCGTCCACGAAATACAGAATCAATTAATGTTGTTTGGCCAGCACCTCTAAAAGAATTGTCTTGAAAACCATCGGTGCATGCATACAATCCAGTCAGTCTGTGGGACGAGTGCGGGTTGCCCGGCGGTTCATGTGACCGTTATAGCCGCACAATATTTTTTTGGAGGTAGGTACAATGTTACGCAAGACTGCTTTTTTGGTTTGCTCCCTGATGGTTCTGGGATGCGGCGGTAAGAAAAAGGACGAAGCTCCGGCTCCGGTGCCGGCTCCCGGCGACATGACCGAAGTCGCCATGGCCGAACAGCCGAAGGTTGAAGAGCCCAAGGTCGAAGAGCCCAAGGTCGAAGAGCCCAAGGTCGAGACCCCGGTCGTGGCCGAAGAGGACAAACTGCCCGTTGAGGCAGTGGCGACCGAAGTCGCCGGCACCGTCGAAGTGAAGCCTGCCGGCTCCGACGCCTTCGTGGCGCTGGCCGTCAACGCCCAGTTGTCGGTGGGCGATCACGTCCGCGTGTCCGGAGACGACGGCATGCTCAAGCTGCGGATGTGGGACGACTCCATCGTTTCGCTGGGTTCCGGCGCCGAAGCCGTGATCAATCCCGGCGCCGACGTGGCCAACTCCAGTCCGTCGATCACGCTGCTCAACGGCACCTCGAACCTGATGGTCGAGCCTCGCGGCGAGAACCAGTCCGTGTTCATGGTCTACACGCCTGCCGCGATCCTGTCCGTCCTGGGCACGGAATTCGACGTCGGCGTCGCCGACACCGGCACCGTGAAGCTGGGCGTGGAAGAGGGCACCGTTCAGGTCTCCTCCCAGGAGGGCGGCGACCTGATGGAAGTCGCCGGCGGCAAGGCCGTCGTGATTTCCCTGGACGGCACAACCTCCAAGGCGGCCGGCGTGGTCGCCTATGACGCCGAAAAGGAAGACTGGGCGAAGTGGTATGAGGCCGAGAACAAGGCCGCCCAGGAGAAGATCGCCATTCTGACCACGGCCACCAGCGAGCGCCTCGAACTCCTGAAGAAGCAGATGGAGACCCTCGAGAAGAACATCGCCGAGATGGAAGCCAAGTCGGCCGAGCTCGTGAAGAAGACCGAGTCCGCAGCCTCCAGCGATGACCTGAAGGCTTATGACACCGAGGCAGCTCCGCTGGTCGAGATCCTCGACGAGAACACGCTGGCCAACCGCGAGAATCAGCGCCTCATGGCCATGATGACCGCCAACACCTACATGCTTCGCCGCCTCCGGGCCCTGGTCGCCGCCGGCGTGATCAAGCCGTCCGAGGCCCAGGCCAAGATCATGGCCGTGGCCAAGACCCAGACCGAGTGGGTCGACGAGTACGACGAGAACAAAATCGATCGCCTGCGCAACCGGTACCAGCGCGACAAGCGCATGCGCGAAGTCTACCTGCGTCACCATCCCCGCGGCCGCCAGTATGCCGTGAAGGCCAAGATCGAGCTGCCCGCCTTCTATGGCAAGATGCCCGTGAAGGTCATCAAGCCCAGAGTCGTGAAGCCGAAGTTCATCGCACCGGTGAAGTATCAGCCGCGTCAGTACCGTGGCCCGGCCCGCAAGGAGATCGTCATTCGTCCCATGACGCCGAACTGGCACGCCGCCCGTCCGTACGCCCCGGCCGATCCCGCCCGCATCGAGCGCCAGAAGCGGATCGCCGAGCGCGTTCGCCGTGCCCGCCCGAAGGTGGAAGTGAAGATCGTGGTGGAACAGCCGAAGTACCGTACCCGTCGCCCCATGGTCATGGTTCCGCGTGTGCCGGGCGCCGTGGTGGATCCCCGCATGCCCATGGGTCATGACGGTATGGGTCCCGAGGACATGGACCGTGACGGCATGGGTCCCCGCTGCAAGGGCCCCCACGACATGAGCCCCGAGTGCATGGGCGATCGTGACGGCATGGACCGTGACGGCATGGACCGTGACGGCATGGGCCCCCGCTGCAAGGGCCCCCACGACATGAGCCCCGAGTGCATGGGTGGTCGTGACGGCATGCGCCCTGCGGTCATCGTGGTGCCCCCGATGGTCGTCCCGGGCATGATGCCCGTGGTCGTGCCCGGCCCCGGCCCCCGCGTCCGCGGCCCCCAGCCGGTGCCCGCTCCCGAGCCGCCCATGGCCCGTCACAAGCGTGACATGTAATTTTTCCCTTTCATTTTCACGACAAATCTTTTAACCCATTTGAGGGGGTTATCATGGAACTTATCCGGAAAGTTGCCTTCTACGGCAGCGCCTACGACTACGCACTTTTTGAGGAAGGGTTCCGGGACATGGCCGGGGCCGTCGCCCTGGAGCGCGTCACCACCGACCCGCTGGGTGCGGGCGCCGATGTCCTGGTGCTGGGACACCACCTGCCGGGCTACGACGCGAACCAGCTGCTGGAGGGGGCGCCCAGCCGGGCCCGCGCCGTGGCCGTGATCTCGCACGGGCCGTTTCCGCTCAACGGCACGCCGGCGCCCACGCCGCTGGGGGCCATGGCGTATCACTTCCGCTGGCACTCCGAGCCCGGCCTGGCCGCCGCGGTGGTCGACCTGATCGAAGACCAGCTCAACGCCGAGGAGCTCTACCGGGTGCAGCACCGCCGCTTCTTGTTGCTTGTCGAGGACGAGATCAACTTTGCCTCGTACTTCATTCCGCTGATCCTGCGGGAGTTGACCGAGCGCACGCTGTCGCTGCTGCCGCCTTCGTCCTCGCCCGAGAGCCTGCGTGAGAAGGCCGCCAGCGAGCGGCCGGTGCTCCTGCTGGCCTCCTCCTTCGAGCAGGCGGTCGACTACATGGATCGCTTCGGGGACCGCATGGTGGGGATTATCTCCGCGTTGGGCTTCCCGAAGGACGGCAAGAACAACAGCGACGCGGGCATCCACCTCCTGGAGAAGCGCAACAGCATGCAGGCGGAGTTTCCCGTCGTCATCATGAGTGCACGCAGTCACCGCGAGCAGGAGATCATGGACCTGGGCGCCTCCTTCATGCACAAGACCTCGCCCCACCTGCTGTCGATGCTGCAGGCTCACCTGCTGCACCACTTCGGCTTCGGTGACTTTATCTTCCGGATGCCCGGACAGGACTCCCAGGAGGTCGCCCGTGCCAGGACCCTGTCGGACCTGCGCTCCTGCCTGGAGTGGGTGCCGGTGGAGTCCTTTCTGTATCACGCCGGTCGCCGGCATTTCTCGAACTGGCTGGGCGTGCACGGATACCTGCAGTTGGCCGAGGTCATCCGGGTCATCTCCGCAGACGACCCTGAGGGCGCCCGGCGCAGGTTGATCGAACTGCTGAAGACCGCGTAACAGAGCCGGTCAGGTTCGAGGATACCGTCTGGAACCCATGCTTGGTGCGGATCATCCAACTTGACCGGCGCTGTGACTCCAACCACGAAAGCCAAAGACATGTACGAAGAACTCACGATTGCGCTGCACATGGCCCGCGAGGCGGGCGAAATCCTCCTCGAGGGACATCATCTGGGCGTCGCACCGGAGGCCGTCGAGCACAAGGGTGCCATCGATCTGGTGACTCCGTACGACCGTCGTTCGGAGGCGCTGGTGCGCACCCGGCTGGCGGAGCACTTCCCTGGCGATGCGATCCTGGCCGAGGAGGGTGGCCAGACCGAGGGTCTGGGCCGCACCGGCGACGCGAATCGTGTCTGGTGCGTCGATCCCCTCGATGGCACGACCAACTTCGCGCACGGCCTGCCGTTCTTCTGCGTGTCCATCGCGCTGCTGGTCGACGGCGAGGCGGCCGTGGGCGTGGTCCACGCGCCGGCCCTGGACTGGACGTTCTCCCGCGTCGCCGGCGAGGCGCCGCACTTCAACGGTGCGCCGATGCCGCCGCTGGCCGCCCGCGACGACCTGGGCTCGTCACTGTTGATGTTCGGCTGCGGGTATGACCGCACGACGCGGCCGGAGCGCTACCTGGCCATGATCGCCACGTTCATGACGCGCACCCAGGGCCTGCGACGCACGGGGTCGGCCGCCCTGGACTGCTGCATCTGCGCTCGCGGGCAGGTCGACGGCTACATGGAGGTCAACCTGCACCCCTGGGATCTGGCCGCCGGTGTGCTCATCGCGCGCGGCACCGGTGCGGTCGCCACCGACGTCGACGGCGGTCCCTTCGACCCCTTCACGGGACGCCTCCTGCTGGGGCGCCCCGGCACCCATGAAAAGATGCTCGACGTGATTCGCGAACACGACGTCTTTGTCCACGAGAAGGACGGCTCCTATCCCCGTTGATCCCCTCCAGAAAGATTTTTACAACCACGGAATACACTGAGCACACGGAGGGGTCTGAAGGGTCTGACAGGTCTGACGCCCTCCCTTTCAGTGTGCTCCGTGTGTTCCGTGGTTAACCCCTCTTTTCCTTTCTTTTCTTCATCCCCTCTTCGGCTTTCGCGTTAGCGGGGGGTGGGATCGACGGGCTTGACGTTCCAGATTTCGTCGGCGTATTGCCGGATGGTCCGGTCCGACGAGAACTTGCCCATCCTGGCGACGTTGAGGATGGCCAGGCGGCTCCACTTCTCCGGATCGCGGTAGGTCAGGGAGAGCTCTTCCTGGCTGCGGGCGTAAGCCTCGTAGTCGGCCATCACCATGTAATAGTCGCCGCCGTCGAGCAGGGAGTGGACGATGGGTGCGAACAGGTCGGGCTGCTCCGGGCAGAAGGCGCCCTGGGAGATCATGTCGAGCACCTGCCGCAGCTCGCCGCAGCGGTCGTAGACGTCGCGGGGGCGATACCCCGAGGAGCGCAACGCGAGGACCTCGTCGGTCTTGAGCCCGAAGATGAACATGTTCTCGGCGCCGACCTCCTCGAGGATCTCGACGTTGGCCCCGTCGAGGGTGCCGATGGTCAGCGCGCCGTTCATGGAGAGCTTCATGCAGCCGGTGCCCGAGGCCTCCATGCCCGCTGTCGAGATCTGCTCCGAGACGTCGGCGGCCGGGACGATCCGCTGCGCCAGGCTGACCGAGTAGTTCTCCAGGAACACGACCTTGAGGCGGTCGCCCACGTCGGGATCGTCGTTGACCACGTCGGCCACGGAGTTGATCAACTTGATGATTAACTTGGCCATATGGTAGGCGGGCGCGGCCTTGGCCCCGAAGATGAAGGTGCGCGGGACCATGTCCTTTCCCTGGCCGGATTTGATGCGGTTGTACAGGGCGATGATGTGCAGCACGTTCATCAACTGGCGCTTGTACTCGTGGAGCCGCTTGATCTGGCAGTCGAAGATCGAGTCGGGGTTGATCTTGATGCCGGTCTTCTGCTTGACCAGGTGCGCCAGCGCCTGCTTGTTGGCGGTCTTGACCTCGCGGAACGCCTTGCGGAACTTCTTGTCGTCGGCCAGGGGAACCAGCTTGGCGAGCTCGGCCAGGTCGGTCATGAAGGACCCGCCGATATGGCTCTCGAGGAGTTGCGTCAGGCGCGGGTTGCACAGTTTCATCCAGCGGCGGGGGGTGACGCCGTTGGTCTTGTTGTTGAACTTCTCAGGCCACAGCCGGTAAAAATCATGGAAGGTCTTGGCCTTCAGGATGTCACTGTGCAACTGGGCCACGCCGTTGAGGGAGTGGCTGCCGACGATGGCCAGGTGGGACATGCGGACGGACTTCCGGGAACCCTCCTCGATGATCGACAACTTGGTGAGGAGTTCGGGCTCCCCGGGGAATTTTGCGGCCACCTCCTCGAGGAAGCGCCGGTTGATCTCGTAGATGATCTCCAGGTGCCGCGGCAGGAGCTTCTCGAGCATGTACACGGGCCACTTCTCGAGGGCCTCGGGCAGGATCGTGTGGTTGGTGTAGCCGAAGACGCCCTGGCAGACCCGGAACGCATCTTCCCAGGAGAAGCAGTTCTTGTCGACGAGCAGGCGCATCAACTCGGGGATGGCCAGCGCGGGGTGGGTGTCGTTGAGCTGGATCGCGACCTTCGTGGGCAGCTTCCGCAGGTCCTCGTTCTTGATCCGGAAGCGGCGGATGATGTCCTTGAGGGTGGCCGCCACGAAGAAGTACTCCTGCTTGAGCCGCAGCTCCTTGCCCGCCTCGCGCTCGTCGGCCGGATAGAGCACCTTGGAGATGTTCTCGTCGTGGATCTTGTCCTCCACGGCCCGCATGTAGTCGCCCTCGTTGAAATACTTGAGCGAGAACTCGTCAAGGGTGCGGGCCGACCACAGGCGCATGGTGTTGACGGTGCGGTTGCGGTAGCCCGGCACCGGCGTGTCGTAGGCGACCGCCACGACGCGGTCCGAGGGGACCCAGCGGCAGCTCAGGCGGCCCTCGGAGTCATGGCTCTTCTCCACGTGGCCTCCGAAACTCACCGGATAACTGAACTCAGGGCGGACGAGCTCCCAGGGGTTGCCGAACCGCAGCCAGTGATCGGGCTTCTCGACCTGGAAGCCGTTCTCGAACTTCTGATCGAAGATCCCGTACTCGTACCGGATCCCGTAGCCGTCGGCGGGCAGCCCCAGGGTGGCCATGGAGTCCAGGAAGCAGGCCGCCAGGCGCCCCAGGCCCCCGTTGCCCAGCCCCGCGTCGGGCTCGAGCTCACGCAGGTCCTCGAGGTCGTAGCCGAGCTCGGTCAGGGCGTTTCCGGCGTCGCCGTCGATGCTCAGGTTCACCAGGCTGTTGCCCAGGGTCCGCCCCATCAGGTACTCCAGCGAAAGGTAATACACGCGCTTGACGTTCTGCTCGTAGTACGTGTTCATCGTGTCGTTCCACCGCTCCATCAGGCGGTCGCGGATGGACAGGGCGATGGACTGGTACAGGTCGTGCCGCGTGGCGATGTGACGGTTCTTGCCCTGGGAATACTCCAGGTGGTTGGCGAACGAGCGCTGCAGGGACTTCGCGTCGTTCTCGAGGTAGGAGTCTTCCATCAGTTTCCAGAGGATCTCGTGCTTGTCGGCCATGTGTCTGCCTTTTTCCTCTTCCGGTTGCGACGCAACCAAGGTTAATTAACTGTCTGAGTACTACCACAGACCGGCCGGTTTTTAAAGATATGTTGGAAAAAATGCTTTCCGTGATGGTGAAAAATGGGGTATTCATGCAGCGTACGGACTGCTTGAGTCCGCGTACGGACTGTTTGAGTCCGCGTACGGACTGTTTGAGTCCGAGTCCAAGGTGTTGCATGACGTGCCCCAACGAAACGAAGAACAGGAAGAACTGCAATTGTTCCTATCCGGGCTGTCCACGCCACGGCATCTGCTGCGACTGCATCGCCTATCACCGGAAGAGCGGGCAGCTGCCGGCCTGCTACTTCACCACGGAACAGGAAAAGACCTGGGACCGCTCGATTGCGTACTTCGTCAAGTGCAACGGGCGGTAACGGAACAGGGGAACGCTGAAGATGAAACGACTGATCATGATTTGCCTTCTGGCTGCGACGACGATGGCCTGCGACGCGGTGATCGGGGACAGTTGCTCGGCCAACGTGGACTGCTCCTCCAGCGGCAACCGCCTCTGTGACACCTCCATGCCCGGCGGCTACTGCACGGTCGAGGGCTGTTCGGCCGGAAGCTGCCCCGACGGCGCCGTCTGTGTCGCCTTCTTCCCGCCCGCGACGCTGTTCACACCCTGCGATCCGGCCACCGAGGACCGCCTGGGCAGCGACACGGTCACCGACGACTGCGCCGACTACGAGGTCTGCCTGAGCTCGGGCTTCTGCGCCCAGGCCTCCCTGGAGCGCCGCTTCTGCATGCAGCGCTGCGGCGGTAGCGGGGACTGCCGGGACAAGTACACCTGCCGCACCACCGGCGAGCTGGGCTCCCAGCGCGTCCCCCGGGACACGCAGGACTACGCCACCGTGGGCATCTCCCGCTTCTGCGTCGCCAAAGAGTAATCCCCGAAGAAGAATCTTTTTACCACGGAAAACGCGAAAGCGCGCGATAGGGGAAGAAGAGGTTTTTTTACCGCGGAATAAGCGGAGCACGCTGAAGGTGAAGAAGAGATTATGACCGTGTGTTCCACATGTTCCGCGTGTTCCGTGTGTTCCGTGGTTGAAATATTCTTCGTTTTTCAGCGGTTTGCAATCACAACGGCAGGTTGTAGACCATCACGAAGTGCGCCAGGGAGCCTGCCATGACGAACAGGTGCCAGACCTCGTGGAAACCGAAGAAGCCCGGGAAGGGATCGGGGCGCTTGAGGGTGTAGCACACCGCGCCAAACGAGTAGAGCAGGCCGCCGGCGAGGAGCCACATCAGGCCGGCGTGCGACATCGCCCGGGCCAGCGGCACCATGAAGATCAGCGCGGTCCAGCCCATGGCGATGTACAGGCCCACGTACAGCGGACGTGGCGCGTGCATCCACACGAACTTCGTGACGAAGCCGGCGACGGCTAGGCCCCAGATGATGCCGAACATCGTCCATCCCCACGGGCCGCGGAAGACTGTCAGGCAGATCGGCGTGTAGGTGCCCGCGATGAAGATGAAGATCATGATGTGATCGAGCTTGCGCATGGTCGCGACCGCGGACTCGCGCAGCGGCAGCCAGTGGTACAGCGTCGAGGTCGTGTACAGCGCGATCAGCGCGATGCCGTAGATCGCATAGGACGTCACGTGCCAGTTCGTGCCGGCGGAGGCCTTCAGGAGCAGGGCGACGAGCCCGGCCACGGCCAGCAGCGCGCCGATGAAATGGGTCAGACCGCTCATGGGATTTCTCAGGACTCGTGTGATGGCCACCATGCAACTCCTCCGCATAGGATGACTCCGGTGTGAATGGACGCCGTCGGGGGTCGATTCCACATCCGCGACATACCGCGATTTTCATGACACTTCAATAGTTTGCCCTATGACATTCTGACGGAGCCTTGAAGATCCACTCCAACTGGTTGAAATCGTTTGGAAAATCCTACGGGCGGTTCTGCAGCGCCAGCAGGAACCCTGAGGCGATGAGCAGCAGGCTGGTGAAGCGGCGGAAGGCGGCCTCCGAGACCGCCCGGTGCAGGCACATGCCCAGGCGCGCGCCCGCAAACGACGCCGGGAGCAGGACCAGCGCCCACCACAGGGACTTCACCGAGTACAGGCCAAGGCCCGCGTACATCGGGATCTTCACGCAGGTCATGCACAGCCAGATGCCGATGAGCGCCGCGCGGAAGGCGTCCTTGTCCAGCCGCAAGGACTTGAAGTAGAGGATCAGGGGCGGGCCGGCGACGCCGAAGAGTCCGCCCAGGATGCCGCCGGTCGCCGAGGCGGCCAGCAGATGCCATTTCTGTGTGAACGAGAACCGCAGGTGCGCCTCGAGCAGCAGATAGTAAAACCCCAGCACCACGATCAGCAGGCCCAGGAAGAACGCCAGCCGGGAGGAGTCGACGGACCCCAGCAGCCATGCGCCCAGCGCCAGCGTGGGCAGGGCCGCGGCCAGCACCAGGGCCGTGCGGCGCCAGTTTTGGAGACTCCGCGACTGCCAGGTCACGGCCACCTCCGTGGGCAGGCACAGCAGCAGGAACACCGGCACGAAGAACTTCAGGTCTCCAAACGCCAGTGCGAACAGGGACACCGACACCATGCCCGAGCCGAACCCGGCCAGGGCGTACACGACCTGTCCGAGTGCGACGATGGCTGCCACGAGCAGGAGTTCTTCGACGGAGGAAAACGGCATGGGGCGGTTATATCACCGATGAGGCGGGAACGCACCTGCGGGCGCCGGGCAGGGGTCTTTCCTCTTGTATCCCCGGGTAGCGGCGAGCGTGAGCGAGGACGAAGAACCTGGAGGGACGTTCCGGCCACGTCGTGGCCTCAGGTGGCGGGCAGGCGTCCGGTTTTGGATGATCCGGCGCGTGCTTCGACGCGCCTCAGTGCTGGGGCCAGTTGCGGCGAGCATGAACGCAGACGGGCGCACGGAATCTCTTCCGTCTTTTCCGCGGTAAAACTCTTCTGTCTTTTTCTTTTTCCGTTTTCTTCGATTAGCAGACGTCGTCGGGCGGGATCAGGAGCGGTGGTATTTGTCGGACAGGCGGACGATGTCGTCCTCGCCGAAGTATTCGCCCATCTGCACTTCCATCAGGATCAGGGCGCCTTCGGTCTGGGTGTTGCGGATCCAGTGAACGGATTCCTTCGGGATGCGCACGGTGAAGCCCTTCTCCACGAGGAAGCGGTCGTCGTCGAGGCGGAAGATGCCCTCGCCGCGGATGACGGTCCAGTACTCCTCGCGGTGGAAGTGCTTCTGGCAGCTGATCTCCTGGCCGGGATCCAGCGAGATGATCTTGGTCTGGGAGAACTCGGTGGTCAGCAGGCTCTTGTAGAAGCCCCACGGACGGAACACGGCGTCCTGATGCAGGGAGTCGGTGTGCAATTGGGTGAAGTCCATGCGGGGATCCCATGCGAGATCCTCGATGAGCAGTTGGTGGAACTGGTCGCGCGTGAGGCCGTTGATGACGCGGTCGCGGGCGTCGAGCACCGGAATCAGGGTGCGGCACGAACCGAACACCACCTTGATGACCTCATCAAAGGGCGTGTCCACGTGGACGGCCTCGACCGTGGAGAGCGGAAGGACGGACAGGGACGCTTCCATCGAGCGGGCCCGCAGCAGGCCTTCCCGCAGCAGGTTCTCGTCGATGACGCCCTCGAGCCGGCCGTAGGCGTCGATGACGATGAGGGCCTTGCCCGGGTTGTGGTGGATCTTCTGCAGCGCGTCGAACAGGGTGGCGCCGCTGGAGATCAGCGCAGGAAGAATCGACGGCCTGACGGGCTCGGCACGTTCGACTGTCTTTTGAATTCTAACCATGGACTTGACCATGACGCTTCTCCTCGAAGTGAACCTCGATGAAAAAACTGAGGTCCACGTCGGCCTTGCTCGCAAGGCTCGTGCCATTTACGGGATTGCGCAAAAAAAGGCAAGTATTTAAGTGATTACCCAGCGCCGGCGGCTACTTTTTGGACGAATTGGTTCTGTGTGGATGTTTATCGAAGGTTTTTGGGGGCGAGGTTTTTAACCCAAGGTGTGAAATAATGATACACTGTGCCCTGACATCACTTCGTGACAGGAACTGAAGGGGGGGGAAGTTCAGGTTTTTCCGGTTCCAGGGTCCGTTTCGACGCGATCCCGGCCCGCCTGTTTGGCCCGATACAGCGCCTGGTCCGCTCGCAAGACGATCTCGTCGACCGTCTCTTCGGACTCGACTTCGGCGGCGCCGATGGAGACGGACTGACGCACGGAAACGACCCCGTCACTGATGGTGCGCTCACTGGCACGTCTGCGCAACCGCTCCAGCACGGGAAGGGAGTTTTCAAGCGGCGTCTCCGGCAGCAGGACGAGGAACTCCTCGCCCCCATATCGATAGACGCGATCCCTTGGTCGCAGGCTTTCGACGAATCTGTCCGAAAGGGTTTCGAGGACCACGTCGCCGAACCCATGCCCGAACTCGTCATTGACCCGCTTGAACAGGTCTGCATCGATCATCGCGATTGAAAAGGGCCGGCCGCTTCGGCGGAATTGGGCCAGCTCCTTCTCCAGATCCCGCTCCATCGCCGTTCGGTTGAGCAGGCCCGTGAGTCCGTCCACGTCGATCAGTTTGGTGATGACGCCGGAGAGCAGGCGGTCCACGAGCCGGTCGAACTCGTGCATCGCGAAGAGGATGTCGGCGAACAGGACGGTGTCGGATGGCGCAGTCGGGATCGCCTCGAGGGCCTGCCGGCTGAGCTCAAGAAGTCGCTCGAGGTTGGCGATGAGGTTGCGGTATGCGCCGAGTTGATGGATGGACTCCGGCGGATCTTCGGAGAGCCACTGCCTGAAGTCCAGTTGCTTGAGGAGCTCCTCGTCCTCATCGAAGGGCGGCTGGGCCTGGGGAAACTGCATCGTGAAAAAAAAATTCAGCCGACCGGTGCGATGCATCAGGAGTGCCCGGCGAAAATCGGCGTGAAAACGTTGCAGTTCGTAGGGATCTCGTTCGATTGTGGTTGAAGTGGTCATATACAATCCCGTTGGGTTCACAGTACGGGGACCATCTCGGTCTGTCAATTCACTTGTTCCATGGAATGATTCACTATATCGTGGGGCGATTCGGATGGAGGAAGTGCTGATGGCATTAAATGAGAAAATGCAACATGTCGACCCCCCCAAGATGATTGAGATGCGCACGGAGAGCGATGTGCGGGCTTTCGTGAAGCTGATCCTGGACAAGAAGAGCCATGTCGTCAAGAGCCGCAAGGCTTTCGGCGATGTCGTTGAGGTCATGTGCGAGCTGCCCAAGGTGCCCGGCGCGTCGGAGTTTGCGCCGTTGCGTTCGTTTTCCCTGTTCTTTCCATTGACGGGGAGCGCGACTTCGTCCTTTCGTGAACGGTTTATCAAGAAATTATTAAACGGACAGAGCGAAAAGGATGCCAAGAAACTGGAGCCATGGGAGACCTTCCACGAGGAATCCGATCTGGTCATGCATTTCGGGCTCTCGGCGCCGCTGGAGGCGGGCAACCTGAAGATGTTCGTCTTCACGACGTCGCCGCGCAGCGAGGGCGTGCTGGCTGCGCTTACGGAGATCCGGGCCAACCTCAAGGGCGTGCGCGTCCAGGACTGGTCGGATCAGGCCGAGCGGTTCCGTCCGATGTGGCTCGGCCCCGGCGTGGTCGCCGGCTTGCTGGCCGTCGCCGCGCTGGCCCTGGCGTTGCTGCACGGCCGCGGCAACATATACCACTTCGGGCATACGGCCACCTCGGGCATCCCCAACCTGGTGGTCGCGGGCTTCTTCCTGTCGCTTGCGATCCTGGCGCTGCTGCGCCGCGTCGCGGTCACCTACGCGTTTCTGACGATCGCCCTGGCCACCACCCTGGTGCAGGTGCTCCTGGGGTATGTCTTTGGCCAGAAGGGCTCCTGGAACTTCGGGTCCTGGGTGATCGCCCTGTTCAACCTGTTCCTGTTGATCTGGATCCCGGCCCGCGGCCAGGATTTCCAGTTGTTCTCCGTGCGCGAGTTCTGGCGCAAGATCACCTTCCGATAGACCTGGCCCGGACCCTCCGGTTTCCGGCCTGGGCGGATCCGGCGGGAGGAGTAACTTGATCCGATGGAAGAACGGGATTCCCTGATTGGACAGACCCTTGGCAACTACCATGTGGAGAGCCTCCTGGGCGCCGGGGCCATGGGTCAGGTGTTTCTGGGGATCCATCCGCAGATTGACCGGAAGGTCGCCGTCAAGGTGCTCAATCCGGGCATGCATGCCCGCTCGGACATGGCGACCCGGTTTCTCGCCGAAGCCCGGGCGGTCAACCACATCAACCACCCCAACATCGTGCAGGTGTTCGACTTCGGCACGCTCCCGGACGGGCGGCTCTACCTGGTCATGGAGTTCCTGACTGGTGAGGACCTCGGACAACTTCTCAAGCGCAAGGGGGCCCTGTCGATCCAGGAGACCCTGCTGCTGGTCCGCCAGATCGCCTCGGGCCTGGACGCGGCCCACGAGACGGGCATCATCCACCGGGACCTGAAACCCGACAACGTCCGCATCATCCAATCGAAGCTCGGGGTGATGGTCAAGTTGCTGGATTTCGGGATCGCCAAGCTCGTGGAGCCGGAGCTTCAGAGCGGGGATCGCACCAACACCGGCATCATCATGGGGACCCCGTCCTACATGAGCCCGGAGCAGGCCATGGGTCGTGTCGACGAGATCGGCCCCGCCTCCGACATCTACTCCCTGGGCGTGATGACCTATCAGATGCTGTCCGGACGCCTGCCGTTCGAGGGGGACTACGTCCCGCAGATCCTGGTCAAGCACGTCTCCGAGCCGCCCACGCCCATCACCCAGTTCATTCCCTCCTTCCCGATCCCGGTGTGGCAGGTGCTGCAGAAGGCCCTGGACAAGAATTCCGGGGCGCGCCCCGCCACGGCCGGTGATTTCTTTCAGGAGCTCTGCGGTGCGGTCGCCGCCGTCGAACCGTCGGTCACCATGCAGGCCCATCCATCGGTGGAAGCAGGGCCGTACACCGGGGAAGCCGGAGAATCGGGGACGACCCGGACTGTGGTGGATTCCCCGTTCCGACGCCGGAAGATGGTTCTTTTCGGACTGGTCGCGCTGGTTGCCGTCGCCCTGGTGGGCGCATGGATATTGTCGCGGACCTGGGGAGCCCTTGGGAGTCCCTGGGCAGCCTTCGTGGCCGTCCCCGGTCCGACCGTCATCGCCGGCACGGCCCCGGCCGCTCCCGAACTCCTCGAGCCCGCCGACGCAGCGACGTTTTCACCGCGCAATCGCGCCCACATGCTGCGCTGGCGGCCGGCGCCGGGCCAGGCAGCCTCCATGCACGAGATCGAACTGGAGCGGCTCGCGCCCATGCCCAAGGTTTTTCCCGCCTGGCGGGCCCCGGACGGTCAGGACTATCTGGTCATTCCGTGGGACTCCCTGGGCGCCGAGGGGGGCACCTTCCGCTGGCGGGTCCGCCAACGGGATGGCGCGGCCTGGTCCGCCTGGCGCTCGTTCTCCTATTATCCGTCGGCGCTGGCGCGTATCAGGGCCCGCGGGGTCCTGCGCATCGGCATCGAGAAGATCCAGCATCCGCCCTTTGTCTCGTGGAGTCCGGAGCTGGGCCGGTATACCGGCTTCGACGTCGAGCTGGGCGAGCTCGTCGCCGGCGAGTTGAAGGTCAGGGTGGAGCTGGTGCCCCAGGGCTGGGACCAACTCCTGGCGGCCTCCCTCCCGGACCCATACGACGTCGTGATCTCGGCGGTGAGCATCACGCCCGAGCGGTGCCGGGTGCACGGGTTTTCGGAGCCCTACCTGGCCACCGGACAGCGCCTGGCCAGCAAGACGAAACGGCCCACGGGGCCGCGGGATTCCTTCATCCTGGGGGTGCAGCGGAACACCACCTCGGAGAAGCTCGCCCGGGCGACCTTCAAGGCTGCCGATCTGCGGGTCTTCGAGACCAACGATCTCACGTTCGAGGCCATGTTCAAGGGCGAAGTGGAGGCCCTCATCATGGACGACGTGCTGATCACCAGCCGGACCGACACCGCAGCCTGGAAGCTCGTGGGCGAGCTGCTGAGCCGTGAAGGCTACGGCATCATGCTTCCGTCGGGAGAGCCCGAACTGAAGGCCGCCGTCGACGGGATCCTGGCCGCCCTGCGTGCCGACGGGCGGCTGGCCGCCCTGATGCAGAGGCACAAAATCCGCGAGGGGACGCAGCCCGCCGGGCTGGGCTGTCCCTGACAGTTGATCAAGTTCGATGAATTACAACCCAAAGAAAATCGGTAAAGCGGAAACCGCTAGCCGTGGAAGGGGTAAGGCGAGAGACCCGCATCAAACCTAGGAATTCCGCAAACTCCGCCGGGCCGCGCGTGAACGATGAACAGATCCAACAGGACGACGGTGGTGACGCTGGCCTTCTCGGTTTGAAGATGATTCCGACAGGCAATCTCACTGGGTCGGGGGAATGATCCACAGGGGGGCGGCGTGGGCCTGGATGCACATCAGGGCGTCGTTTTCCAGGTACACGTTGTTCTCCAGCGTGGTCAGATCGTAGTCGGGGAGCTCCTCGATGCACATGCCGAACTCGTGGCCGAGGATGCCGCCATCGGTCAGCGTCAGGGTGCCGCTCTCGGTGTAGGCGACCCCGGTGACGTCCCTGCCCATCAAGAGTTGGAAACCCAGGGTCCCGTTGTCGGAGAACTCGAAGTTTGTCACGGTCAGGTGGGTGGGACCCATCAACGCCAGGGCACGGGAGACCGGTGTCTGGCCGTCATCGAGGCAGTAAAATGGGTCGGTGGATTCGTAGAGGGCGCATTCCCCGATCCTGGTGTCCCGGATCAGGATGTCGGTGAGGGAGGAGGGGCCAGCACCCTGGAACACTGCGCCGGCGTCCTGGCTGCCCTCGATCAGCAGGTACTGTCCGGTGAACTCGGCGTCATCGAACACATGAAGGCCCCAGCCATTCCGTCCGGGGTTCTCCGAGTCCTCGCCGGACATGGTGTCCCGGATCACGAGGTGGGTCGCAGAGGTCACGGTATGGGGGCCGTGATAGCTCCCCACGGTCGAGCTGCGATCGATGAGCACGTTGGTCAGGGAACTGACACTGCCTTGGGACTCGAAATGGCCCATGCACTCCCCATTGTCAACGCTCGGGTGCGTGTCAGAGATGATCACGTCGTGGAGGAGCAAGTTGGGGTCTTCACCGGGGACGGCCGTCTCGCTGACCTGGGCTCCGACCCCTAAAAAATGGTTGTTGTTGATGAACGCGCGGGTCAGGGAGACCACGCTGCCGCCGAGGGATCCAACTCCGTAGCCGGCCGATTGAGTCAAGTCATCCGGGCGCGTGTTGGAAACGATCACGTCGATGGCCTCCAGGGTGCTGCCCGATTCGGCCTGTACACCAAAGACCTCCACGTCGTCGATGACCCCCCGCTCCAGAATCCCTGTGGCACCACCCGCAAGGACAACCCCATAGCCAGACATGGAAGAGACCTCTTCCGTCGCGTGATGGATCAAGACGTCGCTCATATTGATTTGGGTCTGTGCATCACTCACATAAATATTGGGGTTCGCGATGTCTTCGAACAGGGCGTTGGCGAGGGTGATCCGGGATCCGCTCATGGCGACCAGGCCCATGCCATCGTCGGATTCCAGGTTATGGAGGATCGCGATGTGACTGGCGTTGAGCTGGGTCGATTCCCCTTCGGCATGGATTCGGTTGCCTTCAAACAGGCCCCGCTCCAGATTGACCTCGGGCCCGTTGACCATGAGCAGGCCCCATCCATAGAGGCCTGAACTGTTTGGGCGCGCCTGCGTGTCGAGGACGACGACATCGGAGAGGTTCAGGGTGGTGCCGGTGCTGGACGAGCCGATGCCGAACTCAAATGCGTTGCGGACGAGCACATGATCCGCGATCAACTGGGATGCGATGGCGTCCATGCCAAAGCCGAGCTGGCCGGCGCTCGCGCCAAAGGACATGGTTCTGGTGTCGGTGACTGCGCCATAGGAGATGGAGACGACGGCGGAGGCATCCTTGGCCTGAATCCCTTTGAAGGTGCACTGATCGGCCGCGATGACGTTGCCGGTGAGGTGGGCCCCACGCCAGGCGCCGAAGCAGGGATAGCCATCGGTCGCCGAGCCCTGGAAACTGTTGCGGGCCAGGACATGGGTGGCGTTGATGCTGGTCGAGGCTTCCATGGAGACGATCGCAGCAGACACCTTTTCAATGATGACGTTTTCAACTTCGATGGCGGCGGCCCCGGTGATCGAGTAGGCCTGCAGTCCGCGGGCGTCGGTCAGGTCCGGTCCGCCAAGATTGATGTTGAAGATCAGGGAGTCATGGATCATGCTGTTGCCGCTGGTCACCAAAATGGCGCGGCGGGTCGTGTGGTGAATGAAGATCCCTGTGGCCACCAGTCCGGTGGAGCCCTCGGCGAGGGCCTGGTTGAAGGCCATTCCCGAGCTGGTGATTTCCAGGTTCCGGATGTCCAGTCGGTCGTTGACGGTGAAGGTGCCGTCGTCGTCGTTGGTGACGGTGTCGACAATCTTCACGCGTTCAACGCAGGCACCCCAGACCGTGAGGGGTTTGTCTATGACAATCGGATCGGTGTAGGTGCCCGCTCCCACGACGATGACATCGCCGGAGGCTGCGGCGGCCACGGCTTCCAGGATCGTCGCAAAGGGCGCGCCCTCGGAACCGTCACCGGCCACGGAGCCTTCAAGGACGTAGAGGCGGGCTCCGGTGACCTCGGGCGGGATCACCGGGAAGTCGCCGGCCGGACACGCATCCCCGATGTGAACGCAGCCTGTGCCCCACAACTGAGGCATCAAGGCCTGGGATACATCGCACTGCTCGAAGTCGTCGGGGTTGGTCCCCTCGGGCACCGGTGTGAGGTAATCGGTGCCGTCATCGGCGTCCCCGGGGGAGAAAATGCGCGCGACCCTGGGGGGTTCACACCAGGAGAACGGATTTCCATTTTTATCCAGCAGGGTCGCGTGCTCGATGGTGACCCAGCCGGCCGGACACACCCAGCTCTCGAGTTCGACTGGGCCATTGGGTCCGGCCCAGGAAGCCGGCGGAGCACACCGGTTGAACTGGGTCAGGCCCTCAGGGACATTCTCGTTGCCGTCGGCGTCGACAAAGCCTGGGGTGCTGGTCCACCCCGCCGGACAGGTCCAGTCGGGCAGGTTGGGGAGCGTGTTCCTGGCGACGTAGGGATCCTCGGTCTTCTTTTTGTCACCGGAGTTGTCACAGGCGACGGTTCCGGCTGTCAGAAGCGCGAGGCAGATCAGAATCATGGCTGAACGCATAGGGTACTCCTCATGTGGAAGCAGGTGCTTCCTGTTGTTGGTACAAGTGCCAGATAATGTGAATTGTACTTCGCTATAAAAAGCACAATCCTGAATGATAAATAACAGATTACATGCCCTAGCGATAATGTGTCAAGTCTTTTTTTATAAAGACAACCATGCTCATTCGCAGGCGGAGTGTGTCCTAATCTGAATAAATAATAGATAGAGACCGCATAATCTGTAAGCGGAAATCATTGGAAAACTGAAGGGAGAATGTAACTGGTTGATTTTGCAGGTAAAAATTCCACCAACAGAGCGACTATGTTGTAACCATATTAAAGTTGTAGGATATTCTCGCGTCGATTTCCATGATGCTTGAGCCAACGGGAATCGTGAGCATTTATTATCCATTGACCACAAAAGTTATATATTTTTCCTAGTTCGTGGGCAACGTCCGTGAACAGAACGAAGACAACCACTGCGTCAACGACGACCTGGGGCACATTCAGTAATTTCGACGACATGGGCCGGCCCCTGACGGCGTTTGTTGCGAAATGACTGAATGTTTATGAATGATTAAACGGTGGGGTCGAGCACGCGTCCGAAGAACAGGATCGTGCCGTGCACGCGGTCACGGATGAAGAAGAAGAAGGGGCGGTTGGCGGTGACGATGTTCATGGGCACCGACGTGTCGCCCACGATCACGCCCGTGGCGGCGGCGGCTTCGGTGCCGTCCTCGTCCACGGCCACGAAGGCCTTGTGCACGACGTCCTGTATGTAGAGATTGGCTGTCGGGTTCATGCCCGTGAGGTCGGCCAGCGCAGGATCGAAGGCATCGGCCAGGCCGATGGCCATCAGGGGGGCTTTAAGGCTCACATCGAAGGTGAACGAGAACTTCGGCAGCTGGACCATCACGCTCTGGAGGGTCATCTGGTCGATGAAACCGTTGATGAAGGCTGCCGCGAGCTCGGACTCGACCGCGTCAAACTGGCCGTCGGCCGGGAGCAGGATGACCATGGAGGTGTCCAGCCCCTTGTACGGCAGCTCCACCATCTGGAACTCGGCGTTGGCGAAGTACGGCACCTCGATCTCGTCCTGCCCCATCATCTCCGCGGTCACGACCGTGCCGTCGAGCCGGGTGAAGTCGGCGTCGTGGGTCATCTGGTCGGAGAACTGGTATTCCCAGTCGGCCTTGAAATAAATCGCGTTGGTGAGCACCAGGCGTGTGTCGGAGGTCACCGAGCCCTCGGGCAGCAGGTCCTCGATGCGGCCCTCGGTCTGATCCTCGACCCAGTCGTTGATGACCACCCGGGACGCCTCGGGATCGGTGAGGAAATCGAGGATGTTGAGCCCTGCGCCGTAGGAGGTCGCCAGGATGTCCAGGAAGGCGTCTTCGAAGGAAAAGCCATCCTGTCCCCAGGTCGCGTTGACCACGGAGAGCCGGAACTCGTCGGGGTCGCCGGAGCCCAGGCCCGACAGGTGCAGGTCCAGGGCGTTGAGCGTGTCGTGGATGGCCCCGTCGGCGGGATCGAAGCGCAGCAGGTCGGCGAACTGCGCGGCCGTGTCGCCGCGGGCGCCGGCATAGGTCATCATCAGGGCGACATTGATGCTGTGCGGGGAGAAAAACACGTTCCCGTCGGCGGTGTTGATCAGTTCCTGGTAAAGGTTCGTCGCAAAGTCGGTGTTGGCCGCCACGTAGGCGTCGATGGTGGCCGCAGAGGCGTCGGGCGTCGTGTCACGCGGCGCGTCGCTCTTGAGGACCGTGAACGTGGTCTGGCTGTTTTCGCTGCAGTCGCTCCCGCAGTCGTTCTGACAGGCGGACAGAATCAATGGGATGGACAATGTTAAAATTATAAGGATGTTTTTCATGGGGACACTCCTGGGTGCAACGGTTCGGTCACCGTATTTGTACCCCTTTTCCGGCTGCATGCAATCTACTGATTAGCGGGGGAACTCAAATTCCTTTTCCGGCTCGGGGGGACGGCGCAGCTGCCGCTCGATGTGCCAGAACGAGAACTCATGCTCGGTGTAGTTGACGATGCGCAGGTCGAGGACCTGCCGGAACAACTCGAAGGCGGTCTTGGTGTCCCCCCGGGACCAGGCGGCGATGCCGCTGTAGTACAGGGCCTCGGACTTCTGTCCAGAGTTGCCGGCCCTGGAGATCAACTTGGCAGAGGAGAGACGGTCGCGGGCGAAGGCGGCCAGATCATTGGACCACGAATCGCCGGAATAGGCGTCGAGATACTGGTTCACGCGCTCCATGCGCTCGTCGGTGACGGCGAACCGCAGACCGAAGAAGCGCATCCAGATGGAACTATAGAGCCTGCGGTTGGAGCGGCACGTGTCGTGATCCATCAGCGTGTGGTACACATCGAAGGCCGCGTCGACCTGCTCGTAAATGATGAGCGTCTGCAGGATCGAGCCGATGATGTCGCAGGTGGGGGAGCGCGTCAGCGCGGCCTGGAAGAGCTGGAGTCCGTTCGCGGCGTTGTCCGAATCGAAGTAGAGCTTGCCGATGTCGACGACCACCTCGGTGCGCAGCTCGGGATCATTGATGAATTCGAACAACTTCCGGAAGAAGTGTGCTGCTTCGGCCCGCAGTTGGCCGGCCTTCTCGCCTTCCCCGAGGCGGTCCAGGGCCACCGCGTGGTAGCGGGCCATCTTCATGAAGTAATACTGAGTGGATACGGATTCCTTGGACAGGGAACGCAGCTTCTCCATTAGTTCGACGGCCTTGGCGTACTGTCCGGTCCAGAATTCGAGCCGGAACCAGGAGAGCAGGATGCGCGGATCCTGGGTGCGGGCGAACGTCGATTCGCAGGTGGACCGGGCCAGGTCGATCTCGCCTCGCAGCATGTACAGATCCACGATGGCCACGCTCTGCACGGTCAGCGCGCTCTGGTGCGCATCGGAGGGCCAGCGGGCGTCCATCAGTTTCACCAGATGCTGCAGGTAGGAGTACTCCTGGCGGGCCAGGGTCAGGTGCTCACGCTCGACGAGGTGGTAGAAGCGCGAGACGGTGACCTGGAACAGTTCATCCCAGAGCTCGCGCACGAACGGGGTGCGGGCGATCTGCTCCACGAGCACACGTCGCTGCAGCAGGCTGTACTCCAGGCGGCCGAACTGCCGCTGGGTGCACAGGGCTGTCTGCGGGTGGCCGGGGAACGACTTCGCGGTGAGCTCGCACACGCGGCCCGAGAAGCCCGAACCCAGTTGGGTGTGCACGTACAGGGAGAGGGCCTCGAGCTGGGCGGGATCCGGCTTGGCGGACAGCAGGTTCATCCAGGCGTCGTGTAAAAACGGATTGAGCTTGGCCATGGCCGCGCGTACGTCCGGGCCGGGCTTGGCGAAGCAGTCCGGCGTGAACAGGCACATCGCGAACCAGCGATCGGAGCCGTGGAGGCGGAGACCCTCGGAGGCCCCGGCGAGCCAGGCGGGCACCTGCAGGAAAGAGGTATCTGCAGGGACCTGCCACAGGGCGAAACTGATCTCCTGCAGCAGCGGCAGCCAGCCCGGGGCCTGCTGCGGGGGCACCCCCTTGTAAAGGTCGCCCTCGAGCGCGCTCTGGGCGATGCAACGCTCCGGATGCTCCTCGCTCTCGAATCGGCATTGCTCGACGCGCACCCGCTCGAGCTCCAGGATGCCCCAGAGGATCCGGGTGCGGTTGGGGATCGTGTCGGGGGCGTACTGGTCGATGAAATGGATGATCTGGAGGGTGCGTGTGGCCGACCCCATTTTCTGGTATGCGTCGATCAACTTCGAAGTCAGTTGCATGAACTCAGGTGTGGGGGCGGTCTGGCCGGTCTGCAACCACTGCGCGTACGGCAGCCACAGGGTGAAGGCCTCGTTCTCCAGGTTCCGGGACAGTCTGGCTCCGATCTCCCTGCGGACCCAGGAATCCAGTCGGAGGCGTTCGGATTCCGGCCAGGTCTTGCCATGGAAATACGCTGCCGAAAGCATCATGCGGAAGTCCAGGTCAGACTCCAGCGGCAGCTCCGCGGGCGTCGGAGGCGCATCGGGCAGCTTCAGTTGCGCGGCAGTCGATCGCGGTGTCCGGGAGACGGTGGTCGTGCAGGAAATCAAAAACGTGAGCAGAACGAGCCCGGACACGATGCGCATGGGAAAACCTCGCGGAAGACTATTGGGGGAGCAACGCTTCGGACGGTTCGATCTTGGCCGCCTTGTAGGCAGGGAAGAGCGCCCCGAAGACGCAGAAGGCGACGCCGAAGACCACGGTGGAGATCACGAGCCACAGGGGGAAGTGGAAGGCGGTCTCAGGCTTGAACGGGAACTCCGGGACCACGTGCCAGATGACCCAGTCCACGAAGGTCGCGGTGAGCCAGCCCAGTCCCAGTCCCAGCCCGCCATCCAGGAAGCCCAGGAGGGCGGCTTCGGCAAGGAAGATGGATCGGATGTCCCCCCTGTTCGCGCCGATGGCGCGCATGATGCCGATTTCCCTCCGTCGTTCGGAGATGATCATGAAATACGTGTTGGCGATGTTGATCGCCGCGATGATGACGATGACGAAACTGATGAACACGAGGATGCCGGTGATGAACAGGATGACCAGGCCCACCGTCTCGGCGTTGGTGTCCTCCTGGGTGAAGCCCAGCTTCTTGACGAACGCCAGGAAGCTCGTGATCTGCTTCTTCGACTTCACGCGCACCACGATCGAGGAGTATGTCTCGGCCTTGGGGCGCTCCTTGTCGAGCACGTCGCCGGCCTCGTCACGGGTGGCGAAGTAGTCGTTGTAACGCGCAGCCACGGACAGCGGAGCGGTTACACCCAGGGGAATGGCCTTGCGGGAGATGCCCACCAACTGGAACTTTCGGGTGATCGAAGGCACCGTCTGGGCCTTCGAGGTGAACATCGAGAGCCCGAGATAGGTGTCGAACGTGAGGCCCAGGAAGGTCCCCAGCGTGGATTTGCTGATCTTCGGATACCCATGGGCGGGGGCGACCGAGCCGTTCCACAGTTCCAGCAGGTACGTGGAGACCAGCACAGGGATGGCGTGGTAGCAGTACTTGTAGTACCGGTTGCGCATGTTGCCCACGTCCTGCTTGTTCAGGGGGAAAACCCATATTTTGGCGGGATCATCCTCCTCGCAGTAGACGCCCGGGCCACAATCGTCGGAGGTGCTGCAGATGGGCTCGTCCAGATCGCTGTCGAGGGCGTAGTCCTTGAATTGGAACGGGAAGTAGACGTCGCACTGACGGACTTCGCGCGGCCGCTCCATGTCCTCGGCGGTCTCTTTCTCGTTGCACTGGATGAGGGTGCCGGGCTCAATGCCGTCGGCGAAGATCTCGGTCCGGAGCGGATTGGCCAGGTGAAGGGCGTCCTGTCCGCCTTCGGCGACGGCCGGGAACGTGAACTTCATCTTGGGATACGCCGTGCGCACCTCGGGACGGTGGCGGATCATCTCGACGACCTCGTTGTCGAGGTAGCGCTTCTTGTGGAACTTCAGCGCCAGATCGTGGTTCACCGTGCCGTTGGGTTTGCCGTCGATGTAGAAGTCGTTCTCGTCGCAGGCCGAGGAGTTGGCCACCGGCGTGCGGGAGCGGCTGGCCTCGAGGTTGGTCGCAGGCGGAATGACCTCGATTTTGTCCCACGGGAAGATTTCGCCCTCGACGACGTTGGTGATGCCCAGCCCGAAGGACAGGAACAGGGAGAACGCCCACAGTCCGATGACGATGCCGATGGACGCAACAAGCAGTTGCTTGGAATTGCGGCTGATGTTCTTGCGGACGAGTTTGATGACATTGAGTATGTTCATTTACTTCACCGGCGGAGCTTCCGTGTTTTCGGAAACAATTCGACCGTCCTCAAGTAGGATGCTGCGGTCGGTGGCTTTGGACACGCGCTCCTCGTGGGTGATCACGAGCAGCGTGATGCCGTCCTCGCGGTTGAGGGACTTGAACAATTCGATGACGTCGTCACCGGTCTTGCTGTCGAGGTTGCCCGTGGGCTCGTCGCACAGCAGGATCTTGGGCTTGTTGTACAGGGCACGGGCAATGGCGACGCGCTGCTTCTGACCCCCCGAGAGGTTGGCCGGCTGACTGTGGATCTTGTCATGCAGCCCGAACCGATCGAGCACCTCGACGGCCCGGTTGTAGATCTGGGTCTGCGGGATGTTGGAGCCCTGGAAGAAGGCCGAGAGCGCGACGTTCTCCCAGCAGGTCAGGTGCTCCATGAGGTTGAAGGACTGGAACACGAACCCCAGGGTCTCGTTGCGCATGCGGGCCAGCCGCTTGTCGTCGAGCTTCTCCACCTGCTTGCCGTCGACCACGCAGGTCCCGTCGTAGCGGCGATCCAGCCCGCCGACGATGTTCAGAAGGGTCGTCTTGCCGGAGCCGGAGGTGCCCACGATGGAGATGAAGTCCCCCTGGTTGATCGTGAGCGTCAGGTCGTGGAGGACCTGCTGTCGTCCGCCCCCGTGTCCATAGTATTTGTTCACCTTGGTAAGGGAAATGATTTCCTCATTCATCGCTCGCGTATACCACATACGAGGCCGCAGGGAAAGCATCAATACTTGAGGCGTGCTGGAACCCTGATCAGTATTTCATTTTTGTGGGAAGGCAGGGGGATCAGTTAGAACAGAATCTCGACCGAGCCGGACACCTGCCAGAAGCCGGGCAGGAAAAGGCCGGTCTCGAGCTTGAAACTTACGTTCGAGAACAGGTCGTAGCGCAGGCCGAAGGTGGCCTCGAGGGCCGCCATGACCCGCGGGATGTCTTCCTTCTCGCGTTCGGGATCCAACGGGGAGTGCCAGCAGCCGCTGATGGGATTGGTCGTGGCGTCGCGCCAGTTGTCGGCGGTGCAGTTGTAGGCCGGCGTCGTCCAGATGTCGCCCATCACCGCACCGGCGCCGATGCCGCCGCCGTAGATGAAGTACAGGCCGGTGATCAGCGGCTGGTTCCACACCACGTTGATCTGGCCCCAGACGAACTTGAAGTTCTGGAACTCGGTGTACTCCATGTCCTCCCAGTCATGACCGATGCCCATCCAGTTGCCGTTGGGCGCCTTGATGTCCCAGTAGGACCCCTTGATGATGACGTCGGTGGTCTTGGTGCGGTAGATGAACTTCGCCGAGTAGGCCGGAGTGGCGACCTCGTGGGCGGCGCGCATGAACAGGTTCAGGAAGAACTCAGGCACGATGTTCTGCCGGACCTCGACACCGAGGCCGAACTTGCGGAGCTTGATCTCGGATTCGTCGTCGGCGCGCACCTCGGTGATCGGGGAGGCGATCTCCGACAGGATGACCGGCGCGGGGGGAGGCGGCATCCACGGGGGGGGCGCCCTGGGCCCAGGTCATGGATGCCGTCGAAAAAACGATACAAAAAGCGAGGAAATGAATCGTAGTTTTCATGATCGTCTCCTTGTGAGGCCAGCGAGGACCTCATCCGTCCATCCGGCATTTATTATTCATACCAGGATTGCATCAATCCTGCCAGGAGCTGTCCACGAATTCCGAGAAAATCTCGTTGTTGTCGATGACGCGGGAGTGGTAGCAGCCCCACACGTCGCAGACTGCCATCTGGTGGGCGGTCTGGCGCTTCGGAGACAGATAGATCGAGTGCAGCTCGCCTTCGTCGCAGGTGCATTTTCCGATGACCTCGAACTCAGCCTTGCACACGGGGCAGAGGACCTTCACCTTGTGGCCGTCGGTGAAGGCAGGGCCGGACTTGGAGTGATCGCCGTGGAACGGGGAGAGCTCGACGATGCCCTGCTGGTCCTGATCCTGCACCAACAGGCAGATGCCTGGGTAGCCGTCGAAGGAGTGCGTGCCATGTCCGACCAGGTTGTGACCGTTGGGACAGAACGCCTGGGTGACGATGATGTAAACATCTTCCTTGACCATGATCTGTGCTTCAGCCGAGGGTTTTTCCTGGAGAATTTTGAGATCCTGTCGGTTGATGTCGTCTTTGGTCATGGCTTTTCCTCCCGGTAGTCAACCTGTTAGTAGTCACTTTGGACCCGTTTGACCAGAGATTTTTTGCAGGCACCGATCCATTTCGACGCAGGGCAGTGGCAGACAGGATCGGACGCCGGCTTCGGGAAGCCCGGAGACCTTCTTCTGGCAGTGCGACAGGTACTGCCCGCGCTTTTTGGCGAACGTGCGCCGCTTGTTGGAGATCACGCTCAGTTTCTCGTTGTCCCGCAGGTTGGGCTGGTTCCGGATGCGCTCGGTTTCGCACTCCAGGAGCCGCTGCACGAGGTTGCCGCAGAGCGTTTCGGGGAAGGTGTAGTCCAGATCCCGGTCCTCGGGCGTGGAGGGCATGTCCTGGACCTGGCCAGGTCTGGGCGCGCCAACCCCGGGGAGTCCCGGATCAGGGATCATGGAGCGCAGGCGCGAGGCCAGGTCCTCCCAGCCGCCTTTGGCATCGGAGTCGCCGCCGCCACCACCGCCGCAGCCGGTGCAGGCCCCAATGGATGATACGGTGCCAAAAACGAACAGAAAACAGGGGAGGGTCCAGGCGATCAGTTTCATCTCAGGTCAGTTTCCGGGGCTTCTGCGACGGTTCGATGATCTCCTCGGGGTGCGTGAAGATGCGGGCGACGCCCTTCTTCACCTGGTAGCGCGGATCCGCGCAGGCTTCATCGTGGCCGCACACCGAACCCGGGGTCTGGTTCTCGTGGTACACGGTGATCACGCCCTCGTAGTTGCGCAGGATCGACAGATGATCGTTGCGCGAGATCAGGTATTGAGGTCCGATGGGGATCTTGCCGCCGCCGCCGGGGGCGTCCACCACGAACATGGGCACGGCCATGCCGGTGGTGTGGCCGCGCAGGCTCTCGAGGATCTCGATGCCCTTGGAGATGCTCGTGCGGAAGTGGGAGATGCCGCGGGAGAGGTCGCACTGGTATAAGTAGTACGGACGGACGCGGATCTTCAGCAGCCCGTGCATGAGCTTCTTGATCACATGCGGACAGTCGTTGACGTTGCGCAGCAGCACCGTCTGGTTTCCCAGCGGGATGCCCACGTCGGCCAGCATCTCGCAGGCCTTCTTCGACTCGGGGGTGATCTCGTTGGGGTGGTTGAAGTGCGTGTTGATGTACACGGGGTGGTATTTGCGCAGCATCGCGCACAGTTCTTCGGTGATGCGCTGGGGCAGGACCACGGGCATGCGGGTGCCGATGCGGATCATCTCGACGTGCTCGATCTCCCGCACGGCCTTGAGGATGTACTCGAGCTCCTCGGTGGGCAGCGTGAACGGATCACCGCCGGAGACCAGCACGTCGCGCACCTCGGGGGTGGCGCGGATGTAGGCCAGTTGCTTGTCCAGCGCGTCGTGATCGAGGTGCTGGTCCACCTCGCCGACCTTGCGCCGGCGCGTGCAGTGCCGGCAGTACATCGAGCAGCGCTGCGTCACCAGCAGCAGCACGCGGTCGGGGTAGCGATGGGTGAGCCCGTGCACCGGCGAGTCCACGTCCTCGTCGAGGGGGTCGAGCAGGTCGCCCATGTGCACCTGGGTCTCCAGGATCGTCGGCACCGCCTGCTTGCGGACAGGGTCGTTGCGGTCCGAGGGGTCGATCAGCGTCAGGTAATACGGGGTGATCGCCATGTCGAACGTCTGCAGGGTGGCGCGGACCTCGCGCTCCTCGTCGTGGGACAGCGGCAGCACCTTGTTGAGGGTGTCCACGTCGCGGACCGCGTGGGCCAGCTGCCAGCGCCAGTCGTTCCATTCGTCCTCGGTAACGTCCTTCCACAGTGGAATATCACGGAAATTGCGCATGAATCGATCACCTCCGGCGTCAATGCCGCGATTTCTTTAGCATAGTTTCCAGGGGTTTGTCACTAGATCACGAGCGGCGGCGGCGGAACAGGAACAGGGCCGCCAGTAGCAGCGACAGGCCCAGGGTGCCGGTGGAGGGGGAGCGGGAGCCGGCGGTGCAGCCGCAGCCGTCGTCCTTCTTGTTCTCGTCGCGGCAGGTGGCCGAGCAGCCGTCGCCGTCGATGAGGTTGCCGTCCTCGCACTCCTCGCCCACGTCCTTGTAGCCGTTGCCGCAGGTCTCGTCGGAGCGGCAGTCGGCGCTGCAGCCGTCGCCGTTTTCGGTGTTGCCGTCTTCGCAGTGCTCCTGCGGGTCGAGGATGCCGTTGCCGCAGGTCTCGTCGGACAGGCAGTTCGCCGAACAGCCGTCGGCGTCGAGGGTGTTGCCGTCGTCGCAGGCCTCGCCCGCGTCGACGTAGTTGTTGCCGCAGGTCTCGTCGGACAGGCAGTCGGCCGAGCAGCCGTCACCGGAGGCGGTGTTGCCGTCGTCGCAGATCTCGGCGAGGTCGGTGATGCCGTTTCCGCAGCTCTCGTCGGAGCGGCAGTCGGCCGAACAGCCGTCGCCGCCGGTGGTGTTGCCGTCGTCGCAGGCCTCGCCGGTCTCGACCACGTCGTTGCCGCAGGTCGCCGCGATGGCCTCGATGGCCAGGGCCAGGTTCGGCAGCGGGCCGATGTGCTCGGCGCCGTCCCCGGCTTGGGGGGTGCCGGTGTCGGTGAGGACGCGGCGCACCGTGAGGGGCTCGGGCGGAAGGAGCTTGACGCACCAGCCGGGGGTGAAGTTGGCGGTGTCACAGGTCTCGTCGCCGCCGCACTCGCCGGGGGTCGAGCACGACTGGCCGTTGCCCGCGCGGAACACGCCCAGCAGCAGGCCCACCGCCGAGGTGACGATGGGCGAGGCCGACGAGGTGCCGCCGAACTGGGCCGTGTAGTACTGGTTCACGTCGCCGTTGGGGCCGAACAGGTCGCCGTAGCCGCTGGTGTAGACCAGGGAGCCCCAGCCCTGCACGTCCAGGCGCGATCCCCAGTTGCTGTACCACTCGCGGGTGCGGGCCGGCGGATCGCCCGGCGGGGTGCCGGCGCCGACCAGGATCGCCCCGGAGTCGGAGACCTCGCGGTTGAACGTGTCGCCGTAGATCTCGGCGTCGAGATCCTCCCAGCCGTTGGCGCCGGCCTCGACCACGACGATGCCGTCGGCCACGGCCTCGCGGATCGCGTCGTAGGTGGCCGGGATGTACTCGACGGGCACCATGCCGCCGTAGGTCTGCGGATCGAAGTTGGGTCCACCCTCCTGGGCTTCGAGCAGGATCACGCCCGGCAGGGAGGTGAGGTTGGTGTGCGCCAGGTCGATGCCCCGCGCGACGTTGTATCCATATTCATTGGTGTACGAGGGGGCGAATTTGCAGGTGGCGCCCAGCAGGGAGCCGGTGAAGCCGTAGCCGTTGTCCTGGGCGAACAGGATGCCCAGCACCGAGGTGCCGTGAGCGACGTAGTCCGGATCATCGTAGAGGGTGCCGGCGTCGGGCACCAGCGCGTCGACGCAGAGCTCCAGGTCCTCGTGGCCCACGTCCCAGCCGTATTCGACGTCGACGCTGGTCACGCCCTCGGCGAACCCGCCGGCCAGGGCCCGTGCGGAGGACAGCCCGATGCCGTTGGGCGCGTCGTTGAAGTAGCCCTGGTACGAACTGTAGTCGGGCGTGGTCGGCGGGATGTCGGTGGGCGGAACCACCGGCAAAGACACCGGGTACGCCACCTCGACGGAGGTCAGGGCCGACAACTTGGCCAGCACGCCGGCGCGCGCGGGCTGATCCCCGCCCAGCGTCAGACGGAAATAGTTGGCCTTGTCACCCAGATCACAATTGCATTTTTTCATGAGCGCCAAACGGCGGGCCCGGAGGGTGGCCACCGGTGTCGCGAACGTGGGCGACAGGGTCGCGGGCTGCACCGAGGCCGGCAGCGTGGCCGGGTCGAAGACGATCCTGCCCGTGGCGTCGACGAGGCGGTTGCCCTGCAGCGTCACCGGCGTCTTGTCGAGGATCTTCAACTCCAGTTGATCCGACCACAGGCTTTGATGCAGGCGGGAAAGGGGCGCCTGCTTCATGTCCCGGCGCGGGCCGAGGTGCTCGCTGCCCCAGGCGGAACCGGCGGATCCCAGGAGCGAAAGGCTAAGCAATACGGTTGGCAGTGTGATCTTCATGGCAGAACCTCCAGTCCGATATTGTTACTCGATTTCGGAAAGAATGGCCCCTGAAAAAGTTTCCATACCCTGCGCCCGTCTACGTTCCCGTCCCGTGCCCGTTCCATGCGTCGGAGCCGTCCCCCCACCCCTGCGCCGGACCATCCTTATACGGAAGCTAGCCCCTGGGTAGGGCGACCGGTTGCCGGTCGCCACTACCCGGGGAAACAAGAGGAAAGCCCAGGAGTCCCGTCTTCCTCGTTACACCGCCTGAGGCGGTGTTCCGGACATGATGCCCCGGGTTGTGCGACCGGTTGCCGGTCGTCCTACCCGGGGAAACGTTTCTTCGGGTCTACGGCGCCGCCGTCCTCGCGGTGATCTTCAGCAGGCCCCATTTCCCCGCGGACTTCACCGGCACCATCCATTCGCGCATCATGCCGATGTCCTCCCAGGACGGGGCCGAGACCACGCGGCAGTGAAAGTCGTAGAGGCCCCATTTCCCATTGACCTTGAACTTGACCAGGCCGTCGGAGGCGAAATGGTGGGTGAACGCGCCGGTGGACCAGCGTTTGTAGTAGCGATGCACGAGCACGGGCGTGGCGTTGGTGACGAAGGCGCCTGCGGAGGCGCCGGGAACGGTGCAGGTTTCGCGGCCCCTGGCGTCCATCAGCCCGCCGGTGGCGCCCCGGCGGAAGGTGCCCAGGTGCGGCACGCTAGTCCACCAGCCACCCAGCTCGTCGTAGGTGGTGGTGGTGATCGCCTTGCGGCCGGTCACGTCGTACAGCCGGGCCGAGGGCTTGGCCCCGCCGGTGGAGACGAGCACTCCCGCGACGTTGAATTCGACGGTCCGCTCCGCGATGGGCAGGATCACGGCTCCCTTGCGGTCCAGCAGGGCGACCCTGGACGCGTCGTCTCCAGTGACGATCAGGCCCTGTCCGCTGACCGAAACGTACTTGTGTTTCATGGGGACCACGAGGTGTCCCGACAGCGGATCGACGACGCCGAAGCGTTCCTTTTCGGGGTCGCTGACCACCGGAAAACCGCTGTCGAGATAGTAATTGAATCGTCCGGCCGCGCGCCAGAGGGTCTTGCCGTGGGCGTTGAGGATGGCGGTGTCCGTGGAGAGGGTCTGGCCCTTGGTGCCGAAGGTCTCCAGGGTGACGCTGGCGAAGCCGTCGGAGAAGTCCCCGGCCTCGGTCCACTTGAATGGCACGACGGTCTTTCCGGTGCGGTCGATGTAGCCCCATTTTCCGGCCCGCTGGACGGCGGCGAACCCCCCATGGAAGTCCTGGGCCGCTTGATAGATCGCAGGGATCGCCAGCTTGCCGGTGCGGTCGATGAAGCCGAATTTGAACCCCGGGGCCTGCACGATCGCCAGGCCCTCGGAGAAGACGTCCGCGTTCATCGCGACGGTCAGCATCTTCTTGCCGGTGGTGTCGAAGTAGACGGTGTCGCGGCCCAGCGTTGCACGGCACAAGCCGTCGGAGCACCGCGCGGCCGTGTCATACAGGAACGGCACGATCATGCGGCCATGGTCATCGATGTAGCCGTGCTTGCCGCCCGTCTTTTGGGCCGCATAGGGGGCGGAGTTGTCGGGCTGGATCGACTCGAAGTCG
>JAHITJ010000062.1 GCA_018817795.1 Myxococcota bacterium | reverse complement strand
GCCGGCCTTGGACGCCGGTCCGCCGGCCTTGGACGCCGGTCCGCCGGCCTTGGACGCCGGTCCGCCGGCCTTGGACCCATGGCCTCCCCGGGCATCGGTTTTTCCGCGCGCAGGGGGCTGTTCGGTCGTCCGCGGCTGGTGGCGTGGGGGGATCATCGAGAAGACGGATCCCTCCACCTCGAAGGAGAGCTGGCCCTGGATCACGTCTGCCTTGGCCAGGATCACGCGCACCGGATCGCCCGGCAGCAGCATGCGCTTGCTCTGGGTGCCTCGCACGATGCCCAGACCCTCGTCGTACTCGAAGAACTCCTCGGAGAGCCAGTCGAGACGGATCAGGCCCTCGACGAAGGGATCGTCGATGCCCACGAACAGGCCGAAGCGCGTGATCGAGTGGATGTGCCCCTCGAAGACGTCACCGATGCGCGGCCGCATGTACCAGGCACGGTAGATGTCGGTGACCTTGCGCTCGACGTCAATGCAGCGGCGCTCGTTCTGGGAGCACTTCGTGGACAGTTCTCCGGTCTTCTCCTTCTGCGGGCACGCCCGTAGTGATTCCTCTCCGGTGGGGAGGCCACGCTTCTTCCAGACCTCCTTGAGGGCGCGATGGACCATCAGGTCCGGATAGCGGCGGATCGGGGAGGTGAAGTGCAGGTAGGTCGGCGAGGCCAGCGCGAAGTGCCCGACGTTGTCGACGCGGTACTGCGCCTGCTTGAGCGAACGAAGCAGCATGTAGGAGATCGCGCCCTTGGCTGGGTGCGCCGAGATCGATTCGAACACCTCGGAGAACCAGCGCGGGCCCATCTCCTTGGGCACCGGGATCCCCAGAAACGCCGCAAAGCGGAAGAACGCCTCGATCTTCTCCGGGTCGGGGGCCTCGTGCACACGCCACGGCACCGGCTGCCCGGCGGCCGCGAGGTACTCGCCCACGGCCTCGTTGGCCGCGAGCATGGCCTCCTCGACGACGTTGTAGGCCTGCTTGGTCTGCGGGTTGGGAATGCTCTTGACGATGTTGCGCACGCGCAGCGGATCGTCCTCGTCGAGCAGCACCTTGGCCTCGGGAAGCTCCAGCTCCAGGGAGCCGCGCTCGAGGCGGCGCTTGTGCTGGATCGCGGCCCAGGCGGCCGTCATCAGGATGCGCTCGCGGTAGGGCACGTCCACGGGATCGTCCACGAGCACGGCCGCGACCTGCTCGTAGGTCAGGCGGGCGTGGCTGCGGATCACGGCCGGATACAACTCCACCGAGGTGCGCACGCCGGCGCGGTTGAACTCCATCTCGGCCACCATCGCCAGCCGATCCTCGTCGGGCCGAAGCGAGCATATGCCCGCCGACAGCGCCTTGGGGAGCATCGGGATCGCGCGGTCGGGCAGGTACAGCGAGAGCCCGCGGTGCTGGGCCTCTTCTTCCAGGGGGGTGCCCGGCGTCACGTAGTGCGAGACATCCGCGATGGCGACCCACAGCACATGCCCGAAGTCCGTCTCCTCGATGCAGATCGCGTCGTCGAAGTCCCGCGCGTCCTTCGGATCAATGGTGATGAACGTGTGTTCACGCAGGTCGCGGCGATCCAGGATCTCGGTGTCGCGCACGCTCTGCGGAACGCCCAGCACCTGCTCCTCCACCTCCGCCGGGAAGAAGTCCACGACGCCGTTGAACACCAGCGTCTTCTCGATCTCGGTGGTGAGGAAGCCCGGCGGGCCCATGATCCGCGACACGACGACCACCAGCGGGTCGCCCGGGCGCTCGGGATAGCCCGTGATCTTGGCGATGACCGACTGGTTGAGGCTCTCTTCGGGCGGCGACTCGGCGAGCTCCACGGGCCGCACCAGGCGCGGATCGTCGGCGACGAACTGGAACCGGGCGCCACGGCCGCGGATCACGCCGGTGATGGCGGTGCGCCCGCGGGACACGATGGCCTCGATCTTGCCCTCGGGTCCGCGCGGCGCGTTCCACGAGACGATACGCACACGGTCGCCGTCAAGCGCGTTTCCCACGTAGTCGCGGGAGATGAACACGTCCTGCAGGGCCTTCTCGATCATCACGAAGCCGTTGCCGCTGTGCGTGAGCCGCAGCTCGCCCTCGAGCGCAGGGATGCCCGCCGGACTGGCCTTGGGCAGCACACGGGACGCCCAGCGGTAGCGGCCGCCCTTCAACATCTCGACCGTGCCCGACTCCATGAGGGCGGCCAGGGTCTCCTTGAGCTGGGTCCGCTGCCTGCGGCTGCAGGCGAAGTGGGCCTCGATCTCGGAGAGCCGCACACCCTCGGTCTCGCGGGACAGGTACAGGCGGAGCTGGTTTTCAGTGATGGGGATGACGTTGTTCTTGGACATCATGGGAATGCAGACTCCATTTCATTTTCCGGAGAACAGGAGGACTTCTCCGGTCTCCAGGGGCAGCAGCAGGGTACGTTCGTCGATCCAGGCAGGATGCGCCTCGGCGATGGCCGGCAACACGAAGGTCCCGGCCAGCGTTCCCGCGGCGTCCAGCAGGTACAGCCTCTTTTCCTCAGGGAAGACCAGCACCCGCCCGGCGGTGTCGACCAGCGGCGGGATCAACTGTCGACCGGCGGTGCGGTAGCGCCACTGCACCTTTCCGTTCTCGACGGAAACCGCATACAGGTACCGGTCCAGGTTTCCCCAGTACAGGGTGGCGCCATCGGGCGACAGGGCTCCGCCACCGCGAAAGCCCTCCGGGGCATACAAACGCCATTTCACGCGGCCGTCGATGGTGGAGAAGGCCGTCAGCGTGCGATCGTCGCAACCGACGATGACCGTGCAGCCACCCGCCAGCAGCGGCGTGGAATCACATTGGCCGCGCGCGTGGGCCTGCCACCGCAATTTCCCGTCGGCGGTCAGCGACAGGACCTCGCCGCCGAGGGTGGCGACATACAGGTGTCCATCGACATCGAGGGCCGCGGAGCCGCGCACATGGGTCGTCACGGGGTGCTGCCACAACACCTTGCCGCTGGCGTCCACTCGCGAGATTCCAGCGCCGCCGGTGAGCAGGCCGCCGTCGGGAAACACCAGAAAAGCCGCATCCTGGTCGCAGCGGGCTGCCTCGGGATCGGTCTTCTTCTTCGGCGTGCAGACAAAAGGCGTGACTTTGGCCAGCCCGGCCCCGGTGACGGCGTCGAACTGATGGAGTTGATCGTCGTCGGAGCCCACCCAGAGGGTCTTCCCGTCCGGTGAAAGGACGGGGGCCGACCATACGGCATCGCCGGTTTTGGCCTGCCAGGCAGGGCGGATCGTCCATCGTTCCTGCCGGCGCGCCACGTCAAGCGCCTGGATCCTGCCCTTGTGGTCGCCCACCACCCAGCGGTCGGCGCCAACCTTCACGGGCGTGGTGGTGACACGGGCCCGGAGGCCGAAGGTGGCTTGGAGCTGCCAGGGAAACCCGGGAAGCGCCCGCCCCAGGCGATGGGTGTGGGCGCCGGTCTCCGGGGGCGGTGCGGTCCATGCGCACACGGGCTCCTTGACCACGATCGTGGGCGGCGGAGGGACCTCCGGGGTCGGCGGGTTCTGCGCATCTTTCACCGGGACCGCCGGCACACAGGCGACCGGTTCCGGACAGGGTTTGGCCGCGCCGTTCCCCTTGCAATAGGTGCAGGTGGAGCAGAAAAGGGCCAGGTACAGCAGGTGTGACCGCATGGTGTGGCACCGTATCATAAAACCAGGTGCAAGGGAAACGTGGTGAAACAGGGTGTGCGACCGTCCGTTGATGGATGTTTTTGCACGCGGCCTTGACGGTTGCGGCCTTCTCATGGATAGTCTAAGGACGATTGCTCGGTCGTTTTTCACCGATGCACGCTTCCAGGAGTCCATCGTGAACACATTTTTCCGAATCAGTCTGATGACCCTCCCGACCATCCTGCTGATCCTGGCCTGCGACAACTCCGGCAAAGGCGGCGACCCTGACGCGGAGGTCTCCGAGCCGGACTTCGGCCAGGCGACGTTCTATGTGGCCCCCGACGGGGATGACGAGGCCCCCGGGACTCTCGACGCGCCCTTCGCCACGCCCGAGCGGGCCCGGGACGCCGTGCGTGCCCTGCGCGAGGCCGGCGGACTGCCGGAGACAGGCGCGATCATCACCCTGCGCGGCGGCACCTACCGGAGGGACCACACGTTCGTGCTCGAAGCCGGGGACTCCGGCGACGATGGTCAACCCGTGTGGTACGGCGCCTACCCCGGCGAGACCGTGCAGTTCACCGGCGGGGCGGCCCTCCCCGCGGAGGACTTCGCACCGGTGACCGAGACCTCGGACGCGTGGTCCCGGCTCCGTCCCGAGGCCCGGGGGAAGGTGGTCATGGCCGACCTCACCGCGCTGGGTATCACCGATCTGGGCGTGCTGTCACGGCGCGGCTTCTCCGTGTGGGAGGGGCATGCGGCGCTGGAGGTCTCCTGGGACGGTGAACCGCTGGAGCTGGCCCGGTGGCCCAACCGCGACCAGACCGACCCCGAGGATCTGAACGCCGACGCCATCCTCTCCGGGGATCGGTTCGGCACGGGCACGACGTTCGTCTACCAGGGCACCACCGCGGCGGGCAACGTCACGGCCGGTCTTCCGAACTACCGGGCCGAGCTCGCCGGTGGCGAGGTCTGGTACCTGTACCACTGCACCTGGGAGTGGGGCGGGGCCACCCACCGCTACTGGTTCCTCAGCGGCGTCGATCCTGCGGTGGAACCAAACTGCTGGCCTTCGGAGATCACCTCGTGGGCCGCGTCGGGCACCTGGCCCGTCCCGGTCCTCGATCCCCTCGGCGGTGAGGCGGCCGCGATGCTGCTGGCACGCACGCGACCGGAGGATTTCTCCGAGCACGGCTTTTTGCGGATCTACGAGACCGACGGAGTGACGACCCTGCGCATCCCGGGGGACCGACACCTTGGCTGGGCGACAGCCCAGGACCCCTGGCTGCAGGGACTCTTCAAGGAGCTCTGGGCCGACGACACCCTGCCTGCGCAGGTGTCGGCCGACGGACTGGCGACCCTGGACGAGTCGCCGAGCTACGGCATCGAGGCGCTGCGGCCGTTCTTTGTGCTGAACCTCCTCGAGGAGCTCGACGTGCCCGGGGAGTACTGGGTCGACCGGGATGCCGGGCTGCTCTATCTCTGGCCACCGTCGGAACCCGGGGAGGCGCGGATCGAGGCATCGATCTTCGACGGACCGCTCCTGGAGGTGCGTGACGCGGAGCACCTCCGCTTCGCCGGACTCGATTTTTCGCTGACCCGCGGCTCCCTGGTGCGCCTGACCAACGTCCGTGACGTCGTGGTCCGGCGGGTGAGGCTGACCCATGCCGGAGGCACCGCGATGACGGTTTCGGGCACGGACAGCGGCCTCGAGCGCTGCACGGTGAGCGACAGCGGCGGCGGCGGCGTGAGGCTCGACGGCGGGGACCGGGTCACGCTGAGCCCGGGCGGCCTGTTCGTGCGAAACTGCGACATCGGCCGTTTCGGACGCTGGGACCGCACCTACAAGCCCGCCGTCTCGATCTCCGGCTGCGGCAACACCGTCGCGCACAACCGGCTTCATGACGCGCCGCACGCGGCCGTGCTCTTCTCGGGCAACGATCACCGCATCGAGTACAACATCATCGAGCGCGTGGTGGGCCAGGCCAATGACGCCGGCGCCGTGTACACGGGCCGCGACTGGGGCTTTCGGGGCAACCGCATCGCCTACAACTTCTTCCACGACATCCGAAGCATCTTCAACGGGGCCAACGGCGTGTATCTCGATGACGCCGCCAGCGGAATCGAGGTGTTCGGCAACGTGTTTTTCGGGGTGACCGGGTATGCCACGCTCTCGGGCGGCGGTCGCGACAACCGGTTCGAGAACAACATCATCGTGGACGCCCAGGGGGCGCACTACTCCGACCGGCGGGCCCAGGCCGTGGCCAACGACCAATGGAGCGCAGAGGGTTGTCCGGACGACTGGAACCTGCTGGGCCGGATCCAGGTCGTGTACGAGACCTGCTGGGACGGACCCGACCCCATCGCCTACCGGAGCGCGCCCTGGTCGGACGCCTACGCCAGCCTGGCGGTCATTCCGGCGCAATGGTCGGAGGTCTCCGGGAGCCACTGGCTGGACCCCGAGGGCTGTGTGTTCGCCAGAAACGTCCTGTGGCGCAATGAAGCCGGCCTGTTCGACGGCAACTGGGGCGGCACCGGCGCCCTGGCCAGCTACGCCCAGACCACGCCCAACCTCGAGGGGGAGGATCCGCTCTTTTCCGACGAGGCGGGCCTCGACCTCACCCTCCGGGACGGCTCTCCCGCCTTCGAGCTCGAGGGCTTCGTCGCGATCCCGTTTGACCGGATCGGCATCGAACCCTGAGTTGCGTTTTCAGGCCAGGCGTCAGGACGTGACGCCATCCACGCGGAAGCCGCGGGCACGCAGAAGTTCGGCGACCTTCGCAGCGCAGTCGCCCTGGAGAACGATCTCGCGGTCATCTCCGCGCGCCTCGACGGTGCCTCCACAGCCAAGCTGGTGCTTGAGCTGCCGTGCGAGCTCCTCTGTGTCGTGCAGATCAAAACCAGCCGGTACACCGAGCCCTGCCACGATGATCACGGCCTTGCCGCCGCGATGCTTGGTCTCGCGTCGCAGCACCACACGGACCCGCGTTTTCTCCCGCGCCGGTTCCCTCGAAACGGGGGCCGCAGGTACCTTATGCGCCTCAGGAGCGGGCAACCCGGACAACCCCGCGAGCACCGCAAAAGGACTTTCTTGGGTGCCGCCGCTCGTCCTCGCCTCGCTCCCGTTAGTCTTGCTCTTCTTGCCCATCATTCACGTCTCCAGGGCTCGCGCCCCATGGGGTTCAACCATCATTATTGAAACATTTAACCGGTCTCCACCTTTCCCGCAACCCCATTTCATGCTTGGGATTGACAACCCCTGAAGGCACGGGGATACTTGTCAGGTGTCGATTCCGGCCGATGCATAGGATTATATTTTTTAAACACGGCACCGCGAGATGGATTATGATAAATAAATTCTCTTCCTGGGTTTTGTTGTTCTTTCTGACCACCTCCGCCGGATGCTCGTTCGATACTGCCGGGCTTCAGGATCCGACCAACAACGTCAACAACATCAACAACATCAACAATGTCCTCAATCCCTCCTGCAGCGACGAGATCACCAATCAGGACGAGACCGACCAGGACTGCGGCGGGGATCTGTGTCCCCCTTGCCTTACCGGTTTGAGCTGCCTGTCGCACGCGGACTGCGCCTCGGATCTCTGCGACGAGACCGGCCACTGCGCGGTCCCGCAGTCCTGCCTCGACGAGATCACCAACGGCTCCGAGACCGACGTCGACTGCGGCGGGGCCGACTGTGACCCCTGCGCCGACGGTCTCACCTGCCTCAGCGAAACCGACTGCCTCAGCGGGTACTGCAACCCGGACAACCTCTGCTCCACGCCTGCCTGCAGCGATGCCTGGACCAACGGGGACGAGACAGATCTGAACTGCGGCGGCGGCGCCTGCCCCGCCTGCGCCGACGGCCTGTACTGCAACCTGCACTCCGACTGCACCAGTTTGTACTGCAATCCGGACGGGACCTGTTCCACCCCCGCCTGCTCCGACGCCTGGATCAATGGGGACGAGACGGATCTGAACTGCGGCGGCTCCTGTCCCGCCTGCGCCAACGGTCTGGACTGCCTGGTCCGCTCGGACTGCGCCAGCTTCGTCTGTTTCGAGCTGGTCTGCCAGGTCCCCACCTGCTCGGATTTGGCGCAGAACGCGTATGAGACCGACGTCGACTGCGGCGGCTTCACCTGTGACCGCTGCACCGACGGTCTGGGCTGCAACCAGCACTCCGACTGCACTTCCGGCTTCTGCGACGGGGGGTTCTGCGGCCCGGTCACCTCCTGCAAGAACCTGCTCACCCTGGTTCCCGAGGCCGTCTCCGGCATCTACACGATCACCACGGCCCTGGCCTCGGTCGAAGTCTACTGCCACATCGAAGGCGGCACCGCCAACACGTTTGCGTACGTCACCGGCGGCATCGCGACGTCCCGGACCACCGACAACGACTCCTGCAAGGCCGCCGGCATGACGCTCTTCACGCCGCGGACCTCGGCGCTGTATGCCCTGGCCCGGGACCTCGCCCTGGGCTACGGGATTCCGACCGACGGGAACTTCCTGGGGCCCCTGGGCATCTACAACCCCAGCAACGGGGTCACGTCCATCGGTTCGAGCAACTGGTGCGGCTCCGTGTACATGGTGTGCTGCGACAAGAAGATGATCGGCGGGGGCGCCAACGACACCGTCAGCCGGGCGGATTGTGGCTTTACATCGCTGGCCACCGGCGGCGCGTTCTGGGCCTCGGAGTCGAGGACCAGCGAGCCCAGCGGCGACTACGACGCCACCTGCTGGCTCCGGTTCGACTACAACACATCAGGCAACGTCACCTCCTGGAACGACCAGGACTGCGACTATTCCTATTCCAATTACATGTGCATGGCCAACGACGATCTCTAGAGAGCCGATCCATTTAGCCACCTCGGTTATCCTGGATTTCTCCAAGCGATCAGAGCCATTCAAGATCGATTTCGATTTCGATTTCGATTTCGATTTCGATCGGGAAAAAAGACAGACCGGTATCTGATGATTGATCGGACCTCTAGTACTTGCGCCGGATCGCCTCTTCCCGCGCCTCTTCGATTTCCCTCATAATACTTTTGACATCGGCCTGCTTGCCGCTGCCCTTGAAATGTCCCGTCAGTTTGACTTCGGGGGTCAGTTTGCCGCTCTCGTAGATCTTCCAGATCTCCTTGCCATAGGTGGTCGTCAGCAGCTCAGGGGCAAAACGTCCAAAGTAGGCAGCCAGATTACTGACATCACGCTCCAGCATCCGGGCGGCGTTGTTGTTGGCCGCCGCATCCACGGCCTGGGGCAGATCGATGATGACCGGACCATGCTTGTCCACAAGCACATTGAATTCAGACAAATCGCCGTGGATAATTCCCGCACAGAGCATTTTGACCACATCCCGGATCAGCAGGCTGTGATATTCCAGCGCCTCCGCGCTGGTCAAATGAAAATCATTGAGCCTGGGCGCAGGATCTCCATGTTTATCAACCAGCATTTCCATCAGCAGGACACCTTCGAAGAAGTGATAGGGCAGGGGAACCCGCACCCCCGCGGCGGCCAGCCGAAATAACGCGTTTACTTCGGCGTTCTGCCACACCTCTTCTTGTTGTTTCCGTCCAAACCGGGTGTGTTTTTCCATGGCTCGGGCCTGGCGACTGTTTCGCACCTTGCGCCCCTCCTGATACAGAACCTGCTTGTGGAAGCCTCGTTTGTTCGCATCTTTATAGACTTTTGCGCAGCGAATTTCACCCTCACAAAGCACCATGTAGACCGCCGCCTCCTTGCCACTCTGGAGTGGACGGATCACTTCATCAATGAAACCATCCTGCACCAGTGGTTCAAGACTTTTTGGAATTTTCATCGCCACCCCTTACACACTGCTCTGCAAAATGCGGAAACTTAAGTGTTAATTCAATCGTATTCAATTTATTTTATACTTATTATTATGATATGACAGCCATTATAAAGAGACAGGAACAAGAACTTTCATCCATGTTTTGCATCATGGGGAGACTATCCCCGAGGATGGTCCGGATGTCAAGGCGCGCCTGTCCGAACCTCCGGTTCTCGATCCAGGCCAGGCGAAACCCAGCTATATAGTTATATGAACGTTTACTAATTATAAAACAGATCCCCTTTGTGCGTATTTCAACACCTGGGTCCTGAACCGTGCCGATGTCATGTCCATCCTCCAGCAGGTGTGTGGTGAACGAATGCCTGAAGGTATGGCAAGTGGGATGTTTGGTCAAGCCCACGAATATTTGTCATTTCCCGCGCGCTCACGCATAATTCGGCAGCGAGCCGGTTCCGTGACCGGACCCAGGATCATATGGCCGAGGAAAAACCCGTCTCCATCTCCCGTGCCGCCGGCATCGTCGGCTTCTTCACGCTGCTTTCGCGCGTGGCCGGCCTGCTGCGCGACAGCATGATGGCCTACGTGTTCCCCAAGGTAATCACCGACATCTTCACCGTGGCCTTCACCATCCCCAACGTGCTGCGCTATCTCCTCGCCGAGGGCGCGCTGTCGATCTCGTTCATCCCGGTGTACACCGAGTACCGGCGGAAGAACCCCGAACAGACCGAGCGTTTCGTGCAGACGGCCTTCACCGTGACGGCCATCATCGTCGCAGGGGTGACCGTGGTGGGAATTTTGGCCGCGCCGGTCCTGGTGACCATGTTTGCCGGCGGCTTCTCGGACGAGCCGGCGAAGTTCCAGATGACCGTCAACCTGACGCGAATCCTGTTCCCGTACATCTTCTTCGTGTCGCTGATGGCCCTGTCCATGGGCGTGCTCAACACGCTGGGCCACTTCGTCACGCCGGCGCTGGCGCCGATGTTCTGGAACCTGATCTGCGTGGCCGCCGGCTTCTCGGCGCCGTTTCTGGGAAACGCGCTGGGCGTCGAGCCGATCTATGTGTTCGCCTGGGGCGTGGTCTTCGGCGGCATCATACAGTTCGCGATCCAGATCCCGCCCATGCGGGCGCGGAAGGTGACCTTCAAGCCCCGGCCGCAGTTCGGACACCCCGGGGTCGTCAAGATGGCCAAACTGATGCTGCCGGCGCTGTTCGGGCTGGCGGTGTACCAGTTCAACGTGCTGTTGTCGCGCCTGTTCGCGAGCTTCCTCGAGACCGGCGCCCTGTCCTCGCTGTATTATTCCCAGCGGCTCATCGAGTTCCCGATGGGGGTGTTCGCCGTGGCCATCGCGACGGCGTCGATGCCCACGCTGTCGGCCCACGCCTCCGACGGCGACCTCGAGAAGTTGAAGAGCACCCTGCGGACCTCGCTGGAGCTCACCTTCTTCGTGGTGCTGCCCAGCGCAGTGGGCCTGTTCGTCATGGCCGAACCCCTGGTGGCGATCCTGTTCCAGCGGGGCCAGTTCGGTGTGGATATGGCGCGGATCACCGCGATGACGCTGATGGGGTTCACGCTGGGGGTGCCGTCGGCGGGCATCGTGCGCAACCTCGTGCCGGCGTACTATGCGACCTCGGACAGCCGCACGCCGGTGATCGCCTCGGCGTGCAGCCTGCTTTCCTACATGATGCTGGGGCCGCTGTTCGCCTGGCGCTACGGCGTGGTGGGGCTGGCCGTGGCGATCTCGCTCAGTTCGTGGATCAACGCCACGGTGCTGATCTGGCGTTTCCGCAGGAAGGTCGGCGACCTGGAACTGACCCGCCTGCTGCCCAACGTGCTGCGCATGGCCGCCGCAGCCGTCCTCATGGGCACAGCCGTGTGGGGCGCGTGCCTGCCCGGCGTCTGGTCCCGCGGCGGCAACAACCTCCGGAACCTGGCGGTCTTCATGCTGGCTCTGGGCGCGGGCATGCTCGTCTACGCAGGCGCCGCGACGGCCCTGGGCCTGCCGCACACCCGCCGCGTGTTCAACGCGGTCCTGCGCCGGGGCCGCAAGAAGGCCTGATCAGGAAAGACAACGTTGAAAGAACTGTTGGGGATTATTTACACGAGAAGAAGCCCGACGCGGGGGTGATGTCCAGGGAGCCCAGCGGGATGCGATCCTGGCCGCCGTTGGCGCCGCCGGTGATCTTCACGCGGTTGTTGCCGGAGAAGAGGCCCGCGTACACGCCGTACTTCCCGACGGGAAAGCCGACCTTGGGGACCCGGAAGGTGTACTCGTCGACGACGTAGGTCCCCGGCGCGAAGTACCGCGTCGGAAGCAGCCCCTGCACCGGCTCGTGGTCAGCCGTGATGCGGGTGCCGTAGGGCGGGTCGAGGTGGATGAACACCTTGTTCTCGGCCGTCAGGGGACGGTGGACCAGGAACACCAGCCGAACGGTCATCATCTGACCGCGGGCCAACGTGCGCGGCACATCGTAGCCGACGAGCTCCAATTGGTCCTCGAGGCTGGACTGGATCGGATAGGCGGAGCGGGGCTTCTCCGTATGGATGAACTTCAGCAGCGGATTGGAATCCCTGGCGCCCCCCGGCAGCCGGTTGACTCCCAGTCGCCAGGTCAGAGAATCCGTTTTCAGGACGTGGTAGTTCCATCCGCCGGTGCGCGACAGGAAGTCCACCTTGCCCAGCAGGCGGGCCGGGAACACGAAGAACCGGCGTTCCCCGCTGCGCATCCAGGCCGCCAGGTCCGCGTCGGGCCCCAGCACGGTGGCCGTCCGACCCGCGTACACCGGTGCGGGTCGCGGAGAGCACTCGTAGACCGCCAGTTTGTCGTCCGCGCCGGCGAACCTGGCCACCTCAGCGAACACCGCCCGCGTCGAGAACTCCCGTCCGAGCTCCGGAATCACGTGCAGCGAGAACCAGCCGCCGAAGGAGAGCAGGGCAAAAGCCGAGGCATGAAAGGCCAGGCGCGGCGTGACGGGGAGCCGCTCCCTCAGGGATCGCCAATGGCGGACCAGCACTCCGGCGGCGGGACGGCGGCGCCAGGTCCATCCGAGCCCGCCAAACAAAAGATCCACGGGCCAGGTCACGAGGAAGAACAGCAGGCTCTGCTTTCGAAGTTCCCGCCAGAAAGCCGCCCAGCCGTCCCCGAAGGTCTCCAGCCGCCTCCACAGGACCCCTGCCAGGGGCAGCAGCAGGGCCAGCACGGCCGGCACAATCCACGGACCCAGCCGCAACTGGACCGAGGGGATCTCGGTGCCCGAGGCCAGCTCAGGGAAGAGTTGGGGATACATCGCGAAGTCCCGGAGGATCAGCAAGGCAGATAACCCCAGCAGCAGGGCCATGGACGGCATCAACCAGAACAGCCGGGCCCGCGTCATGGCGATGGCAGCCAGCCCGGCCAGCGGCGCCAGGCCGAAGAACGCCAGCGGTGCCAGGCGCATCTCGTGATAGGCCCCCAGCAACAGGACAGCCAGCAGCCAGCCGGCGAAGAACCGGCCCGGAACCGGTGCCCTGGAATCCTTCTTCAAATCGGGTGACCCGTCCAGGTCGGCGAACAGGCCCACGAGCGCGATCACCGACCACGGGAAGGTGCCGAACACGGCACGGGCGATAAACACGGTGAAGAGGGCATGGGGCGCCTTGGCCGAGGGCACGGCCGACGCGGGATTGGGCTCGGGGAAGAACCAGACGCCCATCCATGGCTGCAGCAGGAAGAACAGCCCGATCGCGGCCGCGACAAAGCCCAGGACCGTCAGCGCCTGCCGTCGGGTGACGCCCAGGGATCGATAGGAGAACAGCAGACCGGTGCCGAAGCAGACCGGTGCCGCGACGGCGCCCCGGATCCAGCCGCCCGACAGCACGCTGGCGGCCAGGCCTGCGGTGGCCAGGCCCGCGTACAGCCATCGCCGCCGGGGCGTGGGTGCGTCGAAGAATGTGCCGTACAGAAAGAAGACCGTAGCAGTGTGGCACAGCACCAGGATCGTGTCGATCTGAAGCGTCCGGGCCATCAGGAGGAACACCGGCATCGAGGCCAGGGAAACACCTGCCCACCAGGCCTCCTCCCCCCCGCCGAACCGGCGCAGGAACAGCAGCAGCGCGATAAAGAGCAGGACCATCGAGATCAGGGAAGGAAGCCGGGTGGTCAGTTCCACCGGACCACCCAGGCGCGCGGCGCCACGGTAGGCAAACTGGGCCAGGGGCGGCCAGCTCGAAGAACTGGCTTCCTCGAGCTCCAGATAGCGGGAAAACTCCGTGGGTTCGGCCACGGGACGCGATCTGGGGACCTGCGAGGGAAGCTCCGCGGAGGCCGCCACGGCGGGGGTCTCCCAGAAGCCCTGCCGGTGCAGGCCCGCCAGAAGAAAAACAGACATGGCTATTATTAATGATATCCACAATACATAAGTGCGGATGGGCCTGTCCATGATGGGTCGGTGACTCCTGTCGCTCATTCGATCCGGCCGGGAAGCTCCCGGATCTTCTCCTCGAGGGCCGCTTGACGGTCGTCACAGGACTTCCGGGCCGCGGCCGGGAACGCGCCAGGGGAGGGTCCGAGCAGCCCCAGCAACTGAGTCCAGGCATCGACCCAATCCTGCGCCGACTTCGAAAGCGCGCGGCCGGCGCCCTGGAGCGTGTCGCAGGTGATCTTCTCCTCGGGGCCGGTGCCTGCATTGTCGCAGTCGAACCGGGCGAAGTCGCCCAACTGGTCCTCGAGCTTGAGCCGGAGCATCCAGAACCGGACGCGCTCGAGGCCGGCGCCGGACAGCCATGCGGCAGGAGCTCCGGAGCCGAGCGTCTCGAAGTGGTGCGCAAACGACCAGTCGCGCACGGCCGTCTCCAGGGTCTGTCCCAGCTGCGCCAGCTCGTCCCGGTAGGTCCGCCTCGGGACGCTCCGGCGCACGACCTCGGCGGGAGCAGGTTCGATCACCGGGATGCCCATCAACTCATTGTTGCGCAGCGCAAACGCGTTGTAGTCCGTGATGAACTCCTTGACGGGGAATGGCACGGCTGGATCCCCTGCACCGGGCGCGGGCAGCCGCAGACGGCTCAGAACCTGCGCGGCGAGCACGAAGTACTCGGCGTAGGGCTCCGAGATCACCACCTGCCGGGTCGCCAGGATCTCGTCGAACAGTTTCTCGCAGTCACCGATCTGCTTGACCGGGACCGTCACCGAAGCGTCGGAGGCGCGGATGATCTCAGCCACCGCCCCGACGCAGGCGTTGAAGCGGTCCAGCAGTTTTCCCAGCCCCTCGCTGGAGCGGGCGACCTTGGGCTCGGGCACCGGCGGGACCGGCGAGGGCACGGCCACCGGCGGCAGCGGCGCCACCGGCGGTCTGGCCCGATCCTCGGACGGATCGCCGTCCGAAGGCTTCTTTCCGCACGAGAGGCCGCTGATCATCAGCCCCGGGACGATCGTCATGACAAGCAGACGTCGCAGCATGAACAGCTTCCTTCCTCACCTGCCGGAGCGGCGGACCACCAGCTCCGCGAGCAGCCCCAGCGCCAGGAACTGCACCGAGGTCATGATCAGGATCGTGGCCGAGGAGTCCATGATCCTCCCGAAGACGTGCCAGGATCCGAACAGCACGAGCAGCCCCAGGAGGAACAAGACCAGCGACACCGGGAAGAACACCTTCAGCGGACGGAAGTACAGCCCGGTGCGGGTGATCAGGGACAGAAAGTTCATGGTGTCGTAGATCGGCCGGATCTTGGATTTGCCCGAGCGCTTGTGATAGTCGATCGGATGATACTTCACGCGGTAGCCGTCGACGAGCATGGCCAGGGTGATCGTCGTGGTGAAGGAGAAGCCGTCGGGAAGCAGGTGGAAGAACTTCTCCACGACCGAGCGCCTCATGACCCGCATGCCGGAGTTCAGGTCCGGGATCTTCCGGCCCGCGATGTAGCCGGCGAACCGGGTGATGAATCGCTTGGCCGGACGGCGGATCAGGGGGATGTGCACCGAGGCGCCGGTCCGGGATGCCACGACCATGTCGGCGTCGGCGGACTGCCGCACGAGCTCGGGCAGCATCTGCTCTGGATAGGTGCCGTCGGCGTCCAGGATGGCCACCCAGGGCGCCTCGCTGCTGCGGATGCCCGTCTTGAGCGACGCACCGTAGCCCAGGTTCACGGGATGCTCGATCAGGCGGATCCAGTCGATGTCGCGCAGGATCTCGCCCGTGCGGTCGGTGGAGCCGTCGTTGACGACGATCAACTCCCAGGTGACGGTAAGCTGGCCCAGCACCGGTTTGAGCCGCTCCAGCACGCTGGTGATGCCGGTGGCTTCGTTGTAGGCGGGAATGATGACGGATAAGTCCATGATGCCGGCTTACAGTTTCTTCAGCACGATGATGATCACCGTGACGATCAGGGCAAACGCGGTCACGCCCAGCAGCGTGAAGATCAACTTGTTCGGATCCATGGAGGCCTTGTTCGCCTGTGGTGGAGCGGGCTCGGGAGGCGCAGGATCATGCGTCATGAATTCGCCCGGCGGGGCCGGATCATCGGAGTTCCCCTCCTCACCAGGGTCGTTCTCCTCCTCCTCCTCCCACGGATCCATGTCGACTTCCATCTCCATGATGCCGGTGACGTCGAAGTTCTCGTCGATCAGCGACTCGAAGCTCTCGGTCTTGCCCGTGTCCACCATCTGGAACTGGCTGTCCAGGGTCGAGGCGATGACGGCGACCTCCTTGTCCTTGACATAGTCGTCGTGGAACAGCCGCTTCATGAGGTCTCCGAGCTCGTTGACCGAAAACTTGTAGGGCTCCAGCAACTTCAGCAGGGCGGCCGCCAAATCGCCGGCGGTCTGATAGCGCTGCTTCTTGTCACGGGAGAGCGCCTTGAGCACGACCTCGTCGAGCTCGGGCGACACGCGCTTGTTGATCGTCGACGGCGGCGGAATCACTGACTGGCGCACCTTCTCCATGAGCACGGTCTCGCTCTCGCCCTTGAACAGCCGCTCCATGGTCAGCATTTCATAGAGGACGATGCCCAGGCTGAAGATGTCGGTCTGGCCGTCCAGCGGCAGGCCGCGGATCTGCTCGGGAGACATGTAACTGAACTTGCCCTTGAGCGTGCCGATCTCGGAGGTGGCACGGTTCTTGGCGCGGGCGATGCCGAAGTCGATGATCTTGACCTCACCGTCATAGGAGATGCGGATGTTCGAGGGGCTGACGTCACGGTTGACCAGGTTCAGGCAGTTGTCGTCCTTGTCGGTCAGCGTGTGCGCGTAGTGCAGCGCGTTGGCGCTCTTCTGTGCGATGTAGACGGCCACGGGCACCGGCAGCCGCTGATCGGCCAACTGGACCTTGCGCAGGACATGGGTAAGATCCTTGCCCGCGATGTACTCCATCGTGAAGAAATACACATTCTTGTGGCGACCACCTTCATGGGTCTCCACGATGTTCGGATGCTGCAGCATGCGTCCGAGGGTGCCTTCGGCCAGGAACATGTCGATGTACTTCTGCTCCTTGAGCAGCTTGGTGCGCATCGCCTTGAGCGCGATCAGGCCCTCCTCCTTCTTGAGCCGCTTGGCGCGGTACACCTCGGCCATGCCGCCGCGGGCAACCAGGCCCAGCAGCAGGTACTTGCCGAAAATGGAAGGATTCTCAGGGGATCCCGCTTCCAGGGTCAACGGGTCAATGTTCTTCGACATGCATCTTCTCCTTCTTGGACCGACCATCCAGGGGTCGGCCCGGCCGTCTACGGCCGGCCCGGCCGTCTACGGCCGGCCCATCTGCCGGTAAACACGGTGAAAGTCGTTCATCCACCGGTTCTCGAGGTTCTTCAATTCCAGAACGTCGGGCAAATCGGAGTTGACCGACTTCTGGAACTGTTCCTCGGAGACCGGAAGGACCAGGCGCTTCATTTTCGCCGAAAGATCGCCTTTTTCCAAGCGAAATAGCCAGGCTTCCTTCAGGGGACGGTGATTGAGCACCACCGCCGCCTGCAGCAGGATCGACAGCAGCGACTTGCGGCGGACGGCCAGATCCGACTCGAAGGGACGCGGCGGGTTGGAGGCGAACGGGTCCATGTAGAACACGAACGCCTCCGGCGTCTTGTACAGGCTCGGATCCACCGCCAGCCGGGGAACGGAATGGTGGGTCGGGCCCCACTTCGAGCCCTTTGGAAGCATCCACAACTTCTGCCCCTCGGTGAACAGGTACCGCAGGAACAGCCGTGCGGGCTCCAGGCTGGGCGCCCGGGACAGCACCGAAACCGGGTCGGGCGTCAGGTAGGCGGTCTTCTCGGGAATCGCGAAGCGGAGCCTCGCGCCGGAGTTCTTCTCCAGTTCGTCCTTCTCCAGGTGGAAGAAGTAGTCGATCGCCAGTCCGCAGGCGATCTCGGGCTCGTCGACGATCTTCTGCAGCACCCCCTGGGAGGACGACAGCCAGCCGTCGCGCATGTTGGCACCCAGCCCGACGATGATCCGCCAGGCGTCGTTCCAGGGATAGGCCTGCAGGATCATCTCGAACACCATGTGCGTCGAACTCGACAGCCGCGGGTCCGCTGCGATCACCCGCTGGAAGAACCGCGGATCGGCCAGGTCCTCCCAGGTGGAGGGGAAGGCCAGCCCCAGCTTCTCCAGGGCCTTCTCGTTGCAGACGATGCCGAACCCCGACAGCGTGACGCCGTACCAGAAACCCGCCGGATCATATAGATTGGTGCCTGCCAGCTGGCCCGGCACGTGCGGCACGAGGTTTGCCGGCTCGATGGCGACCTGCGAGCAGGCCTCGCGGACCTGGCCCACCGAGATGCAGTCCTGGCGGGCCAGCGTCCGATGGAGGCTCTCGCCACCGCCGATCATGAGGTCAAGCTCCCCGGTGCGCTTCTGCAGGATCGCGCTGCGCAGCTGGTTGCGGATGTAGCCCAGATCGTCCTTCTGGACGATCCACTCGATCTCCACAGGCGGGTACCCGAACTGGGCCAGCCAGAAGGAGAAGCCGGTGGCCAGTTCGGCGTTGACCACCGGCGGGTGGGAGGTCACGATCCGCAGGTGCCTGGCCGGCGGCATCGGAATCGAGTGGAGGATGCGATCAACCTGGGTGCGCGGCCAGAGCCACAGGGTCAGCGCACCGGCCACGACCAGCGTGACGGTCACCGCGGTCCACAGCACGCGACGGAAGCGGCGGCGGGCGCGGGCTTCAAGACGGGCCGGAGCAGAAAGTTCCGCGTCCAGCAGCGCCAGGAGCCGTGATCTCACTTCATCAGCCGAGGCGGGACGCTTCTCCGGATCCTTCTGCAGGCAGTCCAGGATCAACTCCTCCAGCGCCGGCGGCATCGGTGTGAGCAGGGAGGGCTCCTCGGGCTCCTCGGACAGGTGGGCGGCGATCAACTCCCCGTAGGAGTTGCTCTTGAACGGGACCCGGCCGGTGAAGGCTTGGTAGAGGATGATCCCGAGCGAGTAGATGTCCGAGGCCGCGGTGGTGTCCGCTGCTCAGCACTGCTCCGGCGACATGTACAACGGCGTCCCCTTGATGATGCCCGCCTGCGTCCGCAGAAACGACGGCTGCTCGGCATTGAACTTCGCGATGCCGAAGTCCAGCAGCCGCAGGTCCACGGGATTGCCCTTGTGGGTGATCAGGAAGATGTTCTCCGGCTTGAGATCCCGGTGCACGATGCCGTGGGCGTGGGCCGCCGAGAGGGCCTCGAGCATCAGCGGAAAGATGATGCGGGCGTCGGCGAACGAAAGCCGTCCCTCCCGGAACAGGTACTGGGCCATGCTCTCGCCCTCGAGGAGCTCCATCACAAAGTAGAGGTTGCCGGCTGGAAGTTGTCCAAATGCAAATATATCAACAATCTTCTTGCTACCGATGGCGTTGGCCGCCTTGGCTTCGTTGACGAAGGCGTTGGCCACCTCGAGCTCGTGGGAAAAGGTCGTCTTGAGGACCTTGATCGCGACTTTCTTTCCGATGATCGGGTGCACGGCGGCGAAGACCCAGCCCATGCCGCCCTTGCCCACGAAGTGGGTCACCCGGTACTCCCCGACCATGTGTCCGATCAGCGTCATGGGCGCGCGCGACAGCGTGTCAGGCGTGATCTGACTCCTGTGGACCGTGCCGCCGGGGGAGGAAACCTGGACTCCGGAGGCGCCGGCGCTGTCGAGCTGGGACCCGCAGGCACCACAGAAGCGTGCGCCGGTTTCGAGTTTCACGCCGCATTGCGGACAATGGGGATACGTCGTCAACCTTCACCTAAGATTTTCAGCCCAGCGTCTGGCCGGTGAACAGCATGTACCCCAGGATGCAGGCCAGGCACAGGGGTGCAACGACCGCCAGCAGGAAAAACAGCACCTTCCTGGGCGCCTGGGCCAGTGTACTTCCGGAATACAGTTCCGTCTCGAAGTTTTTTCGCTTCCAGGCGAAGACGGTGAACAGGATCAGCAGGAAGCCGCCCGCCGTGAGCGCCACGTTTCCGAACAGGAAGTCCGCCAGGCCGAGGAATCCCAGTTCGTTGCCGCCAATCTTGACAAGACTCCCTAGGCCGCCTACGGCACCCAGGGACAGCGCGCTCGGAATGCCCAGCACCAGCACCGTCGCCCCCATGACCAGGACGGACTTCCGACGCGACCAGCCGCGTTCGTCGATCAGGTACGAGGCGGCCACCTCCATCAGCGAGATCGTGGACGTCAGGGCTGCAATGGTCAACAGCAAAAAGAACAATGCACCTACGAACCGGCCGGCAGGCAGAGTGGCGAACAGGTCCGTGAGAACCACGAACACCAGGCCCGGTCCGCTCTTTTCGGGCGCTCCGCCCAGGACGGGGAAGATCAGCAGCCCGGCCATGATGGCAATGAGTGTGTCGCAAATCACAACAATCAGGCCCGACTTGACCAGGTTGGAATCAGGGCTGAGGTAACTGCCATAGGTGAGCATGGCGCCCATGCCCAGGGAGAGCGAGAAGAAGGCCTGTCCCAGCGCAAATACGAAGGTCTTTCCGGTGACGTGATCGACGTCCGGCACGAGATAGAAACGCAGGCCGTCGGCGGCGGTGGGAAGCGTCAGCGCGTAGACGATCAGCAGGATCAGGAGCACGAACAGCACCGGCATCAGGACCGTGCTCATGCGCTCGATGCCACCCTTGATCCCGAAGAAGACGATGCCGACGGTGAGCCCCAGAAACGCCAGGAAGAAACTGATCTGCGCTGTTCCGTTGCTCGTGAAGCTCTCGAAGAAGGGGCCCGAACCGCCGCGGGAGAAGCCCTCGGTGAGGGCGATCCAGAAGTACTTCAGCGTCCAGCCGGCGACCACGCCGTAGTAGGAGAGGATGACGATGCCGGTGAGGACGAAGAGATAGCCGAGGAGCTTCCAGACGGGATGCGGAGCCAGCTTGCCGAACGCCCCGACCGGTCCCCGCTGGGCGGCGCGCCCCATGGAGAGCTCCACATACATGAGAGGGAGACCCACCAGCAGGACAATGGCGATGTACATCAGGACGAAACTGCCCCCGCCGTTCTGCCCGGTCAGGGTGGGAAAACGCCAGATGTTGCCCAGCCCGATGGCACTGCCGGCGGCCGCGAGCACAAAGCCCAGGGAGGATTTCCAATGCTCTCTTTCGGGATGTTCCATCCATTCCTCCAATATGGTGCATCGAAATACCACAGATGGACGCTTGTTGGCAAGTTCGGCCAATTTATTATGGTACAAAACCGTCTTTGCCATTGCATGCGCGGTTGGGAGTCGTTATCTTTGTGGGTCCGGAGGCTTTTATGTTCCGCTCCCATTTATTTCTGGTTCCCATCATCGCCCTGTCCTTCCTGTTCGCCGGCTGCCTCAAGCACACCGAGTTGCCCGAACTCGAAGGTCACGACATCAAGATCACCTTCATCCATACGTCCGACTGGCACTCCCGCCTGCTGCCCTACTATCTGAAGGTGGGCGAGTCGGACAAGGCGCTCGGTCTCGACGAGAACTCACCCAACATCGGTGGTGCCGCCCGGGCCGCGACGCTGATCAAGCGCATCCGCGCCGCAGGCGGCCGGGTGGTGCACGTGGACTCCGGCGACGTCTTCCAGGGCGCCCCGATCTTCAACGAGTACCTCGGTGAGGTGGAGTTCCTGATTTACTCCATGCTGCACGTCGACGCCTTCGCGGTGGGCAACCACGAGTTCGACATGGGCGTCACCAACTACGTCAACAAGACCATCGAGTTCGCCCGTTTCCCCATGCTGAACATGAACTATGCCATGGAGAACCCCAATTACCCCGGCGCCTCCCCGCTGGCCAAGGTGACGCATCCCTACACCATCGCCAATGCCGAAGGGCTGCGCGTGGGCATCATCGGTGCGGGCTCCCTGGGCTCCATCGTATCCATGTATGAAGGCGGTAACTCCCTGGGCGTGACCCCGGTCGAGACCATCGAAATGATCCAGTTTTACATCGATTACCTGCGCCCGATGTCCGACGTCATCGTGGTGGTCAGCCACCTGGGCCTGCGCTCGGAAAAGCAGATGGAGCGCGGCGGTGAAGACCAGATTTACATTGAAGACCCGGACAACTGCCCGCCCGGAGAGGACTGCACAACCCCGGAGTCGCTGTGCGTCTCCAATCAGCGGCTGCCCGGCGACGAGCAGATCATCGCCAACACCGAGGGCATCGACGTGGTCTTCGGCGGACACCTGCACATCGTGCTGTCCCCGCCCGAGGTCATCCGCGACTGCCGCCCGGACCCCTCCTGCCCGCAGTTGATCGACTTCATGGAGCGGCGCGGCTGCCTGGAGACCACACGTGATACACAGGGCAACCTGCAGTCGATCCGCTACAAGAACTCCCGCGCGGTGCCCCTGATGCACTCGGGCGCCTTCCTGAAGTTCGTCGGCCAGATGGACACCGTCTTCGGCAAACCCGAGGCCCCAACCTCCGGCGATCCGTACGAGGAGGCCCTGTGGGCCCTCAACGGCTGGGAGCTCAAGGCCTTCCGCCAGATCATCCATCCCATGGACAACCGCATCCCGGTCGAGCAGTTCGACGGGGACACCCAGCGGCTCCTGGACTGGTACAAGCCCATGCTGTACCAGCACCTTCCCCTGACCCGCTTCATCGCCTTCGCACCGGTCAAGATCCGCCGCTTCGCCACGGGCTATGGCGACTCCGCGCTGGGGAACGTCGTGTCCACCGCGATCCAGGTTCGGCGCCGCGTCGAGACCGACTTCGCCCTGACCAACACGCTGGGCATCCGCTCCGACATCGAGGCGGGCCCGGTGACGATCGAGACCATGTATAACGTGTTCCCCTTCGAGAACACCATCACGACCCTGACGCTGTCGGGCTCCGAGGTGAAACAGTTGCTCGACTACGTGTCGCTTCGCTCGGCGCGCCGTGGCTGCCAGCCCCAGGCGCAGGTCGCCGGCGTGTCGTTCGTGATGAACTGCAACGAGACGGTACGCCCCCCGTACAAGGACGCCGATTCCTACGAGAGCGCCCACCGCATCACCATCGGCGGCGCCCGCTTCGAGGATC
>JAHITJ010000061.1 GCA_018817795.1 Myxococcota bacterium | reverse complement strand
GCGTGGGCATCGCCCTGGCCATCGTGCTGTTTCTGCGCGACCAGATCCGCGGCTCGGTCGTGCGGCGCCGCGCCACCGGCGCCCAGATCTCCTCGAAGATGAAGCGCCTCAAGCACCTGCGCGAGGCCCTGGAGACCAACGGCGCGGAGATCGTCGTGTTCGAGCTGCAGGGGCAGTTGTTCTTCGGCACCACCGACCAGCTGCTCAAGGAGCTGGACCCGCACCTGCCCGGCGCCCGGTACATCGTGCTGGACATGCGCCGGATCCTGTCCATCGACTACACCGCCGTGAACATGCTCCGGCAGGTCGAGGCGCGGCTGGCCGAGAAGGACGGCTACCTCATCTTCTCGTCCATCCCGGCGCACCTGCCCACGGGCAAGGACGTCAAGGGCTACTTCACCGAACTGGGGCTGTCGGCGGAGCTGCGCAACGTGCGGTTCTTCGACAACCACGACTCGGCCCTGGAGTGGGCCGAGGACCAGCTGCTCGCGCGCGTCTGCCCCGACGAGGCCTGCGAGGCGGACCGCACCTTCGATCTGGGCGAGATCGAGCTGCTCTCGGGCATCGACGCGGGGAAGATCGAGAAGCTGCGGCTGTTCATCACCGAGAAGGAGTTCAAGGCCGGTGAGACCATCTTCACGCGCAAGGATCCGGGCGGCGAGATCTTCCTGATCCGCTCGGGCGTGGTGAAGGTCTTCCTGCCCCTGTCCGGCGGCATCTCCTACCACCTGGCCACCTTCGGCGCCGGCGACTTCTTCGGGGACATGTCGTTCCTCGACCAGGGCCTGCGATCGGCCAACGCCGCAGCCCAGACCGACACCGCGCTATACGTCATCGAGCGCGCCCAGTTCGACCGGCTCGCCGAGGGACACCCTGAGATCAGCGCCGTCGTCTTCGAGCGCCTCGCGCTGGCCCTGGCCCTGCGCCTTCGCCAGACGGACTCCGAGCTCAAGGCCCTGCAGCAGGTGTAGGCGCGCCTGCAACCGGAGAGGTCACCCCGCCATGAAGCACATCGAATCCTCTTATCGCGACGACCGCGGCAAGCTAGTTGGTTTCAAATACAGCATCAACAGCGTGCTCCGTCTCCACCTCTTCTTCCGCATGCCTTGGCTGCTGTCAAAGCACGCCGCGATGCCCGAACGCTGTGATTGAGCGTCCATCTTCTAACGCAATGTATTCCTACGTCATCTCTTACACGAGCCTCTGTAGTAGACCCAGCCATAAACCCAAAGCAGCAGCGCACAAACCATCAATTTCAGCATGAAATTTGAACTCACACCAAACACCCAAAACGGCCAGAGAAAGAGCAACATGCCCACCCCCATCCACGGCAAGATGGCTCTCCATGGCACACGGACACCAACCAGATTCCTCGCCTCCATCACTTGCAACACCGAAACGATGGTCCCGGATAGTGCAGTGGCTGCGGCCGCACCGATCAGGCCGAACGACGGGATCAGAAGACAGTTGAAAAGGAAATTCAGGCCACCTGCGAGAAGCGAGTTCAAGAGATTCCAGCGCGAGAAGCCCGACATCACGAGCACATTTCCGGACATACCGAAGGCGCAGGAGAGAAATGGGTTGATCAGCAATAATAGCATGAAGGTCGGATCTTCCGTAAAACCCGAATCAAAAGCCCGCAGCAACTCTGAACGAAAGAATGAAACGAAAAAAATCACAGGGATGCCGAGCGCGATGGACCAGCGAGATACAACGGTGAGCGTTTCCCGAAGTTCGGCGAAACGCCCCTCATGGTAGTAGCGTGCTATTACCGGTCCATAACTTCCCGAGAAGACCATCTTCACCTGCCGAACATTCTTGACGATCTGCGCACCGAGCCCATAGAAGGCAACTTGTGCGGGAGACGCACCGAGCGCGCCAAGCATGATAACGTCCATCGAAGAGATGAACCTGCCAAAGGTCTGATTCAAGCCCTGCGGAATCACGAAAATGAGTATTTCACCATAGGCCGACTCCATGGGCTGCCGCTTCCACAACTGCCGATAATCAATCCAGTTGCGCAACAGAAATATTGCATATACCAGAGTGAAGACATATGTCAGGGAAAATGCCGCGGAGATCCCTGGCGTACTCCATCCGAGCATGTAAAAAACAACCGCAAAGATCATGGTCAGCACCGGTGCGACGAAATGAAGCACCAGCACTTCCGGCCCCATCCTCAATTGCGCCTTCGGGAATGCAGTCGCCAGTCGCGTCAGACTCTCGAAGGGCAGTGTGAAAGCAAGAATCTGCAGGACAGAACCCAATCCGTCATATTCAGGGTAAAACCTCAATGCCACCCAGGGCGCGCCGAACCAAACGAGAACAAGCATTGCTGAGCTGGTCACAAGTGTCAGCACCACAAGCGATCGCACTGCCGAGTATAACCGGGGAGCCTCCTCAGATGAGTGCGAGTGCCTGGATGCATACAGAATCCCTCCATCGACGAACCCGGAGGTACCCAGAGCACCTGCGACCTCAAGCAGACTATAGGCCACAAGGAAGGTACCCAACGGCACCTGTCCGTAGAGACGGGTCAACAGGATGTACAGCAACGGTGTCGTGACTGCTCGAATCGCAAGTCCGAAGGAGTTGACCGCTGCGCCGCGGGCTATCTCTGAAATGGTGGAAGACATTGGATCTCTACCGGATTTCGTTGAAGAACGATCTCGCCAACCCACGGAGGACTCCCGGTCTGAAAGCCTGCAATATGGGTGGATAACAACCTGGTGTCCCAGTGACAAAATCTTCCAGAAAACCGGTGATCCTCCCGCAGGTGTGGCCATCGCACTGATGCATGTACGTCTCGAGGAACCTCTGCGCTCGGAACTCGTCACGCCGCGGATTATCCAGCGCTTCACGCACCTGGAAGATCATTTCGGCAGGCTCCATCGCCAGGCTCCCGCCGTTCTCCGTCAATTCGAGCTTCCAGAGGTTATGACGTGTACCAGCATCCGTTGAAGCCAACCCCTCACACTTAAGCTTTCTCCACACGGTCTGATCCAGGTCCCTCTCCAGCGGATACCAGTGCACGGTGGGCTTTCGCGAGGCGTAAAAGGTGTTGGCGATCGACGAGAAGTTCGTCAGCAGAACGCTCGAGATCATCATGTCCACCGTATTATCCACATTTTCATCCTGGAATTTCACCATCACATGCGGCTGCATACGCCTCCACTGCTGGATCCGGTTCACGGTACCTGCGGAATAGCGGAGGCGATCATGCATGCGAAGGATCATGTTGACACCCCATTTCCTCAGGGAATCCGCGAGCAAGGTCAGGACCTTATCCGTGCCGCCCCAATGGTAAAACGGATCGCCGTAATGCCAGGTGGGTGCGACCAGCACCGTGGGCGCGACCGGGTCGAACGGGTAAAACTCCCGGACTGCTGATGGATCGACATCTCGCAGGAAGAAGTCGTCTCCCGCAGCCATTCCAAGTTTCACAACATTTTCCGGCGCCATTCCCATTTTCTCGATCCGCTGTCTGCGGTCGAACTCACCATAGGCCTTCCAGGCGAAGCGTGGATTCGCCTTCACAACGGGGCCGACCAACCGCTCGCTCTGCCGCAGGAACGTGTCCATTTCCATCCGGTCCTGCGGCCCCTTCCAGCCGAAGCCGTGCCAGATGACGAACACCCTGGAGGCGACCGGAAATGGCGGCAGGAGATCATCGACCAGCGCGACATCGGCGCCGAACTTCTGAATCTCGAGTTGACTGCGCCAGTCCAGGCGCGGGATGACGCGCACCGACAAAGGCCACAACCGCTGGCAGGCCTCTTTCTGGAAGCTCTCCCAGTGGTCGTAGGCAACCAGGATTTCATGCCGGTTCTCTCCGATTGCATGGCGCAGATGGGCCAGTATTTCGCCATTCAGATGGGTTGTCCAATAAAGTAGTTTCATGATACGACTCCTGAATGCGCCCGATTGAAGAATTCTGGAGGGCAGTTACGGGCACCGAAGTGTAGAATTGAATAAAAAATACAAAATTTCAATTTAATTCGTTGACTTTGTTCGCAAGGATGGCTAGAAAAGGCTCAGGGCTACGGTTGGCATCGTTTCAGCATCGAGGCCGAGGTCTGTTTGGAGTATGGACGCAATGGACAATAGGCAGAAAAAACGAGATATGATTCTGGATTCCGCTTTAAAAAATATCAGCAAACATGGAATCAGAAAGATCACGCTGGATGATATATCCAAAGATATTGGAATGAAGTCAACGGCGCTATATCACTACTTTAAATCGAAGGATGAGATGCTGCTCGCCTTAATCGATCGTACTTTAAACGAAATGTCCGAAGGGGAAAAGAAAATCTTCCAACAGGAAAAACCGATCCACCTTCGTTTTCTGGAAATCATCGACTACCACGAACAGGTGCGCGACAATATCGGCATTCTATATACCAACTTCCTGGATGATTTACTGTCTACCGCCCCTCTATTTCGTGAACGAATTACCAAGTTCGTCCATTCCTCCATTCAAATGTACAGTGAGGCTTTCTCGGAAGCATTCAAGGATCAACCCAAGATGGTCCTGAATCCGGCGGCGTTCTCGACCATATTCGTTTTCGGCCAGTTCTTGCCTCACATGAACTTTTTTCTCAATCTCAATACTCCCCAGATCATCTGCTCGCAGGAGGCATTGATCGCGGAATTTCGGAATCTGATTATTCGATCATTTGCTGAGTAAAAAAGGATTTTTACGCGATGAGAAAATATATGCTTCTATCTTTAATTGTATTTATGTCTAATTCTAATACTGCATTTGGAGAATGCAAACCACCCAATTGCAAAGCCGAAGGTGCACATGATCCTCCCGGGGCTGCGGTGACCCAGCCAGCACAACTAAAAAAAATCCCTCCCTCGGAAGCGCCTGACAAATCTGGTGACATCGAAAACCTGACTTCGATGGAATTGTACAGGTCCCTCTATCCTGATCTCTTCCTCAACCCGCCCGAGGTCCGGAGACTTTCAATTCAGAACGCAATCCACAGAGCGTTCAAGCGCAATCCAGAGGTTATCGTCGCCAACCTGAAGCGCAAAGATGCCGAACTGCGCTACCGGGCGGAAAAACGCAACCTCATGCCCCGGGTGAACCTGGAAGCAACCTGGCTGCGCTGGGACTCAGCACTGCCGCTGGAGTTGGGCATCTCGGCTGGTGCCCCTCCAGAAGACTGCCCTCTCTCCTGCCTGGTGTTCCTGGGAGACATGTTTTCCAACATGGGGAACCTGCGGGAACAATACACACAGAATTACAAGGTCCAGGTCGTGCAGCCACTGACTGCTACCTGGGCGGTTCTCCAGTTGGTCAAGGCACGGAAAGTCGACATGGACGTTTCCAGTCTCGAAAACCAACTGAGCCATGAGACACTGAAGTACAAGATCGTCGTCGCATACATCAACGTGCTGCAAGCGCAGGCTTATGCTGAGATCGCCGAAAAATCCGAGAATCTGATTCGCTCGCACCTGACAAACGCACAGGCATTCAACACCGCCGAAATGCTGCCCAAGGTCGAACTCTCGCGACTGAAGACCACACTGGGAAAAGCCCTCCAGCAAACAGTCTCGGCCCGTTCTTCAGTTGCCTTGGCGATGGACGTCCTGAAAATGCACCTCGGCGACAACGGCAGGGACACCTTCGAACTGACGAACCGGTTTTCTGAGCCACTGAGTCTGGTGCGACTGCCGGTAGCAACGGCTTTGCAAATGATGGAAAAGAACCGGGTTGAACTGCTCAACATCCGGAACAGGCACCGGATGCTTGACCACGCCATCCGGGCGAGCACCATTGCCCAGCTACCGAACGCGAATATTATTTTACAATACGACCACAACGAGGGACTTGGCTCGCTTCAGCCGAAAAACGCATGGTTCATCGGTGTCAATCTTTCCTTTCAATGGGACTGGAATAAGAAAAACATGGAAACGGACCTTCTCCGTTCTCAAAAGTTGCAGTTGGACGCCGTTTACCGGCAGACGAGCGATCTGCTTGGTCTCAGCGTGAAGAAGCAATTCGATCAGGTCCGGTTAGCATGGAACAAGATCCGGATCTCGAAACTATCGTTGAGCGAAGCCGAGGAGGTCCTCCGGCTTGAGGGACTCCAGTTCAAGTCCGAGATGAAGACAACCATCTCCCTGCTGGACGCACAGACCCGCTGGGATGCGGCTTCTTTCGATTATACAAATTCAGTATTCGAGTACTACCTCAACCTCGCCGGCCTGATGTACTCGATCGGTGTCAGCCACCTGGAGGGGAGCGAACTGTCATGGTAAAAAAAATAATTTCCATCTTGATTTCACTGGGAATCTTCGGCGGAATCGGCCTGCTGGTCTATGGCAACGTCAAGGAGGGAATCTCCAAGCAACGTAAACAGGAAGCACACCAGAGTGAGCTGGCGAAGATCGACCGCCGCATTTTCGTAAAGACCCAGGCCGCTCAAAAGACCGATCTGTTCCTCTCCGTCGACACCACCGGAACCATCGCATCGGCGCGTCAATCCACCGTGTTCTCGATGTTCCCGGGGGAAATCGTCAAATTGAAGGTCAAGGAAGGAGACGAGGTGAAGAAGGGTGACATCCTGGCGCGTCTCGATGCAGGGAAGGTCGCCCTTGGATACCACCAGACTGAACTGTCCGTAAACCAGGCCGACATCCGCCTGGCCACGGTGAACACCAACTATAACCGCCTGAAACAACTCTATGAACAGGGTGTCATCCCCAAGACCGACTTCGAAAAGATCGAGACTGAAAAGAAGATGACCGAGCAGATGCTGGAACAGGCGAAGACGGCCAGACAGTTGGCCTCTGCTTCCTGGTCCGACGCCACACTGAAGGCACCCATCAATGGAACCGTCATCATCAAATCCGTGGAGGAAGGCGACCTGCTCTCCTCGGCCCAGGCCATGAAGAACTCCCCGCTGGTGGTCATCGCCGACCTGGACCGGATGAAAATCCAGTTCACGGTTCGTGAGCAGTACATTCCCTTCATGAAAAAAGGCCTGACCGCGATCATCCGCGTGGACTCGTACCCTTACGACTTTTCCGGGGTCATCGACACGGTCGACGAATACCTGGATCCGGTTACACGTTCTGCGAAGGCCACTGTGGTGATTGAAAACAAACCCATCACCGTTGACCTGAACGGTAAAAAGCAGGAGGTCCGCAGGCCCCTGAAGATCGGAATGTTTGCACGGATGAACCTCCGGCTCGACACGCTGGGGCAGCGGCTTTGCGTGCCCAGGCGGAGCGTCATCGCCGCTGGAGGCATGAATCACGTCTTCGTCTACCGGGACGGCACCGTCCTCAAGAAGATCGTGAAACCCGGGGTCTCCGACGACGATAAGACGGAAATCCTCGAAGGAATCCAGCTGGGCGACTTGGTGGTCGTCAAAGGACAGCGCGCCCTGTACGACGGCCAGAATGTCCGGCTGCTCGAGCAAGAACACTCGGTCGAATAGATGAAAGGCTGAAACACCATGATGAAACTCGTACGCCTCTGCGTGGCCCGACCGATTGCCACGATCATCATCTTTCTGGCGGTCTCCCTGCTCGGCGGCGTCTCGTATACGATGCTGAAGCTGGATCTGATGCCGGATATCAGTTACCCGGTCCTGACCGTCATCACTCCCTACCCAGGTGCAGGACCCATGGAGGTTGAGAACAATGTGACTGATCTGCTTGAAAACATGCTCTCGTCGGTACCCGGACTCGAGAAGATCAGTTCAAAATCCGAGGAAAACGTCTCGATGATTTCGCTTACGTTCGACTGGAACAAGACCATCGACGAGGCGACCAATGATGTCCGGGACAAGCTCGATCTCCTCAATCGCAAGCTGCCCAAGGAGGCAGAGAAGCCGACGCTGCTGAAGATGGACATCTCCCTGATGCCCATCCTCATCCTGTCCGTAGACTCCTCCCTGGAGCGTTTCCCGACCCTGATGCAGTTCACGGAAGACAACATCATCAACCAACTGAAGCAAGTACCGGGTGTAGCACAGGTGCAGGCGATGGGTGGAGTGAAGCGCCAATTCCGGATCATGATCGACCGGAAAAAGCTGGAGAGTTTCAAGCTCCCATACGAACAAATCGCACTGGCGGTCAATGCATACAACATGACGATTCCGGGAGGCAAGATCGTCGTCGACAAGATCTCATTTCTGCTGCGGACACCGGGTGAGTTCACCTCCATCGATGAGATCCGCAGCCTGATCGTCGGCATCAACCCGACCACGGGTAGCTCCATCCGCCTTCGCGATGTCGCGCTGATTGAGGACACCGTCAACGAACAGGAATTGTTCGTGGAGACGGCTAAGGGACCGGCTCTGGCCATCATCGTGATGAAGCAATCCCAGGCCAACACGGTGGAAGTGACCGAAGCCGTGCTTGCGCGGATCAAGGAGGTGGAAAAAGAGCTGCCCCCGGACGTCCACGTCACGATCATCCGCAACATGTCCGAGCAGATCGTCAGCACGATCGACAACCTGAAGGGCGTCGTGATCACCGGCGCCCTCTGGGTCGTGGTCGTTATACTCCTGTTCCTGAGAAACCTCCACGCGGGACTCATCGTAGGCGTCACCATTCCGCTATCGTTGATCCTTACCTTCCTGCTGATGTACTTCAACGGCTACACGCTGAACATGATCAGCCTCACGACGATCGCCATCGCCATAGGGATGATCGTCGATAACGCCATCGTCATCATCGAAAACATTGTGCACCACATCGAGCGCGGCAAGCGTCCGGCGGATGCCGCAGTTGAAGGCACAAGCGAAGTGACTGGAGCCATCATCGCATCCATCCTGACGACCATCGTTGTCTTTGTCCCGCTGATCTTCGTAGGAGACATGGTTGGCATCATGTTCAGGCAACTTGCCTTCGTCATCACGGTCGCCCTGGTATCCTCCCTGATCTTCGCAATCTTCCTGGTCCCAACGCTGTCCGCACACTTCGTGAAGCGCCAGAATCTTTCCGGAATCGTAAAGTATATCCATGACGCCCTGGAGTGGTTGTTCGTCAAGCTCGAGTCCGGCTACTCCCGTTTGCTGGGAATCACGGTACGCCACAAACTGATCAGTTTTTCGGTAATCACCGGACTGAGCATGTTTTCGCTGGTCCTCGTGCCCTATGTAGGAACGGAGTACATGCCGAAGATGGACGATGGCATGATCTCGGTTTCCGTCACGATGCCGCCGGGAACCACCCGTGAGGAAACGGGCCTCTTCATGAAGACGCTGATCAAGAGGCTCCACCATGAGGTACCCGAAAAGTCAGCGGACTTCGCCGCATGGGGCAAGAGCGATGAGACTGGGATGGCAAGCAGCTTCGGATTGGGCGAGTTCAGCGATAATCAGGGGATTCTCTTCATCACGCTCATCGACAAGGCGAAACGCAAGCGCTCCGATCAAGCCATCTCCGATTCCCTGCAGCACATCGTTCACGATTATCCGGGTGCCGTCGTGCATATCGCAGCCATGAACATGCTGACATCCGTCATGTTCGGCGGGGACAAACCCATCGACATCCAGATCTACGGCGCCAACACGGAGGTGGCCAAGAGCCTTTCCGAGAGCATCGAAAGCGAGTTGAAACGGATTGACGGGATCGTCAATGTCGACAACAGTTTCAAGCAGGGTTCCCCGGAGTATCTCGTGGAGGTGGACCGCGAAAAAGCCTCGAACCTTGGGGTTAACCTGGTGACCATCGGTATGACCCTTCGCGCCGGATTCAACGGGTCGAAGATCGCCAAATACCGCGAAGAGGGCAAGGAGTACGACATCTTCTTTCGTTTGAGGGAGGAAGATCGGAAGACTCAGCGGGACATCCTCGATCTCAAAATTCCCACGGCTGCGGGCGGCTTTGTGGAGTTGGGCAGTATCGCCAAGATCACCGAGGCTCAGGGGCCGCTGCGGATCGAGCGCAAGAACAAGGAGCGCGTCATCCGCGTGACCGCCGAGATCCAGGGACGCGACCTCGGGTCCGTATCAACTGACGTGAGCCAGTTGCTCAGTAAAATTAAAACACCGCCAGGAATACATGTCAAACTCGGTGGGGAGAGGGCAGAGCAGCAGAAGAGCTTCGACAAGCTTTTCCTTGCCCTGATCATCGGCATCATTCTGGTCTTCATGGTCATGGCCGTTCAGTTCGAGTCCCTCGTGCAGCCACTGATCATCCTCACGGCCATACCTTTCGCGATGATGGGTGCGCTTTGGGCCTTCGTCATGACGGGAAATTCACTCTCCCTGCTCTCATTCATCGGATTGATCCTGCTCGTGGGAATCGTCGTGAACAACGGAATTGTACTGATCGATTACACGAATCTGCTCCGGTCACGCCACTACTCGATCGTCGATGCAGTCATGGAGGCGGGCCGCTCCCGCCTGCGGCCGGTCCTGATGACGACGATCACGACCATCGTCGGCATGATCCCACTGGCGCAGTCCACCGGCCAGGGGGCCGAACTCTGGAACTCCATGGCCACCGTCGTCATCGGTGGATTGGTTGTCTCGACCTTCATCACTTTGTTCCTGGTGCCAATCCTGTTCGCAGCAATCGAGGTCATGGCAGAGTGGTGGGCGGCCCGGAAGAAACCCATGAATCAAGAGGCTGATCTGAGCAAGGAATCCGCCTAGGAGGTTAAATAAAATGCTGGCAATACTTCAGGACAAGGTCATGGTTTCGATCGTATACGCATCCTCGCTCGACTACTTCGTCATGGGCGAACTGCGCAGCAAGGACATCCAACACTACACCAAGTGGGAAGAGGTGTTTGGCGAAGGACAGCACTCGATTCCCCACCTGGACAGCCACGTCTGGCCCGGCATCAACTTCATGCTGGCGCTGTTCGTGGACCTGCCACAGCAGGAAACCATCTTCAGGATCGTGGAAGATCTGAAGGATCAATTCCCTCAGGATGGGATCAAGGCCTTTGCCTTTCCGCTGCTGAAGAGCACGTGATGCCATTGTCCGGCCTGGCCTGCGTCAGGCCGGCACGGAGGCTCTCTGGAGTGCATCATGAACGATACAAAAGGCGCTCTGAAAGTAGGACTGTTCGTCGTGATCGGCGCCGTTGCGAGCTGGTATGTACTGCATACCGTCACCGAGGGTTTAGCAGGCGCGGATGGTTACACGGTATATGTACTGCTGCACGACGCCACGGGGCTCGTGGACAAGTCCATGGTGCAGATCGCAGGGCTTCGTGTCGGCCAGATCAAAAGCCGCAGGCTGCAGGACAACCTGGCTCGCGTCGACATCTTCATCGAGAAGCGCGTGGTCCTCTATGAAAACGCGATGGTCATCAAAAGGAGCGCAAGCATGCTCGGCGGATTCTACCTCGAGGTAGATCCCGGCACACCGGAGAGCATCGACCCCGACACCCGCTGGCTCCGCAAGCACCGGCGCCTTCGGGACGGTGATCAGATCAGGCTGGTGGAGGAGCCCGTCACCACCGGCGACATCATCGACCGCGCCGGCAACATGATTCCAGAAATCCGGAAGCTGGTGCTGGAAGTCCGCGCGCTGACAGCCACCCGCATCAACCAACTGGTGCGCAACTCCGACTTCGCCATCACGAGCAACTCGAAGGCCCTCAACAAACTGCTGCTCAAACTCGATTCGATCTCCGCCGACGCGAAGTTGGTGACCTTCGGTGCGCCCGCCAACGTGACGGTCATCCTCGCCAACGTGCGAGAGCTCACCCGGGAGTTGCGCGTCATCACCGCGTCCACGGGCAACAAGCTCGGCGGTCTGGGCGCCACCGCGCAGGCCTCCCTGGACCGTGCCAACGCCCTGCTGGACAAGCTCGAAGGGCAATTAAATGGAGAGGATTCCATCGTGGGAAACACCCTGGACGTCTCCACCAACGTCGCCGAGATCACGAAGAAGCTCAAGGATGGCGAAGGCACCATCGGGCGCTTCATCACCTCTTCCACAATCGCAGACAACGTCGAGAAGATCACGACCGACGCCAAGCAACTGCTCGGCGGCATGACGCGCATGAATATGGTCGTCGGACTGCGCACCGAATACAACCTCATGGCCAACAGCCTGAAGACCTATATCTCCGTTTCCGTGTACCCTCGCGAGGGAAAGTTCTATCTGATTGAGTTTATCGATGATCCTCGCGGCTCCAGCTCCTTCACGCGCACGGTCATCCGCACGGACAACCCCGAGGTGGGTCCGCCGCTGTCCCGAACCGAGAAGATGACCGTCACCGACTCCATGCGCTTCTCGCTGATGTTCGCCAAACAGGTGGACAACCTCACATTCCGGCTCGGCATCAAGGAGAGCAGCGGCGGCGGTGGCGTGGACATCACCCTACTGAACAGCCGGTTGATGATCCACTCCGATCTGTTCGACTTCTCAGCCAACGAGTTTCCCCGGCTCAAGCTCGGTGTGCGCTGGGAATTCTATCCCAGCCTGTTCCTCGTCGCCGGCGTCGACGACCTGCTGAACGATCACCCTCGCACCGGCGCAGGTGGAGGCCGCGACTACTTCCTGGGCGCCCAGCTCCGCTTCACCGACGAGGACTTGAAATCACTGTTGATGGTCGGCGGATCGGCTCTCGGCGGCCTGAGCGGAGGGTCCAAACAATGACGGATTCACCCACAAGACGTGCAGCCCTATTTTCCACCAATTTCCTTCCGTTCTCGCAAGCCTTCGTCTACGAGGAGCTCACGCACCATGAGCGGTGGGAGATGGAGGTGTTCTGCCACCGCCGCCTCAACGAGGAGGTGTTTCCCTTCAGGCATGTCCATGCGCTGTCTCCGGCGCCAAGCATTCAGCGGGAAATCGAGAGCGTCCTGTACAAGACCCTGACCCTGAGCCCCTCGCATTACCACCGGCTCAAGGAAGGACGGTTCTCGCTGCTTCATGCGCAATTCGGTCCCGGGGGCGTCTACGCATTGATCTATAAAAAATTGCTTCATCTGCCGCTGCTGGTCACATTTGGCGGATATGAGGTCCCCCTGCTGCAGACGAATCGGCGCTTTCACCCGGGCTTCTGGCGGTACTGGATGACCTCGGGAGACCTGTTCCAGCACATCGACCGATTCCTGGCTGTTTCAAGTGATCTCGCTCGCCGGCTCGTGGAGCTTGGAGCGCCACGTGAGCGGGTCCACGTCTTCCAGCGAGGGATTCGAATTCCCCCGATCCTCTCGCCGAATCGATCCGGGAGCGCCTGGAACATCCGGATCCTGATGGCCGGTCGCTTCGTGGAAAAGAAGGGGTTTGAATACGGGCTTCAGGCCTGCGATCGACTGCTCCGCAAAGGCCACGACATCCGGATCCAACTGATCGGGGAGGGCCCCTGCGACGCCCTCTACCACCGGTTCGTCCTGGACAATCGAATGTCGAACCGAGTGATCTTTCGAAGCCCTCTTCCCCAGGCGGAGCTCCGCCGCGAGATGGAGGAGAGCGATCTGATCCTGATCCCCTCGGTCGTCGCCAGAAACGGTGACAGGGAGGGAACCACCAACGTGCTCAAGGAGGCGATGGCTCATGGCTTGCCGGCAGTCATCACCCGTCATGGCGGCAATCAGGACATCATCCGGGATGGGGTGACCGGTTTCATCGTGGATGAGCGGGATGATGCGGCCATGGCCAACAGGATCGAGCGCCTGATCGAGGATCCCGGGCTCCGCTGCCGGATGGGAACGGCGGCACGCAACCATGCCATCGAGTCGTTTTCGCTCAGGGACCGGATTCTCGAACTGGAACGGCATTATGACGAAGTGGTTGAACAGTTCCGAGGAAACTAGGGGCCCGGCTCGGGATGCGGAAAGCCTTGCGTGAGCCCCGGAAAACAAGAATGAATCGTCTCTTCCTCCTGCTGTGCGTTGCCTGCGTTTCGAACGTCCTTTCCCGCACCGCCGGGGCGACCGAATCACCACCGGCCGGCACCTTCCACTTCATCATGGAAAACGATCTGTTCTACAACCGAGATCGGCACTACACCAGTGGTCTGCTGTTCTCCTGGAGCCCTGAAGAGTCGGCCGAACTATGGAAGGGGACGCGTAAGTGGTTCGGCCTGCTTCCATGGATCTCCAAAAACGCGGGGATTCGTGACTCCTATTCCCTGGGCCAGAGCATCTTCACGCCGCGCGACATCTATCATGACAATCCGCCGACGGTGGATCGACCCTATGCGGGCTGGCTGTATGGAGCGCTGCATTTCGACATGCAGTCGGGGAAGCACTCCGATCAGATCGGACTCACGGTGGGCGTCGTGGGACCGGCGTCCTTCGCGGAACAGAGCCAGAAGACCTGCCATCTCTTCCTCCGGGCGGACGTCCCTCCAGGATGGAGCACCCAGATTGAAAACGAGCCCGGCGTCGTCCTGTCCTATCAACATGACCGGCAGATAATCTCCTCCACCCTCTCCTCCGGCAACGACCTGGAGGTGTCGCTGCATGCAGGGATGGCCCTCGGGAACGTCTTCACCTATGCGAATTCCGGCGCGACGTTCACCTACGGCTCCCGAGGGTGGGGTGGGTTCTCCCCGCCGCGGATCCAGCCCGGGAGGCTGGACCGGTTCTTTGGCGACGCCCCGGCAGGCTTCAACTGGAAGTTCATCCTCGGCGCGGAGGCCCGTGTGGTGGCCCGCAATATCTTTCTGGATGGGAACACGTTCCGGGACAGCCGGAGCGTGGGAAAGAAGCCTCTGGTCGTGGATGTCCATTTCGGGTGGTCCCTGGGATGGGACCGCATCGTGCTGAGCTTTGCAAACGTGCTCCGGTCCCCCGAGGTCGGGACCCAGAAGAAATGTGACCTGTTCGGGTCCATCGGCCTGAGCGTACAGTTCTGATATCATTGATTTTTTCAGCGGCGACGAGGTTACTTGAAATTTTTTCTGATTTTCTTCTTGACATGGTAAATAATATTTCGTAACCAACGATCGTCTGAACGACAACCGGGTCCACACAACTGAATACGCCCTTCACTGGGCACCCTTCGGAGGAAGCGATGGCAAAGTACTCGAACCAGGAAAAGATCTCGAAGATGGCGATCATGCTCCGGGGCCTCCAGCTCCCGGCGATCCAGCTGCTGCTGGCCCCCCGCGGCCTCGACGCGGCCGAATACGAGGAGGGCTGGACGCACTTCGAGACCGCCATGGGCCGCTCGCTGAAGACCATCCAGGGTGCCTCCTCGAAGAACCAGTTCAACGTGCTGCTCGGCGATCTCGACCGCTGGGAGAACTCCCAGTTCGACGTCGCCGACGCCTGCCTGAAGCACCGGTTCCCCGCCGTCCACGCCGAACTGTTCGAGAACCTCACCAAGATGAGCGGCCCCGAGGTCCTCGTCTCGGTGGGCACCTTCGTGACCCGCTACGACGCCCTGGCCGCCCGCACCGACGAAACCAGCAAGAGCGCCGTGGCCCTCCTCGCCAAACGCGGCATCACCACCGACTCGGTCGCCGGCGTCCGGGCCCTGCTTGTCAGCGCGCGCAGCATGCCCGACGCCGGTCCGGCCGCGACCGACGCCGAACAACTGGCCCTGATGGACGAGGCCGTCGCCAGGATGTGGGCCTGGTACCAGGAGTGGGCCCAGACCGCCCGCGTGGCCATCCCGAGCAAGCGCCTGCGCATCCACCTGGGCATCTCCAGCCCCAACCCGAACAAACCCGAAGAGCCGGAAGTGCCGTCCGTGGAGTAACTCCGCCGGTATTTCCTTTCCATATCCCCGCCCGATCTCTTCCACTGCCGCCGGGTCCCACGACGTGACCGGCGGCGCCTCCAACACATCCCAACTTCAACGCACGCCGCCCGGCTCTTGATCCATCCGCGTGACTCCAACTGAAGTTGGAGTCACAGCCGTGGTCAAGTCCACCGATACCGTCTGAAATCATCGCACCGTGCAGCATGCGTGACCACTTAAGCAATTTACGGCGAAGTTGGCGATGACTTGATATTTCAACCTGCATCATATCCAAAAACCATCGGTACCGATTTCGATTTCGATTTCGATTTCGATTTCGATTTCGACTATCCAACCTCTCATGGATTTCTTCTTTCTAAGGACCTGACAGCACATTATAAACCGCCATCAAGCGCTTAAGTGGTCACAGATGCAGCGTGCAGGAAACGGCTTTGGGTCATTTCTTTCTGCGTCCGAAGAACGCACCCCCGGCCCCGCAGAGCCATGTCCAGGGTCCCGAGGACGCCAACTCCGGCGACCGGGAACACGCCTCTGGCGACCGGGAACACGCCTCCGGCGCCCGGGAACACGCCTCCGGCGCCCGGGAACACGCCTCCGGCCACGGCCTTGCACGTTTCCGGCGCCGGCCGTGCACGCCCCCGGCGCCGGCTTGCACGCCCCCGGCGCCGGCTTGCGCGCCCCCGACGGGGAGGACCCGCCCCCGGCGCGGAGGGTCACCCCCCGGGGCCGTGCGGGTCCCGTTGGACGCTGGAGATGCGATCGTGGACCCGGAGGAGGGGTCTGACCGCGGTGTTCACGAGTTCGAAGATTCCATTTGCCACCAAGGGTTTTTCCAGACAGGCTCCTAGAGAGCCGACCAATTTTGCCTTTTTACCTTGAAGCTCTCCACGTCCATGTCGAAATCGAAATCGAAATCGAAATCGTTTTCAGGATAGATGATACTGCCAGGAGCTGTGCGGCGTTTGAATTCCTCTTTGTCACTGTTGCTTCACTGACGACGATTTTTCATCACGACTTGAGCTGGGAATCATCGGACTTGATAAATGCGGTCAGAGCAATTCAAGATCGATTTCGATTTCGATTTCGATCGGGAAGAAAGACAGACCGGTATCTGGATAATTGATCGGCCCTCTACTAGTAGAAAAATGGCGGGGGCGGGGGCATCATTTTTCCGCCCGGAGGGCCTCCCTGGATGTTCACCTTCGTGACGACCGACGAGACGGAGAAGGAGCGGAACAGCGTGCCCGGGGCATAGGCGCCGCCGGCGTAAACGCCGTCGGTCTGGCCGCCGGGGGAGTAGGAGCCACCCGTGTAGATCGCGTAGGCGCCGAGGCCCAGCTCGGGGGAGGAGAAGCAGACCGACTGCACGGCCTTGGTGGAGCTGAACGTCAGCAGCTGGGTTCCGGTCGAGGTCTCCAGATGGATCAGCGTGCCTGCGGACAGGGCCGTGTTGAAGCCGAACAGCACCGAGTATTCGGTCGAGGTGCTGCTCGGGGCCATCGCCATGCCCGAGGAGCCGGCCGCGACGATGATGCCGCCGGTGAGCACGAAGGTCTGATCGTAGTCGAGGGCGCCGTTGTCGTTGCGGGTGGGGCCGTGGACGATGAGCGTGCCGCCGGTCATGGTGACGCTGCCGTTGATGTCGAGGCCATCACCGTCGGCGGTCACGGCGATGTACCCGCCATGGATGGTCAGGGTCTTCGGGCTGGTGTCGCCGGCGGCGTTGAGGCCGTCATCGGAGGAGACGACGTGGATCGTGCCGCCGTTGATCGTCAGCGCCACGGCCTCGAGCCCCTCATAGGACCTGGTGATGTCGATGGTGCCGGCTTCGACCACGAGGGTGGTCTCGGCGTGGAGGCCGTCGTCGAGGGTCGCGATGGTGAAGTCGCCGTCCTCGATCGTGATGCTCTTGTTGGAGTGCAGTCCGTCGTCGGCGGAGTTGATCACGAAGGTGCCGCCCGTGACGGCCAGGTCGTTGCCGGCCTTGAGGCCCTTGGCGGAGATG
>JAHITJ010000060.1 GCA_018817795.1 Myxococcota bacterium | reverse complement strand
CCTCACTGGAGACGAGATCACGGGCCTGGAGGAGGCCCGACTGATGCCCGGAGTCAAGGTCTTCCACGCCGGCACGCGCCGCGAGGGCGACCGGAATGAGGGCGGCCGCTTCTACACACGCGGTGGCCGTGTCCTGGGCGTCACCGGCGTCGGGGAAAATCTGCCGCAGGCCGCCGCCGCGGCGTATGCTGCGGTCGAAAAGATTCACTTCCCCGGCATGCAGTACCGCCGGGACATCGGGGCGCGGGCCCTTTCCCCGCAGGAGTAAGTCATGATCGACGTGCTGATGCTGATGGGATCCGACAGCGACCTGGAATTCATGGAAGCAGCCATTCACGAACTCGACGCCGCGGGTGTGCCCTACGCGATGCACGTGGCCTCTGCGCACCGCACGCCTCACCGCGTGGAGCAGCTGGTCAAGGATGCAGAGCGCGACGGAGCGAAGGTGATCATCGCCGGCGCGGGCGGCGCCGCACATCTGGCCGGAGTGATCGCCTCGCACTCGATGCTGCCGGTCATCGGTGTGCCACTGCCGACGCTGGGCCTGGGAGGTTTCGATGCGCTGCTGGCCACCGTGCAGATGCCTCGTGGAGTGCCCGTGGCGACCGTGGGACTTGGCAACGCCGGCAACGCCGCGCTCCTGGCACTGCAGATCCTGGCACTCTCCGACACTCGTGTACGAGAATACATGCTCGGCGCCAGGGCCTCCATGCGCGAGAAGGTCATAGCCAAGGACGAGAAATTACAGGCCCGCTTCGTGGCCAAGAGTGACTTCGTGGCGAAGTCGGACCCGGCCAACCACAAATGACGACCACACCGATCCTCCCCTGGAGGGAGGGAATGAAGAAAGCCGCGGCCATCCTGAAGCGCGGCGGCGTCGTGGCGTTCCCCACCGAGACGTATTACGGACTGGCGGCCGATCCGCGCAATGAAGATGCGATGCGCCGCATCTTCGCGCTCAAGCAACGCGACGATGCCCTTCAACTGCCCCTGCTGGGCGGCCATGAGAGCGACGTCTTCTCGCTGACCTCCTCCCCGCATGCCCTGGTCCTGCCATTGGTGCACGACGGCTGGCCTGGCGCCTTCTCCGCGATCCTGGAAGAGCCCGAGGGGCTTCCTTCCCTGTTCCGGTCAGGCGTCGCCTTCCGGGTCAGCCCGCATCCGGTGGCCGCCCACCTGGTGAGGCTCTTCGGGTTCCCGGTCACCTCGACGTCGGCCAACGTGCACGGAGCACCTGCCGTTTGCACCGCCGCAGAGTGCGCCGACCTCGGAGTGGATCTGATTTTGGACGGAGGAACCACTCCCGGCGGACTTCCGTCAACGTTGGCCCGCCCGACGGAGGACGGCTGGCAGGTGCTTCGCCAGGGCCCGGTCACCCCCGGCTCCGGGCCCGTGACCGACCCCGTTCCTGGCTGGACCCGGGATCTGATTCCGGCCTGTGATGCCTTCACCTACCAGCCCGCTTCGGGTAACCGCTTCACGCTGGACTCGATCCTGCTCTGTCACTTCGCCAGGACCGTCGGTCCTTCCCACGTCAGGAGCTTCCTGGATCTGGGTGCCGGAACCGGCGTGTGCGCCTTCTGGCTGCACCAACACCTTGAAAAGGCCCTCGGCCGTGCGTTGGAGCTCGACGCCGACGCCGTCGCCGCCGCAAGGACCGCCGCCGCGGAACAGCACCTGCGCAGCGGCATCGAGTTCATCGCGGGCGACCTGGCCTGGGAGGAGCAGATGCTGCCTGGCTGCTCCTTCGATCTGGTGGTCTCCAACCCGCCCTTCTTCACCGACGGAGGAACCCGGGTCAGCCCGGACCCCGGGCGCCGCGCCGCGCGGCACGATGAAAGCGACTTCCTCGGACGCGCCCTGCAGTGCACCAGCCGGGTGCTGCGCCCCGGCGGCAAAGGCGTCCTGGTGCTGCCGGCCGACCGTCTTCAGGGGACCCTCACGGCGGCTTCGGCTTCGAGCCTGCACCTGACGAACCTGCGGATGGTTCATCCGCGTGCCGGCGAGCCCGCCAACCGCGTCCTGCTCGCCTTCGTCAAGGCGCGACGCACCCGCCCTGTCACCCACCCGCCGCTTTTTGTTTACGACGATCGCGAGTACGGCCTTGAATTACGAGAAATTTTGCATGTGAAATGAACCGGGGCGACCCGCTCCGGAGCTCAGAAGATGATCCGGGCGACCAGACGGAAGCCGTGGCTGGGAGCCAGGTCGCCGGCGAACACATTCATCAGCGAGTAGACAGCCAGGAACTGGTAGCGGGAGTCGTTGTTCCAGAACATGGTGACGCCGGCCTCGAGCTCGTCGTCGAGGTCGTCGTCGGCGAACTTGACGGAGTGCCAGTGGTAGGCCACGTCGAAGCGGTACGCCCACCATTTGTAGCGCAGGGTCATGGACTTCACGTGACCGTCGTAGAGGCCGTAGCGGGCGCGGGATCCGAGATCGAAGCCCTCACCGAGCGAGGTGAAGTGGTTGCCCTCGTCATCGGAGAACGCACCGGCGACCTTCGGCAAAAACGACAGGTGTCCGCGAGGCAGGTCCAGGGTGTACTCGAGCCCGGCGACATACCCCGGGATCAGCGCTGAGTTTCCGGGCTTGTAGCCGGCCAGCGCCTCGAGCTCGTACCCCAGTTCCCCGGAGATCGGACCGGAGACATACAGGCTGCCAAACATCGTGGTGAGTGGCTCCGGCTGTGCCACGGTGGGCTCGTCGACGTCGCGGCGGTCCCACTGGGTGATATGGGAGAGCCAGATCTGGTGAGGCTTGAAGTTTTTGATGCGCAGGGATGCACCGGCCATGATCACATCGCCGTAGTCGATGCTGCACAGCCGCTTCCAGGCCTTCCGGTTTTCGTAGTACATCTCGTAGCCGCAGCCCAGGGCCTCACGCGTGAGCTCGGGCGCGAACACACCGCCGAACACCTCGATGGACAGCTTCTCCCCAAGGGGCTGCCGCAGGGACACCGCATCGAAGAAGTTGTCGACCAGGGCCTGCGTGCCCCAGGCGATGTTCTGGCGGCCGATGCGCAGTTCGGCTTCCTCCCAGGGCTCGATCTGGGCATACAGGTTGCGCAACTGCGGGATCATCTCGAATTTCTTCGGCAGTCCCACCGTCCAGGCGTTGCAGTTTTCGACGCCGTTGCGCACCTTGAGCTCGGTCTCAAGCCGGAAGTTGAGCCAGGGCGCGGGCGCATACTCGACGGCCCCGCGAAGGGCGCCGAAGCCGTTGTGGCTGAAGGTGGTCTCCGGCACGGGCGCCGAGAGATCCTTGTCCCACGAAAAGAAGTGGGCCATGCGGAACTCGAGGCCCCAATACAACTCCTTCTCTCCCACCTGGTGCATCTTCTCGGGCAGGCGGGACGGGCACTGCTTGGACAGCGCGGGACCGGAGAGAAACGCGAGCAGCAAGAACAGGCTAACCGGGGCGATTTTCATGGATGGCTCCAAAGGGACAAAAACTCAATTCCACGCATTCCCCGCAGTGCGAGCACTTGACCTGGTTGATGCGCGTGCGTTCGAGATTCGACTGGACGATGGCCTTGTCGGGCACCGCCGTGCAGACCTTGTGACAGTTGAGACACTTCTGGCACAACTCCTGGTCGATGTCATAGATGGGCTGACCGTCACCGGCGATCGTCATGGTGACGGCGAGGTAGCCGGCGGCCTCGCAGGCGAGGAAGCAGGAACCGCAACGCGTGCACCGGGTGAAATCGATGGTCACCACATTGGTGCCGCCTTGCAGGTGAAAGGCTTTCTTTCCGCATTGAGGAATGCACTTGCCGCAGGCGGTGCACGTCCCGGTCGCGACAAAGAACGGGTACCGCGCGCTGCAGTCCTCCACGGCCGGATCGCAGGTTGCGTCGGTACAGGCCACCACTTTCAGGGCCGCGGCCGACAGCAGGGCGACCTGCAGGAACTCTCTTCTGTCCATGATTTCACCGCTTTCCCGGTGGTGGATTATTCGACGACCTGGCTCTGCATCAAGACACGCGAGTTGACCATGTGATGCAGGACTGCATAGGTGGTATAGGCGGCCTGGCGCACGACGACGTCCCAGTATGGCTCAAAGGTGGCCGTGGTGACGGCGTCGACGATGACGGCCGTGGATTCGGCTTCGAGCAGCTTTGCGGGGGGATCGAGCAGCAGGGCGTTCATGAACTCCAGGTCGTCGGTCGTGAACAGCACGTCGGCCTCTGGATCAGCCTCGACGCCCTTGTAGAAGTCGCCGCTCTTGCCTGCGGGATGGAAGATGGCGCTGTAGTTCAGGTTTGTGTCGAACATCAGGAAAAACCGAATGGCCTTGCACTTGCCGGAGGAGCAGTCCAGCGGATCACCGATCTGGCGGGCGTAGCCCAGCAGCGTCTTTTCGACGTCGTACAACGCCAGGAACGTGGTGTTTCCCATGGTGGTGTCAAGCTCGGACAGAAGATCAGCCGGGATCGTGTGGATGATCTTGGTCGCCGCCGTAGGGTGATAGGGAGCGAACCATGCCGTCTCTTCGACCGTCAGCGCGATGTGCGGGGATACGGCCGTCTTGGTGTTGTCACAGGCAAACGATCCGAGCGCGGAAACGACCAAAAAAATGGAAAAAAGGAAATGGGTGTTTCGCATCGGGAACCTCCAGCGGCCAAGAAATGGCAAAAATTGTATAGCACAACAAGGCAAAAATGCAAGCCCCACCAGCGAATTGTCTCGTCGTCAGAGAATGCAGGCCTCTTCAAACCACACGCCACCGGCGTCCTGGCAAATCTCGACCGAGGTGCGGGCCACGTCCCAGATCTTGATTTCATCAAGGTATCCGGTGAAGAAGTGGCCGTTCTCGGCGGTTCCGCCGGTCAGGAAATTCGAGGCGACATAAAAGCGGGAATCCGTCATCACGGGGACCGGGCCGCCTGGATGGTCCACGCTGACGCCAGCGGGAAGGCCGTCGACGAAGAGGGTCAAAGTCGTGCCGTCCCAGGTGAAGGCCACGTGATGCCAGGAACCGGTGGGCACCATACCTGTGGAAACGACGGCCGCATCCCAGTCACCGACGCCTGCCTCAAGCATGAAATCCGGGGTGAGCGCCATGTAGAAACCCAGCCCGGTGGCTTCGTAGCTCTCGACGGAGGAGACGATCATGGAGAGATCCATGCCGATCATGGTGGCCTGGATCCACGCCTCGACCGTGAGGGACTCGGTGCCCTCGTAGCCGGGACCGCAGTCCATGTACGCTCGCAGATCCGATGTGGAGTCGAAGAAGATGCTGTCCCCGATGCGCCCCGGCATGCCACGCAGCACAGCGCCCTGCCCGTACTCGTGAATCACGCACATGTTGTTGGTGTCGGCTGTGTTCATTTCCTGGGCGGACATGGTCTCCATGCGATACCAGCCGAGCAGGTTGACATTGGTGTCCTCGCAGGCGGAGTCGTCGACGGTGCATTCGGCGCTGCAGGACAGCAGTCCGCCGGCATGACCCCAGGCCACGCAGGTGGACTCGCCGAAGTCTTCTCCGTCGCACTCTTCGGTGAACTCGCGTACGCCGTCTCCGCACGTATACTCCCACAGACAATCCGACGAGCACCCGTCATTGGAGGCCATATTCCCGTCGTCGCACTCTTCGACGCCGAGGATCCGGCCGTCACCGCAGTATCCATTGTTGACGTTGTTCACGTTGTTGACGTTATTGATGTTGTTGACGTTGTTCTCCGTCTTTTTCGAACCGTCGTCACAGGCGGCGCCGGAAAAGGCCAGCACGATCACAAACATCAGGGAAGGGATGCGCATGTCTCACTCCTGGGGTGCGGGGTACAGGGATTTATGGAATGACATCAACCGCCGCTCGTGCCCCTCTTCCTGAGCCACGAGATCGACGAAAACCTCCTGCAGGTCCCCGAAGTCGGACAGCGCCATCAGCGAACGGTAGAGGGCGGCAGTGCCCTTCTCGCGGGCGGCGGCCGCCAGCAGGACCTCACCGAGTTCGGCATCCGCGTGAACCACCGGAAGATCCACGATCCGCTGGACGCTCGCGCCCACCTCCGCGCGTGGCACGTCGGCGAGCCGCCATCCTTCCTTCTTCTTCAGCAGGATGTCCTTGTGGTTGCGCTCCTCGAGGGCCAGGATCTTCAGCAGTTTGACGATCTCCGGCAGGGCCTTTCCTTGCTGGGCCAGGGCGGCCTCGGAGTAAAAGGCGAAGCTCTCCTCCTCGATGCGGATGGCAAAGTCGATGATGTCGTCGAGGGTGGCGTGGGTCCAGTCTTTCATGATTCAGCGTCCTTACTTTCCGGAGAAGAGGGCATCCGTGGCGCGGGCGGCCTCGTGTCCGTCGGCGACAGCGTGGATAATATCAGGTCCGTGCAAAATGTCACCGGCGACGAACACTCCAGGCAGGCCCGTGGCCAGCGACGGGGCGCGGCCCCGGGAGAGTCCCAGCGCCTTCTGCTGCTCGGACGACAGGAAGGCCCAGTCTGCACTCTGACCGATGGCCTCGACGATCTGGGAGCCGGCATAGCACGAGGTCACCTGCGGCGACAGGCGCGGATCAAAGCGGCCGTCTTCGTCGAACACGCGTTCGCAACGGCAGACCGAGAGGCCAGAGATGCGCCCCTCGCTGTCGAGCTCCACGGCCTGCGGCGCCCAGGATGGTTCCATGACGATGCCCTCCTCGAGGGCTTCCTCGATCTCCTCCCGGTCCGCGGGCATCTCGCCGCGGCTCTCCAGGCAGGTCACCAGCAGATCCACCCGGCCGTGGCGGATCTTCTGCAGGCGGGCCAGCGTGCGGGCGATGTCCATCGCAACATTGCCGCCGCCAACGACCACGATGCTCTTCTCCACCGGAATCTCCTCGCCTTCGCGGTGACGGCGCAGCAGATCAATCGCGCGGTACACTCCGGGCTTTTCCCACCCGGTCATCCGTGTGGAGCGGCCGTCGAACAACCCGATGCCGATGATCACGGCGTCATGCCCGGCACGCAGGTCGTCGAAACTGATGTCACGACCGATGGAGACGCCATAGCGGATCGTCACGCCGAGGGCCTCGATCGCGGCGATCTCATCGTCGAGCTGGTCGTCGGGAAGTCGGTAGGCCGGGATGCCGTAGCGCATCGTTCCTCCGGCCTTGGGCATGCGCTCGAAGATCGTCACGGCGTGCCCGAGGCCGGCCAGGTAGTAGGCTGCGGAAAGACCCGCAGGACCCGAGCCGACCACGGCGACCTTCTTCGGATGGTCGCAGGTCCCCTTCAGGTCCAGGGCTGCCTTGATCCGGTCCTCCCGGGACAGGTGGTCCAGCGCATAGCGTTTGAGCCACCGGATCGCGACGGCCTCGCCGTGGTGGGACAGCGCGCACACGGTCTCGCATTTGTGGGTGCATACCCGGCCGCAGGTCGCCGACAGCGGGTTGGTCTCATACATGATGCGAACCGACTCATCGAGCCGGTCGTCGTAGATCGCCCGGATGTACTCCGGAATGGCCATGTGCGCCGGACAGGTGTTGGTGCAGATGCCGCACTCGATGCACCGGGCCGCCTCGCGCAGCGCGGCCTCCCGGGAGAAGCCGTGCACGATCTCGAGAAACCCCGTGATGCGCTCGTCGGCGCCGGCCTGTTCCATCTCCTGCCGCTTCAGATCCAGCCACGAGGTGTGCTCGGTCTGAACCCAGCCAGGATCATGGGCCCGGCGGTGATCGGGCCGGATCGTGAACATCTCGCGCTTCCACTTCACCTCCTCGAGGGGGTCCTCCTTCAGGCTCGGTTGCGTGTAGATGTACTCACGGCTCATCTGAAGGCTCCTGCTGGGGCAGGAGTCCACGCAGAACGCGCAGAAGCAGCAGCGCCCATAGTCGATCACAGGGCGCTCCGGGTTCTTGGCGGAGTCGGACACGGCCTCCGGATCCGTCGTCATCGCGATCGCCGCGGTGGGACATACGCGTGAGCAGTTGCCGCAACCGATGCAGACCGACAGGTCGTTGGCGTGCATGCCCCGGTAGATCAGGCTCGGTCCCGGCTTGCCGTGCACGTTGAGATCGTGCTTCGGATAGCAGATCGTCGCGGGCTTGCGGAACAGGTTCGCAAGGATGGAAAACGGAGCGAAGAAACTTTTTTCGCCTAAAGCCATGAGGAGCCTCCTACCGGTCGATGTCCGGCGGACAGATGGCAAACGACGCCATCCACGCGGCGACGTCGTCGATCTTCATGCCCGGAAGATGCTGGTGACAGAGGTACAGACCTGCCGGCAGCGAGGGTCCGCGCACGGAGACGCGGTACGGCTTCTCGCCCCCGTCGGAGACCACGTAATACCCGAACTCGCCCTTGGAACTCTCGACCTTCGAGTACGCGTCTCCCGCGGGCACCTTCAGTTTGGCGAGATTTCCCAGGTCCGCGTGCACGGGACCCGCCGGGATCCCGGCGATCAACTGGCGCAGGATGCGCACGCTCTCTGCAAAATCCAGCCGCACCTGCACCGCGCGGGCCAGGGCGTCTCCGCCGCCCGACGTCGGAATGTTGACCTCCACCTCGGGATACGCGGCGTACGGCGCGTCCACACGAATGTCCGCCTTGACGCCGGTGGCGCGCAGCGCTGGCCCGGTGATCCCCGACGCCATCGCCTCGGCCGCGGTGATCGGTCCCATCCCTGTGAGACGATCCCAGACGACGTGGTTCTCGTAGAGCAGCCGATCGTATTCGGGCATCTGCGCCTCGATGTGGTCAAGGAGCCTGGACACGGACTCGAGCCAGCCCTCGGGGGTGTCGTTGCGCACGCCGCCCGGCACGTTGTAGATATGGTAGATGCGTGCGCCGGTGAGGGCCTCGAAGCGGTCGAGGATCATGTCACGCTCGATCATCATGAGGTACATCGTGCTGTAGTGGCCCAGGGCGCCGGCGAGGCCGCCCATGCCCATGTACAGCGATCCCAGGCGGGAGAGCTCGAGGGTGATCGAGCGCATGAACCGACCGCGGATCGGCACCTCGCAGCCGAGCAGCTTTTCCACCGCCTGACAGTACGCGACCTCGTTGGGATCGGGATCGGGCACGCAGACGCGGGGGATCAGGGAGACGTTGGCAGCCCAGGCCTTGCCCTCCATGGCCTTCTCGAAGCCGCGGTGCAGCAGGCCGGCGTTGGGTCGGACGCGAACGATCTCGGTTCCGATCATGGTGAGCACGTAACCGAAGTTGCCGTGCATGCCCGGATGGTTCGGGCCAAAGAAGAGGTCGTATTCGGCCATCTCTCCGGCTTCGCGGAGCTTGTCGAGGGTGGTGTAGCCGTCAGGAAGGTACATTGGCATCCTCCTCGTCTTCGGGGGCGAGTCCCAGGCCCGAGAGCGTGTACGCCTTCATCGAGTAGGCGCGCGAGTCGAAGTCCTTTCGCAGCGGCGGCCGGTCCTTCCAGTTGTGCAGGAACAGCGACGACAGGTCCGGGTTCCCCAGGAAAAACACACCCATCATCTCGTGGATCTCCTGTTCGTAGGCCTGCGCATGACCCCACAGCCTGTAGGCCGTGAACATCCAGGGCTTTTCGCGCTCCAGGCGCGTCTTCACCAGCACATGAACGCGATGCTCATAGCTCCACAGGTGGTAAACAAGCTCGATCTCATCCTCCTTGATCCAATCGATCGCCGAGACGAACGCCAGGTGTACGAAGGAGTGATCGCGGCAGAAGGAAAGCAGCGGCAGGCAGCGGTCGCGCGGGATCCCCACCTCCCACTGCGCGCCGCCCTTGTCCGCGAATCGGGCCTCGGCGCCGAAGAACTGCTCGAGTTGGCGGGAAAAGCGATCAGGCGTCATGACGGACCTCCCGGTTTTCCTTGATTTCCTCCGGCGCGTCGTTCCACAGGCTCTCGACGAGGGCCGGATCGGAGAACGGATCCTCCCAGGGTTCGAGGACGGCCTCGGTGCGGGCGAGCACGGCGTCCTGGTTGCGCTTGTACCAGTCGTAGTGCTTTTTGTACCGCTTGTAGCCCACGGCATGGCCGTCCTGGATCTCGGCCATCAACTTCTGGAACGCGTCGAGCACGGCCTGCGGACGCGGCATGCAGCCGGCGATGGAGATGTCCACCGGCATGAACAACTCTAGGTGGTTGACCACCGGGTAGGCGTCCCAGTAGATGCCGCCGTTGATCGGGCAGGAGCCGAAGCCCACGACGTACTTGGGATCCTGCATCTGCTCGTAGGAATAGATCACGCGCTTGAGCGTCTTGACCGACAGGTAGCCCGTGATCAGGAGCAGGTCCGCCTGACGCGGCGTGGCCATCGGACCCATGCCGAAGCGCTCCATGTCGTAGCGGGAGGTCATCGACGGCGGCAGCTCGATCGCACCGCAGCCGGTGCAGTAGTACAGCATCCACATCGAACGCTTCCGGAAATAGTTGAGCACGCTTTCCCAGGCGCTCTGTCGTTCGTCACGCAGGTTGAACAGGACGGCGTCTTCCATGTCAGAATCCCCCCTTGGTGGTCAGAAGTTGGATGAACGCAAGGGAACCGGCCCATTTCCAGAGGTGGGCGATGCCCTGCTCGATCCGGTAGCGGGCCATCACGGCGTTGACGGCCATGGAGGTCAGGTACACGAACACCTGCTTGCCGAAGAACGTGGCCGGATTGGCCGCGCCGCCGAAGAACAGGTTCACGATCAGCGCGGTCTCGACGTACAACTGCACGGAGTGCAGCAGGAAGGCCAGACCCAGGTACTTGCCGGACAGTTCGACCATCGGCCCCGAGGCGATCTCGGCGGGCGCGATCATCATGTCGTACGGTCGCTCGCCGATCATGCCCTGGAAAGCGATCTCCACCGCGATGAAGCCGATCGGGAACTTCAGCAGGAACCAGTGGGACGGGCCGCCCTGCTGTGCGTTCACGATGCTCAGCAGATCCGAGGTGCCGGTGACCAGGATCATCGCGAGGATGACCATGACCAGCGGGATCTTGTAGCCGAACATCAGCGCCAGCGCGCGGGAGATGCCCAACGGCGCCTGCGGGTTGCCTGTAGCCGACACGCCCATGGCCATGCCAAGGTAGCCGATCGTCATCATATAGAGGATGATCACGAGGCTGCCCGAGCCCGTGGCCGTCCACTGCACGAAGGGAACGTAGTAGGCGGTCGCGAGCAGACCCGCCAGAGACATGATGCTGCCCAGGTCCATCACGAAGCCGTGGGTGATCGATCCCTTGGAGAAGCACTTCAGGATGTCGATGTAGGCCTGATAGAATGGCGGCCCCACGCGGCGCTGGAGGCGCGCGGTGAACTGCCGGCCCAGTCCCATGAGCAGGAGGCCGATGCCCATTGCCAGAAAACTGACGCCCAACAACTGCGGAAGCATGTGCAGGAATCTCATGACAGCACCCCGAAAAGGACCAGCAGGGTCACGCCCAGCAGGATCGACCACGTCGAGAACGCGGCGTGTGAGAACGCGTCGGCGAACAGGGATCCTGCCCGTGTGAACGAGCGCGCCGCGCCGGCGAAGAAGTTCTCGGTCCATCCCAGCGGCACCCGCGCGAAGAGCACGCGAATCGGCTGGTAGAAAGCATAGGCATACTGGTAGCGGTCCGGCGTGAGCCCCCAGTCCGAAGGCGTCTCACCGGAGGTGTAGTTGTCCATCATGGGCACCTTCTTCCGGCGGCCTCCGAGCACAAAGAACAGGAACACCAGCGCGACGGCGAACACGAATGTGCCGAACAGCAGGGCGAAGTCGATGCTGGAGGTGGAGCCCACCACGATCGTCCAGTTGGAGCGGACCGTCTCCAGACCTTGGCTCGAGAGCACCCAGTTCACGGGCGTAAGGATGAGACCCGGCGCGAAGCCGACGGCCATCATCGCGAGCATGAAGGCGATCATCGGAAGCATCATCAGGAAGGGAACCTCCCGGATGTGCTCATGCCGGGTGGACAACTGACCCAGAAAAATGCTGTGCAAGGCGCGGTACAGATAGAGAAACGCGCCGGTCGAGGCGAAGAACAGCATGGTCGCCTGGAAGACGAGCCCCTTCTGGAACAGCGCCTGGAAGATCATCCATTTGGACGCGAAGCCCGACATCGGAGGTATGCCGGCTGCGGCGATGATCGCCAGCAGGAATGTCAGGAACGTCAGCGGCATGCGCAGCGCCAGCCCGCCCATGCGGTGCATCTCGCGCTCACCGGTGCGCCACTTGACGGCCGCCACGGTCGTGAACATCGCGCCCTTGAAGACCATGTGGTTGGCCAGGTGGAACAGGGCCGCGGCGGTGCCCAGCACGCTGTGCGCTGAGAGCGCCGTGCCGATGTATCCGAGGTTGGCGACCGTGGACCAGGCCAGCAGGCGCTTGGCGTCGTTGCTGAAGATCGCCATGAGCGTCCCGACCACGGCCGTGACCGCCGAGATCCAGCCGAGGATGTACAGCGGCCAGGGGATGCCCGAGACGGTGTGGATGGCGCCTTCGGGCGTGTGAAAGAACACCGGCACCCAGACCAGGAACAGGCCGTAGATGCCGTACTTGATCAGGACGCCAGACAAAAACGGGGAGAAGTCGTCGGGCGCCTCGGCATGGGCGAAGGCGGGCCACATGTGGAACGGGAACAGGGCCGCCTTCGAGAGGAACGCCAGCGAGAACAGTCCCAGCACAGGCCAGGCGGCCGCCCGGCCAGTGGTGATCCAGGACGTCAGCGTAACGAGGCTGTCGGAGATCAGGAAGGAACCGTTGTGCAGCGCGATCCACCAGGCCCCCGCCAGCAGCGAAAGGGAACCGGCCGCCGAAAGCGTGAAGTACCAGAGGCCCGCCGAGAATGCGTGACCCTTCCTGTGTCCGACGATGATCAGGGTGAGCACCGATGCCAGCTCCCAGCAGATGAAGAACGTGATCCAGTCGGCGGCCAGGAACACGCCGTTTCCGAAGCCGATCAGCGCCAGATACAGCGGCGCGATGCCGGAGTCGTGTTTGGCGTCGTTGAACACCAGGGAGAACAGCGTGAAGGAGGCCGTGGCCAGGGAGGTCATGACCAGGAAGAACCAGGCCGTATGGGACATGGCCAGGTGGAAACCCAGGGCGCGGTCCAGGACGGCCACGGGCCAGTTGACCGAGAACGCCGGGACCATGCCGGGCCGGATCATCACCAGGATCGTGGCGATCGCCAGGGAGGTCATGAACAGAAGGGCCCAGCGCAGCGTCCTCGGCAGGAACGCCGCGAGCAGCCCCAGTACTGGGGGAATGAGAATCAGACCTGGAAACAAGGCTTGTTCCATGGTTTCACCTGCCCTGCGACACGTTGGCGTGTCGCGCTGGGACATTGCCGTCCCGGTGGGATATTCGCCCTTGCCGGTGGGTCATTCGACCTTCACGGCGGGAATGGTGGCCACTGCGCTGTGCGAAGGCATCAGTGCTTGTGCGGACCACCGAAGGGGTCCCGTCTCCGGCGTAAGCCTGTTGTGCTGTCACGAAGGCGCGGGAGAACACCGCAGGCCAAAGGCCCATCCACAGGATCGCGGCCGAGAGCGCCAGGGCGCCTGCCCAGTAGGACAGCCTTCCTGACACGCGGGGTGAGGGTACCTCGTCACGGGGCGAGGGTTCCCCTTCGCGCTCCCAGAGGGCATGGCCGACCCGCAGCAGGGCGACGCTCTCACAGACCGTCGCGAGAATCAGCAGCATCACGCCGACCCTTCCCCAAAGTCCCATCTCGAGCGCACCTCCGATGAAGGTCAGTTTGCCCCAGAACCCCGGAAAGAGCGGCAGACCGATGATCGTGGCTGTTCCCAGGAACCAGAACCATACCAGGGAAGGTGAGGCCGCCCCCAGGCCATGCCATGAACGCCACTCGGAGTTGCGCCTGCGCGAAACCACCAGCCCCGTGACGAAGAACAGCAGGCTCTTGCCCAGGGCATGCGCGAATATCAGGAAGAACACGGCGCGCACGGCCCGGGGATTCCCCAGCGCGATCGCCATGAGCACCAGCCCCATCTGGGAGATCGTAGAGAACGCGAGCAGCTTCTTCGCATCCTTCTCCGCGAGCATGGCCAGAGCTCCCAGGATCAGCGTGAGCGCGCCCAGGCCGAACAGCGCCTGGGAGAAGGAAAAGACGCCCGAAACCGGAGGCAGCGAGGCGCCGCCACGAAGCACCAGCGCGAAAAACTTCCAGGCCGAGAAGGCCGCCAGGCCGGTGACCACGCCTGACAACAGCAGGCCCACCGACGAGGGCGCGGCCCTGTAGGTCGAAGGTGCCCAGACATGAAAGGGAACGATCTCCATCTTCACAAGGAAACCCAGCAGGATCATCACCCCGGAGAGCCATTGGACCGGAGGGGTCAGGTGGCTCCAGCGCGAGCCCAGCTCGACGAGGTTGAGCGTACCGGCTCCGCTGTAGAGGATGGCGATGCCCAGCAGCATCGAAGCCGAGGCCACCGACCCGAACAGCCAATAGCGGATCACGCCGCGCGGACTTCCGGTCTGTGGTGCGCTGAGCGCCAGGGCGGCCACAGTCGTGATCTCCAGGAACACGAACAGGTTGAACAGGTCCTGCGTGAAGACGGCGCCGGCTGCGGCCGCCGACAGCACCAGGACCAGCACGTCGAACGAGACGGGCTTTTCCTGCCCGTGCTGGTGCTGGAACCATAGCGCGAACAACGCCAGGAGGTCGAAGAGGACCACGAGCATCACAGAGAGGGCGTCTACGTACAGGGAGATGCCGAACGGGGCCCTCCATCCACCGATGACGACCACCTGGGGAAAGGCGGGACGCAACAGCATCAGGAGGCCCACGGCTGCCAGCGCCAGCAGGGTCAGAAGGGCCGCGGCGCGGCTCCCCCAGGACGAGCGTGAGCCCAAAAGTGGCAGCAGGAACGCAACCGCGAGCGGGGCGGCGATAAAGGCGACAGCGGTGTTCATTCGAGCACCTCCGCGGTTTCGGGATCGGCTTCGCACTCGAGGGTTCCGTGGGAACGCGCGTGGAGGATCGCCAGCGCCAGCGCCAGCGTCGTCGTGCCCAGTCCGATGACGATCGAGGTGAGGACCAGCGCGGAGGGCACCGGATCAAGGAAGGGCACCGGACCGCTGGTGGAGAAGGACTCCGTGATGATCGGAACCCTGGCGCCCGGATACCAGCCGGTGAGCACCAGGAAGACGTTGATGCCGGTCTCCATCAGGCCGACGGCCAGGATCCAGCGCAGTACGTTCCTGCCCGACCAGAGGCCGTAAAGCCCGATGCCGAACAGGGACAGCGCGGAAATCGCGACGAGGTGTACGACGTTCATGGCATCTCCTCCGTCGTGGGATCTTCCACGTTGGCCAGGGTGCGGACCGCGTTGGTGAGCTCGGCCGAAACCTTCAGACCGATGATCAGGTACAGCAGGATCGTGACCGGGGCCGACCAGAATGCGCCCAGGGCACCGGCGTCCCCGAAGTGGGCCAGGAAGGAGTCCCTCCAGACCAGGCCCGCGACGCCCACGGCCACGAAGGCGAATCCGGAGAGGCCCTCGAGCAGGTGCAGCCGGCGCGCGGAGGATTCATGGCCGGAAGCCGACATCAGGAGCACGAGACCGGCCGCTAGCAGCGCGCCGCCCGGGAAACCGCCGCCGGGGGTCAGGTGACCGTGCAGCACGATGGCGAAACCGACGACGAACAGGAACATGAAGACCCAGGGCGCGGCTGCGGTCAGGATCAGCGAGGACGGCGTCCCCGGCGCAGACTTGCCACGGCGGCGGCGGCGTCCGAAGAGGGCGAGTCCGGCGCCCGCGACGGCGGCGAAGAGCACGGTGACCTCGCCGAGCGTGTCGAAGCCGCGGTAGTCGAGCACGATGGCTGTCACGGTGTTGGCGGCGGCGTTCTCCAGACCCCGGGTTCCGGGGCCCAGCCGGTTCGGCGGCTCCGAGCGCACGGCACGGCGGGAAAAGGCGTCACCAAGCTCGGACCGGCCACGGAACAACCGGTCCCCGGTCTCTCCGGTGAACAGGAAGAAGGCGATCATGCCCACGATACCCAGGGGCACCAGGGCGGCCAGGAGTTTAGTCATGGGACACCTCCCGTGCCTTTTCGGGCAGCCGACGCCATGAATACAGGAACACCGCGGTCGTCAACCCGCAGCCTACAACGGCCTGCGTGATGGCCACGTCCAGGGCGCCCAGCACCAGGAACAGCACCGCAGCCGAGAGGGATACCACCCCCTCGAGGATGATCGCCGAGAGCAGGTCGCGGACTGTGACCACGGCCACCGCGCCGACAACCAGCGGTATGCAGACGAGCAGGATGATCCAGGTCATGCGTCACCTCGCCGGGAATGGACCGCGCGGGCCAGGGCATGAGCCGCCAGCGGTGCCGTGGAGAGAAGGAAGATGGCCAGTATCAGCAACCGGGGAATCCACATCGGCCGGAAAAAGCCGGCGCCGACGAGGATGCCCAGGAAACCCAGGGTGCTCGCCTTGGTGCCGGCCTGAAGCCGGTTGAACACGTCGGGCATGCGGAGCACGCCCAGACCGCTGACCACGAGAAAGAACAGACCGATTGCGATGAAGGTGTGACCCGCATAGTGCATCACAGCCCCCTTTCCAGAGCCCGCCCGAGCAGCAGCATGCCCAGGAAGCTCAGCACGGAGAAGACCAGCGCGATGTCGAGCACCAGTGAATTGCCCGTCCACACGCCGAAGAGCACCGTCAGCGCCGACAGCATGACGGTGAACACGTCCAGGGCCACCGCCCGGTCCTCGGGCCTGGGTCCCAGCAACGTGCGCAGCAGCGCCAGCAGCAGTCCGACGGCGAATAATCCCAGCCAGATCCACCAGATACTCATGGCGCAAACCTCCGGATGTGATCCTCGAACGGGGAGAGAAGCCGGTTCGGATCCTGCTCCTGCTCAGGTGTTGGGCTGACGCAGTGGATGATCAGTTCGTCTCCCCTGGCGTCGATGGTGAGGGTGCCCGGAGTTAGAGTGATGGCATTGGCCAGCAGCATCTTTCCCGCATCGGACTCAAGCCGCGTCTTGGCGGTGAGCACGCGCGGGTTCATCGGCATCCTGGGATGCAGAACGATCCATGCGATCTGGAAGTTGGCCTTGACCATCTCGACGAGGAACACCGGCACGAACAGCAGGAAGCGACCGATGGCCATCAGCCCGAACCCGGAAAATGACGCTGGCAGCAGCGGCCGCACGAAGAAGGCGGCGGTCCCCGCCACCAGGGCTCCGGCGAGGATCTGCAGGGGCTGCCATGGAACGGTCAGCGCGAGCCACAGCACCCAGGCCGCGAAAAAAACGGATAACCACGCACGCATGCGAAGACTCCTTTTCCCCGGACATCCGGAGAGGTGAACCGATCCGTTAACGATCTACCGGCCCGTGGCCGGCATCAACTCGGAGGCGCGACGCGCGATCACGTCCTTGACCATGGCGCAGGCTTCCTTGATCGCGGGATACTTGAGCGACAGCATCGTGACACGCCCGGCCGGACGACTGTGAACCACGCCCACCGACCGCAGCAACGCCAGATGCTGGGACAAGTTGGCCTTGGAGATGCCGATGATCTTCTGCAGATCCCGCTGCTCCATCTCGCCCTGGATCTGTCCCAGCGCCATGATGATCTTCAGTCGGTGCCGGTTGGCGACAGTCTTGAGGAAGTCGACCTGCGCCTCGAGAATCTGATCGTTTTGTTCAAGAGAAGAGATGATGGTTTCGAGTTCGGTAAGTTGCATAGTTGCGAACATTAGCAACCTGTAAACCATTTGTCAACCCTCTCCGGGGAGAAAAATCCGACACTTTTCAGCACGCCTGTCACGGAGGGGAACCCGAGGGCGACCCTGCGGACCAAAAGCCTCGCGAGACCTACCCCTGGTCCGGATGGACCGTCATTTCAACTTTTCGGGTGGTTCAACAGGATGCCCTACTTCGGGGGAATCTTGTCCGGATGCATCAGGTCAAAGGCACGCTGCGTGATCATTTCCCGGACCAGCGAGCAGGCGTCCTTGATCGCGGGATACTTGAGCGACAGGTAAGTGATGCGTCCGTACGGCCGGCTGTTGATCACGCCCGAGGAACGCAGCAGTGCCAGATGCTGGGAGAGATTGGCCTTGGAGATGCCGACGATCTTCTGCAGATCCCGCTGCTCCATTTCGCCCTGGATCTGTCCGAGTGCCATGACGATCTTGAAGCGGTGCCGGTTGGCCAGCGTTTTGAGGAACTCCACCTGGGTTTCCAGGATGTCGTTGTTCTTGTCGAGGTTCTGAATGATGGTATCGAGTTCTTGCGGCTTCATGGTTGCGACTTTTAGCAACGCTGCGGGTTTATGTCAATCCTGCTCTATCGAGTTTTTTTTGGTGTTATTTTTTCTATGTCTTTCTTCTATCAACGGACGGGCGTTTTTCGCTTGCGGGAGACCGGTTTCCCGGCTGTAGGAGCCTTTTCGGTTTTCTCTTCCTTCTTCACCGTGGCATTCCCGGTGGACTTGGCGAGCCCCATCGCATCGAACTGGAGCGCCGACAGCAGGGCTGCATGCATTTCAACCTGTCGTGAAAAGGCGGGAACCAGATCCGCCGGCAGCGGATCCTGCCGCGTCGTCGACAACGCATAGATCGACACCGGCCGGCCCGACTGCGTGACCAGGACGCCCGCGCCGTTGCGATCGGGCGTGGTTCCGGAGAATCCTGCCGAGCCGATGATCTGCCTGCGGGTCACGGTGTCGCCGGCCTTCAAACCGGTGGCGATGGAGCCGAGCTGATAGAACACCGAGCGCACCTCGTTCTCATGGACGATTTCGACGCGACGGCCTAGCTGGCCGGCCCAGCCGGCTTCGACGACCTTGCCGGGTGCCAGCGTCCACACCGGAGGATTGCGATGGGCCGGAAACACCACGCCCCCGGTCTGCGGGTCCGGCT
>JAHITJ010000006.1 GCA_018817795.1 Myxococcota bacterium | reverse complement strand
GCCACGGCCGCAGGCGCAACGGGGGTCGCAGGTGCATGTGGCGCAACGGGCGCCACCGGGATCGCAGGGCGCGCAGGAGCCGCAGGTGCATGTGGCGCCACAGGCGCTACGGGAATCGCAGGGCGCGCAGGAGCCGCAGGCGCCTGTGGCGCGGCAGGCGCCTGTGGCGCGGCAGGCGCCACCGGGAACGCGAACGGATTGGACGCGGCGCCCGAAGAGGGGACCGACGACGAAGGCGGCGCGAACGACGACATGAAGACGGTCTCCTTGACCGGCTTCCGGTGGGGGGAGGAATCCTCGGACTCGACCGAGGCCATCGAACCGGTGGGCTTCTTCTCGAGCAGGTTCGACGACATGATCGGCGCGCTGCCGTGAGCGGGCATCACCGGTATAGCCGGACGCGATGGCGTCGCAGCAGGGATCACCGGCAGGCCCGGTGAAGACGGAACCCGCGCAGGAATGGGCGGCATGGCGAGCTCGCCGCCGGAGACGGCCCCGGAAGTGCCGAAATCAAGGGCGATATCCATGGACATGTCGTTGTCGTCGGGCGTCTCGGCATCAATGATGATTTCCTCGACGACCTCGGGAGCCGGCTTTGCGCGCGCCATGGCGGCCTTGCCGACTAGTTCGAGCAGCGCATCGGGCAGGAAGGGCTTCTCGATGCTGCCCTCGGCGCCGACGCCGCGAACGGAATCGAACGGTTTTCCCTTGCTGCGCAGAATGATGACGGGAATGCCGGAGAGCGCAGTCTCCTGCTTGATCGCGGACAGCAGGCTGTATCCATCCATGCCGGGCAGATAGTCCTCGGCGATAATCAAAGCGGGCTTTTTCTCGCGCGCCACCAGCAGGGCCGCCTGACCGTCACCGGCTTCCAATATCTGGCGACTGGAGTCGCCCAGCGTCATTTGAACAGCTTTTCGAATTGTTTTGCTGTCGTCTGCTACCAGGATCATTTTGGTCATATCCGCCTCACCTGTTCAGAGAGGTTTACCAAAAACTGCTCAGTACCGCAAGAACCAGTTCAGTTTTGGCAAGGAAAATCCGGCAGACCGATGCACGCCCGACACCATCCCCGGCAAGCGCACCGGTCAGAGGGAGATCATTCCAGCGTGTATTTCGCCCAGATCACGGACAATCCGGTCGGGCTTCAGGGGAAACGCCGCGGCTTTCTCCCGGGAGGTTTCACCGGTCAGCACGAGAAACGAGATCAGGCCCTGCGTGACCCCCATGGTCATGTCCGTGTCCATTTGGTCGCCTACCATGGCCACGTGCTCCGGAGAGGTGAGCCCGAGCCGCTCGAGGCCTGCCTGTACCATCGGCAACGACGGCTTGCCGAGGATCATGGGTTCCCGGCCGGTCATGACCTTCATGCCGGCGATGAACACGCCGACATCCGGCGTCAGACCCTTTTCAGTAATGCACGTGATATCCGGCTGGGTGGCGAAGTACGGCACCCCCGCATAAAGCAAGTGGGCCATCTCTTCGATCTTGCGGTACGTGATGCCGGTGTCGAACGTCAGCAGCACGGCCTCGGCATCCTCGCTGGTCAGCGTGAAGCCCAGTCGGCGGAACTCCTCCTCCACCGGCGGCGTCGCGACCAGGTAGATGCGACGATAGGGCGTGTCCTGCAGGAGATACCGGGCCGCCGCGTCACCGCACGTGAGCACCTGATCGTTGCGTACGGGAAACCCGCGTCGCCGCAATTTTTCCACGTAGGCGTGCGCCGTGGTTGAAGAGTTGTTGGTCAGGAACAGGTAGGGGATGCCCCGGGCCAGAAGGAACTCCAGAAACGGAAGTGTGGCGGGCAGCTCACGGGTTCCGACGTAACAGGTCCCGTCCAGATCCAGAAAGAATGCCTGTATCCGCGAATAAAGTTCCATCATTGTGCCCGAGACCGGAATCGAACCGGTACAGGAAAAATCCCGGCGGATTTTAAGTCCGCTGCGTCTACCTGTTCCGCCACCCGGGCACGGGTAGCCGGTTGGTGGCTCTGCTGGGAGTCGAACCCAGAACATCTCGATTTTGAGTCGAGCGCCTCTGCCTATTGGGCCACAGAGCCCAACCTACCCCCGTTTATGCAGTGCGGCAGAAAAAATGCAAGCTGAAAAACCGGGTATGGGGGGCCAGTTCCCCGAATTTATTCACAATTCCATACAATAGATGCTTGACATAATGCCCCGAATTCGATAGGGAGAAAAAACTGGGAGTCTGCCGGTGAGATCCGGTCTGCCGGTGAGATCCGGTCTGCCGGTGAGATCCGGTCCGCAGGTGAGATCCGGTCCAAAAGTTTCATCCGGCAGCTTCCGAAAGGTCGTCGAATGAGTTCAGATTCCCTGGAAGTGACAATCGGCGGACAGAAACTCTTTCTGCGGGGCGTAGATTCCGCAGACCTGCGCGAGCATGTCGCCCAGGTGAATCAGACAATCGCCGAGATCACCGGCCCCGGCGGGGAAGTCAACGTGCGCGTCGCTCTCCTGGCGGCGCTGAATCTGGCCGAGACCCTGGCCGCCGAACGAAGAAAGAACCTGCAGTTGCTGCAGAATATTCGGGCTCGTGCGGTGCATATCTCTGATTGCATCGAACGGATACCACGGTAGTCACCCTAATTGGAGGGTGTTTATTTATAGATGAATAGATACAAGGATTTTTCACTGATTTTCAACGGAATAAAAGCCGGTTTTCCCTTTTTTGGGAATTTTTCCCGAGCAGGTGCCTGACGCACGATTCAACCATTCCGAAGTACCCGTTCGAGTGACCGGGAACCTTGAATCTATTCACCAAATTGGCTGTGCAGTACTGACTGCGCCTGAGGAGGTGAATCCATGATCATTCCGATTTTAATCGTACTTGCGGTGGCGGCCGCGATCGGCGGCGTCTTTGCCGGCCGGTGGTGGGCTGGCCGCCAGTATCTGAACATGGGCCTGTCCGCGCAGGACCAGGCCCGCAAGGTCCTTGAGGACGCCTCCCACGAGAGCGAGTCCCTGGTCCAGAAGGCCCTGATCGAGAGCAAGGAGTTTCTGCTCAAGGCCAAGGAAGAGATCGAAAAGGAGAACTCGGAGTCCCAGAACAAGAACCGCGAGCGCGAGAAGCGCCTGGTCCGACGTGAACAGAAGATCGAGCAGCTCGAGGAGGACCTCAAGGCCAAGCAGAAGGACAGCCTCCGTCGCGAGCAGGAGATCTCCCGCAAGGAGGAGATCGCCGAAGTGAATCTCCAGAGCGCGACCACCCAGGTCCAGGAGATCCGCAACGAGCTCGAGCGGGTGGCCAGCCTGTCCATGGAAGACGCCCGCAAGATCCTCGAGGAGAAGGTCGTCGACGATGCCAAGGTGGCTGCGGCCGACCGGATCGCCGCCGTGGAGCAGGAGACGCAGTCCAAGGTCGACGGAATCGTCAAGAACATCCTTGTCACTGCCATGCAGCGCTATGCCTCCGAATACGTCGCCGAGCGCACCGTGAGCGTGGTCCAGTTGCCCAACGACGACATGAAGGGCCGCATCATCGGACGCGAGGGCCGCAACATCCGCGTCTTCGAGGCGGCCACCGGCGTCGACGTCATCATCGACGACACGCCCGAGGCCGTCATCCTGTCCTGTTTCAACCCGCTGCGCCGCGAGGTCGGCAAGGTCGCCCTGACCAAGCTCATCGCCGACGGTCGCATCCACCCGACCCGCATCGAGGATCTTGTGCAAAAATCAGAGGAGGAGGTCGCAGGCCAGTGCCGCCGCATCGGCGAGCAGGTTGCCTTCGACCTGGGCCTGCAGAAGCTCCATCCCGAGCTGCTGTTCCTGCTCGGCTCCCTGAAGTTCCGCAACTCCTACGCACAGAACCTGCTGCTGCATTCAATCGAGGTCGGCCACATCGCCGGCATGATCGCTTCCGAGCTCGGCGTGAGCGCGAAGTATGCCCGGCGCGCCGGTGTGCTTCACGACCTGGGCAAGGCCGTGGACCATCACGAGGAAGGCTCCCACGCCGAGGTGGGCGCCGCGCTGGTCAAGAAATACGGCGAGAATGCCCGCATCGTTGCGGCCATCGCCTCGCACCACAACGAGGTCGAACCCCAGAGCCTGCTCGATCACATCGTGCAGATCGCCAACGCTCTCTCGGCCCAGCGGCCTGGAGCGCGCAAGGAGTTTCTCTCCTCGTACATCAAGCGTCTGGAGGACCTCGAGAAACTGTGCACCATGTTCCCGGACGTCAAGAAGGCCTACGCCCTGCAGGCAGGACGCGAAATCCGCGTGATGGTCGAGAACCAGCGCATCAGCGACGCCGGAGCCCTGCTGCTGGCCCGCGAGATCGCCTCCAAGATCGAGAACAACCTGGCCTACCCGGGCCAGATCAAGGTGAACATCATCCGCGAGACCCGGGCGGTCGAATATGCCAAATAGGATGATCGGGAATCCCTTTGCCGAGGCACCCGACGGACTGCGAATCCTGGTGTTCGGCGACGTCGTCGGCCCGGCCGGCGTCCGGGGCATCGAGAATTTGCTGCCCGGGATCATCGCATCGGGCGCCCCCGACCTCGTCGTGGCCAACGGGGAGAACGCCAACGGCTTCGGCATGCTGCCGGCCTCGGCCCAGAAGATGCGCGCCGCGGGCGTGCAGGTCCTGACCGGCGGGAACCACACCTTCCGTCCCTCCGAGGCGCACAAGATGCTCGAGCAGGACCGGAACATCCTGCGGCCTGCCAACCTCGCGCCGGCCACCTCTCCGGGCTCCGGGGAGACGATCTTCGAGACCCCCCGTGGTCCGGTGGGCATCCTGAACCTTGCCGGCCAGGTCTTCATGGACCCCGCCGACAGCCCGTTCCGGACCCTCGAAGGTGCCATCTCGCGTTTCCGCGAGCGGAAGGTCCGCGTCATCGTCGTGGACTTCCACGCCGAGGCCACCGGAGAGAAGACCGCGCTTGCCCACTTCGCCGACGGGCGAGTCTCGCTGGTCTTCGGCACCCACACCCACGTCCCCACGGCCGACGCCCGCATCCTGGCCGGCGGCTGCGGCTTCATCACGGATGTGGGCATGTGCGGCTCAGGTCTGGGCATCATCGGCATGGAACCCGAAGCGATCCTGCGAAGGCACCTCACCGGCCTGCCCAGCCGCTTCAATCCGGACGCGCGTGAGAGCCGCCTCCAGGGCGTCGCCGCAGTGGCCTCACCCGACACCGGCGCCTGCCTGTGGATCTCCCGGGTGGAATGGACCTTGTGATGGATCAGTCCCGCTTCGTCCTCCCGCGTGCGCTGGTCACGATGATGTTTTTCTGCCTTCTGGCCGCGTGTGGCGGTCGCTCCGGCGATGTGATCAACGAACCAGGCCCGGATGCGGCCGAGCCCACCTCCAAACCCGAACAACCACTGGACTGCGATCGCATCGCCGCGGGCTATGTGCCCTGCCTGCCGGGCGCCACGACGGTAGTTTCGGGACGCACCGTCACACCACCGGAGCCATGGGTCATCCTGCCCTGCAGCGGAGACGCGGCGACCCGTGTCGACCTGTTCACCGATGGCTACAGCCCCCGCGACATCGAGACCCTCACTGAGCTTGCGTCCTTCGAGCAGGCCCGGCCCGGCAGCGTCTGCCTGCACCTCCACGCCTTCGGTCTCGAGCAGGCCCCCGAGGCTGTGTCGCACCTGTTCGACACCTTGCGCCTCGAACCTGCGCAGGCCTGGACCCGGCTTCGGCAGTTCCTCTCGGAGAAACCCTACCTCGGCACAGTCGGACTCGAACTGGTGGGGCCGCCGGCGCCGCCTGACGCCAGCCTGTTGAAGCAACTGGAGGAAGCCACGATGGTCGGACGCCGCTTCGGGGTTCGCACCGCAGGGATCTTCCTGATCGGGCGACGTACGGTCCCCGAGGGCCTCACCTTCGCCGCTGCGCTCGCGCAGGTGCAGAAGGAAAGTGACTCCCCTCCGGAGACCGCGCTGACCTGGACCGACAGGGAACCCGATCCCGAAGGACGCATCCGCGAGTTCTCGCTCTTGTGCCGCACCCGGCAGGACTGGAAGCACCGCCTGCATGTCATCTCCGAATGCCTGGACCGGAAAACCTGCCCGGCGGTCCTTTCCTGCATCTCCAGTCAACTGTACGAACAGGAATGGAGCGAGACCGAGACCCTCGACATTGCCGAAGACTCCGGCACCGCGCTGCTCACCGCCGGTAATGGTCCGGTCCGGCTCTTCTCCTGGCTGGATCCCGAGTGCGCCCACTCCAGGGAGCTCTTCGCCCAACTGCACGCCCTCCACCTGCGCGATCCCCGGGTCCAGCTCCGCATCGACCTGGTGGCCGGTACACCCAAGGCGGCCCGCGTACGTGAGACCCTCCTGGATCCGGTCGTGACCGCCAGCCCCGACGGCGCCCTGTGCGTGCTCGCCGGAATCCTCTCCTACTATCCGCTGCTCCCGGATTCGGAGATCCCGAAGATGGCGGCCCGCTGCGGCCTCCCTCCTCCGGTCTTGCAAAATGATCCAAAAACCCTGAAGCTCCCCGTCGGAGCGCTTCCTGCCTTCTGTCCGGCGCAGGTGACGCCGTGCACCCTTCTGGGCACGCATCTGCTCGAAGGCGTTCCCAGCAACACGTTCCTTGATTTCGGCATCTCCCGCATCCATCGGGAGCTGGCCGTCTCGAAACCCTGACTTGAGGTGATTTCATGAAAAAGCTCGCGTGGTTGACCATCCTCCTCCTCCCCGTCCTGTTCGCCTGCAACAAGGACAAGAAAGCACCCGCACCGGCCCCGGCGACCGATCCGGCAGCGATGAAACCCGGCGCCGACGACGGCACCAAGCCGACGGCCGACCCTGCCGCGGAGAAGATCTCCTGCCAGACCCTGTTCGCACGGCACGGCAAGTGCATCTTCCGGATCCCGGAGACCAACAAGATCTTCAACATCGCCGTGGGCGACAGCCCGAAGAAGGGCGCCACCGAGCCGCTGGTCACCATCGTGGAGTTCTCGGAGTTCCAGTGCCCGGCCTGCAAGGGCTTCTCCCAGCAACTGATCCCGGACCTGATGAAGAAGTACGAGGGGAAGGTGCAGATCGTGTTCAAGCACTATCCGCTGGACTTCCACGAATACGCCCTGCCGGCGGCCATCGTGGCCGAGGAAGTGCGCGCCCAGAAGGGTGACGAGGGCTTCTGGAAGTTCCACGACCTGATCTTCGCCAGCCAGGAGAAGCTCGGACCGGACTTCCTCAACGAGACCGCCAAGGGGCTCGGCGTCGACATGGAGAAATTGCAGAAGACCATCCTCGACGAGAACAGCAAACACAAGGAGCGCATCAGCGCCGACACCAAGCTCGGCGACAGCGTCGGCGTCGAAGGCACGCCCTTCCTGTACATCAACGGCGTGCTCTTCACCCCGGACACCGACGACCTGCTCGAACTGATCGACCGCCAGCTGGCCAAGGCCGAGGCGGCCGTCGCCGCGGGCACGCCCAGGGCGAAGGTCTACTCGTTCCTCGTGGACCACGGTGCCCCCGTGTTCGAGACGCCCGTCCCGAAGGAGGAGCAGGACAAGGCCCTCAATGCCAAGGAGAAGTTCTTCCTCGACAAGTGCGGTGCCAGCTCCAAGGATCCGCAGGTGATGGCCTTCGTCAACCTGCTGACGACCTGCTCCAAGCCCGACGTCAACTGCGAGGTCTTCATGCAGTGCGTGGAAAACCAGGTCCGGCAGCAGCTCCCGGACGCAGAATAATCCCCATCTCTGAGAAGAAGGTACATCATGAAGAAAATCATCCGACTGTGGCCCGTCCTGCTGTCCTGCGGCCTGATCCTGGGGGCCTGCCGCCCCTCCTCCGGCGGCGACGCCGGGGACACGGATCCGAACGCCAAACCCCTGATCTCCAAGAACCCGACGACCGAAGGCACCAAGAAGGCCGCCGGTGACGACAAGACCGGACCCAAATCCAGCGCGTGCCAGGACATGACCGACACCTGGTTCGAATGCATCTTCGAGGAGAACCCGAACCAACTGGCGCTGACAGGCAGCCCGATGCTCGGCGCGCGCGAGCCCCTGGTGACGGTCCAGATGTTCTGGAGCGTCTTCTGTCCGGAGTGCAGCCTGATGATCTCCAGCGTGTTCCCGGAGATGATGGTCAAGAACCCTGCCGACGTGCAGGTCCAGCTCGCCGCGCTTCCGTCGTTCGCTCACCCGGTGGACCTGGAGGTGATGCAGACCGCCTACGAGATCCGCGCACAGAAAGGTGACGAGGCCTTCTGGAAGTTCCTGCAGGCCGTGCACAAGAAGCCCGAGAGCCTGTACATCCTCGAGCGGCAGTTGACCGGAGCCGCCCGCGCCGACGCCATGAAGACCTTCGAGGCGCGCTGCAACGAGCCCCAACTCAAGGCGCTGGTCAACCTCTTCCGCCTCTGCGACAAGCCCGCCAACGACTGCAAGGGCTTTGAGACCTGCGTGCAGGAGTACTACTCCGCGCTCAACGACGGCAGGCCCGTGCCCGACGCCAAGAGCGACACCCCGACCTGCGCGGAGATCACCGCCAAGCGCTTCGACTGCATCATGAAGGATTACGTGTTCGACATCCCGGTCGACACGAGCCCGCAGCTGGGCAGCGCCGACGCGCCGGCCACCCTGGTCGTCTTCTCGGACTTCGAGTGCCCCTACTGCGGCCAGCTCGGCCAGGACCTGGCCAAGCTCTCCAAAAAGCTCGGCGCCAAGCTCCGGATCGTGTTCAAGCAATACCCGCTGCCCTACCATAAGGACGGCCAACTGGCCGCCCGGCTGGGCGTGGCCATCTTCGCCAGGAAGGGCTCCGCCGAGTTCTTCAAGTTCCATGACGCGGTGTTCGCCAACCAGGAGAAGCTCTCCCGCGACTGGCTGATCACCCTGGCGGGCAAGCACGGGCTCAAGGCCGACGAGGCCGCCGCCGTGGTCGACTCGCGGGACCGGGTCCCCACCATCGACAACGACCGCATGCTCGGCGACCTGCTGCGCGTCAACGGCACGCCCACCGCCTTCCTCAACGGCGTCCACATCAAGACCGGCAAGGTCGACCAGATCGAGAAGATCGTGCTGGCCGAGGTCGACCGCGTGGAGAAGGCGTTCCCGAAGAACGACCGCAAGAACCTGTACGCCCGCATCGCCCAGACCGGCCGCGCCAACCTGCGCGAGCTGGCCAAGACCTCCGGCGTGGACCTCAAGCTCCTCGACGCCGCCCTCAAGGCCCAGAAGCACAAGAAGACCATCGAGGATGAACGTGCCCTGGGCGCCACCATCTGCACCGAGATGCCGTGTCTTTTCATCAACGGCAAGAAGATCACGTCCGATCCCCGGCCGCTGATGCCCCGCTTCTTCGACGAGGCCAGGTTTGCGCTGGAGGCCGGCATCGCCCGCGGCACGCTGCTGGCGCACCTGACCGGTCTGAAGAACCTCATCCAGACGCTGGTGGCCGACGCCGCCCTGCACGGCACCGAGGTCTTCGACTTCACCACCGCCTGCAACAAGCCCACCGGCGCCTGGATGAACCTGATGCCGGCGTTTTTGGCCTGCTCGGGTGCCTCCAAGAATTGTGCCCAGTTCCGCCGCTGCGTCTTGCAGAAGAACCCCAAGTAAAAAGGACTCAGTCATGAGCTTCACCTTCCCCTGGCGGGGCTCCACCAACGTCAAGAGCCGCATCCTGGCCTACCTCGAGCAGGCCGACCTCTGCCTGGACCGCTTCGCGGCTGCCTTCCGCCTGTACCTGGAGCGGGGCCCCTGCGAAGAGGTCGACGACCTGCGCAACGACAGCCACCGGGCCGAGAGCGCCGCCGACGACCTGCGCCGCGAGATCGAGCAGACCCTGTACGAGCACGAACTGCTGCCGGAGAGCCGCGGTGACCTGCTGTCCCTCCTCGAGAGCCTCGACCACATCCCCGGCGCGACCCAGGGAGTGCTCAACATCCTGTTCCTGGAGCACCCGGTGCTGCCGGAGTTCCTCAAGCCGCAACTGGACCAGCTGGTGGCCATCAACATCGAGGCCTACGGCGTGGTCCACAGCGCCGTGGTCGCGCTCATGGAGGATCCTGCCCGCACACGCGAATTGTGCACCCGCATCGACGAGCTCGAGAGCCGCTCGGACCGCCACCAGCAGGTGGCCATCCGGGAGTTGTACGCCTCCGGGCTCGAGCTCGCCGGCAAGCTGCAGATCAAGGACGTCATCCGCACCATCGGCGCCATCTCCGACCGCTGCGAGCACACCGCGGATCTTCTCAACATCATCGCGATCAAGCGCCGCATCTGAACCGCGCAGAGGGGTGTTGAAAAATGTGGCGTCTGGCTTCCGCGTTCTTTCTGGGCTGGTCCCTGGGCGCCAACGATGCGTCCAACGTGTTCGGCACGGCCGTGTCGTCACGCATGGTCCGCTTCTGGACGGCCGCGATCCTGTGCTCGGTCTTCGCGCTGCTGGGCGCCGTCTGGATGGGCGAAGCCGGACTTGAGACCTACGCGACCCTGTCCTCCTACTCCGTCGACGTGGCCTTCATCGTCGCGCTGACCTCGGCGCTGACGGTCACCCTCATGACCCTGCTCAAGCTGCCGGTGTCCACCTCCCAGGCGGTGGTGGGCGCCATGATCGCCGCCGGGCTCTTCGCCGACAGCGTGCACTGGGGCAGCCTCACCAAAGTCGTGGTGTGCTGGGTGGGCACCCCCGTGGGCGCCCTCCTCGTGGCGATGATCCTGTACAAGCTGCTGGGGGCGGTCTTCAACCGCCTGAATCTCAACCTGTTCCGGTATGACGCGGCCCTGCGCTGGGGCCTCATCGTCGCGGGCTGCTACGGCGCCTTCGCGCTGGGCGCCAACAACGTCGCCAACGTCACCGGCCCGTTTGTGGCCTCGGGACTGATCTCGCCCACGTGGGGCGTCTGGCTGGGCGGCCTCGCCATCGCCGCGGGCGTGATCACCTACAGCCGCCCCGTGATGATGACCGTGGGCACTGGCATCGTCCAGCTCAACGCGTTCTCGGCGCTCGTGGTGGTGGCCGCCGAGGCCGTCACCGTGCACGTCTATGCCGGCATCGGCGTCCCCGTCTCCACCTCCCAGGCCGTCGTGGGCGCGGTGCTGGGCATCGGCCTGCTGCGGGACGTGCGCACCATCAACACCCGCACCCTGGGCAACGTCGTGCTGGCGTGGCTCTTCACCCCCGCGATCGCGTTCGCGTTCACGTTTGCCTGGCTGTGGGTGGAGAAGAGCCTGTAGCAGTCGGACGGGTCGGAGGTCCGGACAGGGTGATGGAACCTTCCAGGGGTTTCTCGGGAACTCCCGAGGACTCACGGGATGCTTCCAGCGACGCTCTCGCCAATTCCCGAGGAGACGAGGGAAATGGCGCGCGGGCTCCCGGGAATGGCCGGGACTCCGATTTCGATTTCGATTTCGATTTCGATTTCGATTTCGATTTCCATCGGCGTCCACTCACTTCGCAGGTCCCTTCAATTTCCACTTCACATCCGCCGGGTGTGTATTTATTAACGGGCTTCGGACGTATTACAAACCATCCCCTTGTCGGGGGATTTTCATGAAAGGAACGGCAGATAACGAGTCAGATTGCGATCTCCAAGTTGAATTTGCGCGAAAAGATCACGGATGGAATGGAGTCGTCCCACCGGAGCAGGAAGGTCTGGGGCGGCGACGCGATCCTGGTGGGCCTGGCCGACCGGGTGGTCGACTCCGGGACCCGGGCCGGCAACGCCTACGACGAATTTTCCACCGTCGAGCACACCTCCGGGGTGGTGGCTGCGGATCGGACGCGCGGTCGCATCGCCCGGGCGCTGCTGGCCGTCCTCGAGGGCTGGTCCCTGTTCGAGGAGGATCCGGCCCGGCAGGGCGCCGCCGAGCGCATCCTGCAGGCGATTGATCCCGGGACCCTCGCGTTTCTCGACGCCCCGTACTACGAGGAGAGCCTGACCCTCGAGAAGATGCTCACCGGTCTGGCGGCCCTGGCCGCGGACGTGGAGATCGTCGGTGTGGGCCCCGTCGAGCGGGACCTGCGCAACCTCGTTCAGTATCTCACCACCGCCTACGAAGGCCGCGACCTCGAGCACGTGCTCGAGCCCCTGACCAGGCTGCGCCGCCGATCTCCGGCGACACCGGCGACACCGGTGACGCCGACGGTCTGACGAAGAACTGAGGACCCCCCAGGGAAGAAGTAGAATAGGCGGCCCGGTGGAGAAGTCAGACGAGTCGGACAAGTCGGACAAGTCGGACGGGTCTGACCGGGCCGCCTGGGAGAAGAAGAAGCAAGGAAAAACAGAAGAGGCGGTCCGTGCTCCCGCCGCGTCCGAATTCACCTCCGGGCGATGAGCCCGGATCTGGCCTGCGCCAGGATGCGGCGGCCCTGCACGATGTGGTGGTCCCAGTAGCCGTCCACGCGGCCGGTGGCCATCAGGTCGCGCAGGCGGGAGACGACGGCGGGCTCGATCTCCTCGGGGGCGGCGGGCCACGCCGGGGTACCCGGCAGCGGCAGATACACGTGCAGGTGCAGGCAACCGCGCGGAAAGGACAGCACCCAGTCCGCGAAGGAAAGCGACGCGCGGCGATCGGCGGGGGTCTCGCCCGGGAAGCCGAAGAGCAGGTCCACGTGGGGCACAAGACCGGCCTCCTGGATGAACCTCACGGCCCGGGCCGAGTGCTCCACGGTGTGACCGCGGCGCATGGCCGTGAGCACCGCGTCGGAGCCCGACTGCACGCCCACCACCACCGTGGGGTTGGCGCACCGGCGGGCGAGCACCTCGAGCAGCTCAGGGGCCACGCGCTCGGGGCGCACCTCGGAGGGGAAGCTGCCCAGCATCAGGTAGTCCGCGCCGGCGCTGCGGCAGGCCCCGGTCAGGGCGTCGAGGGACCGCGCCACCTTCTCCGGCGGGCCTCCGCCGTAGGAGAACGCGTCGGTGGTCAGGCAGCGGATGCGGCGGTGACCCCGGGCCACGGCGCAGGCGACGCCGGCGGCCGCGGTGGCCGGGCTGCGGAAGCGCATGCGTTGTCCGAACAACTGCGGGGTCTGGCAGAAGGCGCAGGCGTGGGGACAGCCGCGGCTGATCTCCAGGAACGGGAACTCGTCGGTGTCCGCGTCGGCGTGGGGCTCGGCGTCGAGGTCGTAGGGCGCGTCGGGGATGACGATGCCGCCCGCTGGAAGCGCCGACCGGCGGGGATCCTGCGACCAGGCAGAGAGAAACGCCGACAGGGTCAACTCCGCCTCCCCCACGAAGACCAAGTCGAAGCCCAGCCGGAGGCAGCCCTCGGGATCGGCGCTGGGATGCGCCCCTCCCGCGATGAGCAGGGGCATGGGTTTCTGCTCCCGAACGGTCTTCAATTCGGCGATGACGGCGTCGAGATCGATGGTGGTGAAGGAGTACGCGAGGATGTCGCGTTCGGTCAGATCCGGCGGAGGCACGGCCGCGATCTCGACGGTCACGCCCGGCAGGACCGCCCGGTCCTCCCCTCCATGGACCGCCCGGTCCGACTGGACCGGCCGGCGCAGCACCCGGTGCAGCACGGCGATGCTGTTGCGGTTGCGCGGTCCCCGCAGGAGCACGAACCTCATGGGCTCCTAGAAGGCATCCGTGAAGATGCCGGAGGCGGGGACGCCCTTGTCCTCCAGGACCGGGGACAGGGCCTCGATCATCGGCGGGGGGCCGCACAGAAAGGCCTGGGCGGGGAAGGAGGGCTCCCAGTCGGCGGCCACCGCCTCGTGCACGAAGCCGCGGGGACCGTCCCAGGCCGAGCCGGCAGGCTCGTGGGAGAGGGCCAGCGTGAAGCGCCAGCGCGGAAAGCGCGCGGCCAGAGCCTCGAACTCGGCGGTCCAGAACAGGTCCTCGCGGGTGCGGGCGCCGTAGAAGAAGTGCACGGGCTTGTCCGGACACGCGGCCGCGACCGCGTACAGGATCGCGCGAAGGGGCGTCAGCCCGACCCCGCCGCCCACGAGCAAAATCGCGGTGGCCGGGTCGGGATCCAGCCGCCACTCGCCGTAGGCGCCGGTGAAGATCAGGTCGTCTCCGGGCTTGCGCGCGTGCAGCCACGTGGAACCCAGGCCGCCGGGGATCAACTTGATGGCGAGCTCCAGGGTGCCGCGCACGGTGGGATCCGAGGCGATGGAGTACGCTCGGAACTCGAAGCCCCGGGGGCTGCGGTCGTCCGGGATGCGGATCTGGATGTACTGGCCGGCGTGGAACGAGAACCCGTCGGGCACCGCCAACCTGAGGTGGGTGATCCCGGGGGCGACGAGGGTGTTCGAGATCACCGTCGCGGCCAGCTCCCGGGCGTCGAGGATCTCCTCGGGCACACGGATCTCCAGGTCCGTCTGCACCTTCACCGCGCAGGCCAGGCGGAAGCCGACGGCCCGTTGGTCCGCAGGCAGGTGCTCCTCCTCGACGGGCGTGCAGGGCTGCCGGGGGGACTCGATCTGCACACGACAGAGCCCGCAGGTGCCCTGCCCGCCGCAGGACGACGGGATGAACACGCCCTGGGCGTACAGGTGGTTGAGCAGGGTGTCGACCTCGTCGATGCGAAGCTCGCGGGACCCGTTGATGCGCAGGGTGAACGGTCCGCGGGGCTGCAGCAGGCGCCGGGCGACCAGGATCGCGACCACGAGCAGCTCCATCAGGAGCAGGAACACGAGCAGGGAGAGCAGCAGCGTCGTCATCGTGGGTTTGACCTATTGAATCCGCACCATGCCGTTGAAGGCCATGAAGGCCATGGCCATGATCCCGGTGACGATCAGGGTGATGCCGAGCCCCTCGAGGCCGCGGGGCACCGTGGAGAAGCGCAGGCGGCGCCGCAGTCCGGCCATCAGCAGGATCGCCAGCAGCCAGCCCAGGCCCGAGCCGAAGCCGAAGGCCAGCGACTGGAGGAAGCCGTAGTTGCGGATGACCATGAACAGGGACACGCCCAGGATCGCGCAGTTGACCGTGATCAGCGGAAGGAAGATGCCCAGGGCCTGGTACATCGCCGGGCTGTAGCGCTCCAGGGCCATCTCCACGACCTGCACGAAGGCCGCGATGACCGCGATGAACACGATCAGCGTGAACACCTCGAGCTGGACCGAGTCGCCGACGCCGCCGGGCAGCCAGGACAGGGCGCCCTTGGCCAGCACGAAGCGGTAGATCAACCAGTTCAGGCCGGTGGTGAACGTGGACACGAAGGTGACCGCGAGCCCCATGCCCACGGCGGTGTCAAGGCGCCGGGAGAGGGCAATGAACGAACACATGCCGAGGTAGTGCGACAACAGGATGTTGTTGGTGAAGATCGCGGCGATCAGGATGGTGAGCGGGGAGATCTCGAGGGTGCTCATCGGCTCCGCCTCCTCACTTCGTAAAGAACCCACACGAAGATGCCCATCAGGAAGAATGCCCCCGGCGGCAGGAAGATCGCCTGGGCCGGCTGCGCGCCGTCGGGCAGCACGCGGAAGCCCAGCAGGGTCCCCGCACCGAGGGCTTCGCGGAACACCGCCACCGCGACGAGCACCCACGAATACCCCAGGCCGCTGCCCAGTCCGTCGAGCATGCTGGGCCAGACCGGGTTCTTCAGGGCAAACGCCTCGGCGCGACCCAGCAGGATGCAGTTGGTGACGATCAAGCCCACGTAGGGTCCCAGCTGGCGGGACATCGGATAGGCGAAGGCCTTGAGGAACACGTCGAACAGGATCACGAACGTCGCGATGACCAGCATCTCGACGAGCAGGCGCACCGAACGGTGGACCACCGGCCGCAGGAGCGACACGAACCCGCCGGTGGCCACGGCGGTCACCATGACCGCGGCGCCCATGACCAGGGCGTTGGAGACGCGCGTGGTCACCGCCAGAGCCGAACAGACACCCAGGACGTGGAAGAATATCGGGTTCTCCTTCCAGATCGGCGCCGTGAGGATCCCGAGGTTGCGGCTCATGGCGCCACCTCCTTGTCCCGCTGCACCCGCTCGAGGGTCTCCGTGAGCATCCGGTCGAACCCGCGGGTGGTCTCGGTGGCCCCGGAGATGCCGTCGATCTCCCACTCATCCCTGGCCTTGCCCGCCTTCACCACGTGCAGCACGACCGGACCGCAGCCCTCCCCGTGATGGGTGAAGCGGACGCCCTCGAAGCGCTTGAGAAACCAGCCGGCTTCGATCTCGGCGCCCAGGCCGGGGGTCTCCTCATGCCGGCTCACGCGGATGCCGAGGATGGTCTCCAGATCCGGCGACACGGACAGCACGCCGTGGATCGGTCCCCACAGCCCCTTTCCCTCCATGGGATACAGGACCGCGCCGACGGCGGACTCCCGCAGGTACACCCATCGAAGCACACGACCGGAGGCGTCCTTCTCCTCACGGAGGTTGTCGGCGACGAACACCAGGGTCTCCGCGTCGGAGAGCCCGCGCACCCCCACCAGATCCACCAGGATGCGCGCCTGCTCCAACTTGACGTTGCGCTCGATGCGGGCGGCCAGCCCCAGGTGCGCCCCCAGCAGCAGCGAGCCGCAGACCACGACGACGATCCCGACGACCACGAACGGGGGCAGGCGCGGCTCACTCATGGCGCGACTCCCTTCTCAGCCTCAAGGCAAGGATCCCCTCGTCGATCAGCGGTGAGGAGAGGTTCATCAGCACGATCGCAAACATCACGCCCTCGACCAGTGGGGTGAACTGGCGGATCATGACGACCAGGAAGCCGCACAGTCCGCCGGCAATCCACTTGCCGGTCCGGGTGGTGGGGATCGTCACCGGATCGGTGGCCATGAAGAACATGCCCAACAGGAAGCCGCCCGACAGCCACTGCGTCATCAGGTCGGGCATGGGGCGGAAGACCGCCACCAGCGCCGCACCTGCGACCGATCCGGCGATCATGCCCAGGGGAATGCGGAAGTTCACCACGCGCACGAACACCAGATACAGCCCCCCCAGAATCAGCAGCAGCGACGAGATCTCGCCGATGCAGCCTGGCTTGAGCTGCCACAGCAGGTTCACCATCGAGGCGTCGGGCGGGACCTCGCCGAGCTTGAGCATGGCCAGCGGTGTGGCGCTGGTGACCGCGTCGGCGGCCGACGAGAACCACGTGGTGAGGCGGTAGACCGGCTCCGGATAGGCCGAGGGTGCCACGAGGGCGGGCCAGGACAGGAAGACGAACATGCGCCCCACCAGCGCAGGGTTCACCGGGTTCTGGCCGACACCGCCGAACACCTCCTTGCCGAACACGATGCCGAACACCGTGGCGATCACGAACACCCACAGAGGGGTCGTGACGGGGAAGATCATCACCATGAGGATGCCCGTCACCAGAAAGCCCTCGTGGATGTGCTCGTTGCGGGTCCACGCGAAGATGCTCTCGACGACCGCGCCCGTGGCATAGGCCACCAGGAGCATCACGGGCACCTTGAGACCATAGAACCAGGTGGCCAGCGCCAGCACCGGGAACAGGGCCATGACCACCGGGATGACGAACCTCTTGGTGGACAGCGCGTCGCGCACGAACGGGGCCTGCGTCGTGTTCTCGTCGGGGGAGAACATCGCGGCGTTCACCGCCTCGACCAGCGGATACAGCGGCGCGGCCGGGCTCCTCTTCACCCGATCGCCGACGCGATCGAAGAACCGCGCGATACGTGCCATTGGCCCGACGGCTTTCATCGGCCCGACAGCCTTCATCGGCTCGTGGTCCTTCATCGGCCCTCCCCCTTCACGGTGCGGGAGGCTTTCGCCCGCGCGATCCGGAAATCCTGCGCCAGTTCGATCTTGGACGGGCAGGCATAGGAGCACAGGCCGCACTCGAGGCAGCGTGACAGCCCATGGGACTGCGCTTCCTCAATGAAGCCCTTCCTCAGGCACTTCCAAAGATGCTGGGGATCGAGTCCAGCCGGGCAGTGTGTCTCGCAGCGGTTGCATGCGATGCAGAAACGCCGCTCACCGCGCAGGCCGGCGCCCAGCTCACGCCGCACCCACGGGAGATAGCGGGACACGAACAGCGGAGACGAAGAGTCCCGCGTGAACCCGGGATTCATGAACCACAGGAACTCACGGCGATCATCGGCCGTCAGGAAGGTCCACGCGCGATCCCGCGGATGGGCGATGGGCGTCTCCCCGGCCGACTTCCCTGTGAGGAGGCCGCCCTGCACCAGCAGGGAACCCTCGGGCGCCCCGAGGCGGTCGCGATCGACCCGACTCCATGGAGCCACCTTCGCGATGCCGTCTGGACGGCAGCCCGCCAGCAGCAGGGGCATGGTCGCGGCTTCGGGAAGGCGCGCCAGCGCGGCCGAAAACGAGATCAGCGTCTCCAGACCGGTCCAGGCATACCGCAGCCGGCCAAAACCGTAGGGATACAGTTTCCGGGCCAACGCAAACCCCGGGTGGTGGGCAGGATAGATCTCGTCTGTCTCCAGGAGATCCAGGTCGTAGGGTACGTCCACTGTCTTCCATAGTGGAGCCTGGGCGCGCGAGACGATGAGCGTGACCGGCACGGGGCGCTCCATGGCTCGGTGCCACGCCTCGATCGCGGGCAACGCCACGTCGGGCGAGGGGTCGATCGTTGGCAGCGAAAACGGCTCGGGATCGAACAGGTGCACAAACAGGCGATCGGGAACGACGCTGGCGGGCACGAGACCACCGCGAACGGGATCTCGCATCCGCATCCAGGTGAAATGACGCAGCCAGACATCGCGGGCAATCATGCTCTCGGGGGCGGGACGTCCTTCCCCCATCGTCTCAAGCCGGGCCGGCCGGCTTGCGCTGAACGGTTCGATCACACGCACGTCGTAAGGTACGGCCAGCAGCACTTTTCCGAAGGCCCCCGATGCCGTGGCGACGGGACTCCAGGCGGGGATGATTTTTCCTGCCTCCAGCGCGCTCCCTTCCCACATAAATCCCTCATCAATACGAGGTATTTCGAGTTGGCCCGAGGTCTCCACGGACACAATTCCCCCTCCGGGAGCACCCCGGAAACGGAAGCGGTAGGGACCAGACCAGGAGGTGGAAAGAAAACGCACGGACAAGAAATGTTACTCCCGGCATTCTCTAACCCGCAATCGGAAAAAATTCATGAGATTTTTCGCTTTTTCGGCAAAAAAAATGTTGAAAAAAAGTGCTTGCGTATTTTCCGTGGAAGGGATAGAAAATGGCCCATTCCAAGGGTGTTTGACTTGGATGTTTTTTTATGACGTTTTTATTGACATGACGGGTTTTTTGCGATAATTCAGTGTTCAGCTGAGCCCGTTTAACTTGAATTTGGGTTTCGTACCAAGAAAGGAAGACTTTGAAATGAAAAAACTGTTTGCTATTCTCGTTGTGACCGTATTCGCGTTCGCTTTCGCCGCCTGCAAGAAGGACAACGCCAACACCACGCCGGACACGCCGCCGGCTGATGACATGGCTGCTCCCGCCAACAACGCGACGCCCCCGGTCGAAGACATGCCGGCTGACGCCCCGGCCGACGCCCCGGCTGACGCCCCCGCCGATGCCCCGGCTGATGCCCCGGCTGCTGAGTAATTTCTGATTGTTGAGTTAGGGCCATCGGTTCGCCGGTGGCCCTTTTTTTTGCCCTAAAAAGGTCTTAGTGCAATTTAATTGACTGGTCAGACTGGTCGGACTGGTCGGACTTGTCGGACCTGTCGGACCTTTTCTTGTTTCAGAAGGGAATTGAAACTACTGGGCGGGACCTTCGAGGCGACGGCCGATCTTCGACAGATCGACGCCCACGGAGGCCTTGATCTCCTCGACCAGGCGGGCGCTCCTGCCCCCTGCGGAGTCCCCGGCGCCAAGGTAGGTGATGCGGTCCACACGGGCCTTGGTGAGCACCTCGAGGGTCTTGGGCAGGATCGCGTCGAGCTTCTGCAGCATGAAGATGTCGCGACCGGAATCTCCGCAGGCCTTCCAGGTCAGCACGATGGCCCGAAGCGCGGCGGCGCGCGCGCGCCCTTCCTCGATCTGCTGGGCGACGGCGCCCTCGGCGTTGGCGAGGTCGGAGTCCCTGCGGGCGATGGCCGGTGCGATCATGTCCGCTTCCAACTGATGCGTCACCTGGATCTTGCGTGCCGTCTGCATGAACAGTTCGGCCTCGGCCTTGGCGACCTGAGCGGCGACCTTTCCGCGTTCCTCGGCGATGACCGCCTCACGTCGGGTGATGGCATCCTTCAGGCGTTTGGCGAACTCGGCCTCGGCCGTGCGGCGACCGACCTGAATCTTCATGATCTCCTTTTCCTTGCGGTTGATCGCTTCGCGCACGGTCGCTTCGGCCCAGTTCTTGGCTTGTGCGACGCGGGCGTCCCGCTGGACGTCGGCATTGCGGATGCGTCCGATGGACTCCAGGTACTGCACCTTGTCGCTGATGTTCTGGATCTTCAGGGTGTCGAGCACCAGACCCAGCTTGGCCAGATCCTCGTCCGCCTCGTTCTGCAGTTCCTTGATGAAGCGGATGCGATCCTCGTTGACCTCCTCAGGGGTCATCGTGGCGAGCACGCCGCGCAGGTTGCCCTCGAGGGTCTCCTGGGCGATGCGGATGATCTCGGAACGCGGACGACCCAGGAAGCGCTCGATCGAGTTGCGGATGATCGGCTCGTCACCTGCGATCTTCAGGTTCGCGATGCCCGCGACCGACAGCGGGATCGCGTTCTTGGCGTAGGCGTCCTCGACCTTGACCTCAATGTTGATGTTCGTCAGATCCAGGGAATCGACGGTCTCGAACAGGGGCCACCGGAAACCGCGGCCGCCGCGGATGATGCGGTAACCGACGCGCTTGCGAACCTGCTGGTCACCATGATCGATGACGATGTTGCGGTAACGCCCGGAAAAGATCAGTACCTTGTTGGGCGGGCAGATGTGAATGACGTTCCTGATGATGAAAATGGCCAGCACGATCAATATCGCGATAATTCCAGTCATGAATGTAAACATGGTGAATCCTCCATGATCGCGGTGAAAGTTAAATCCGGGTCCCTGCCGGAAGGCGCGGAGCGCTCTTGGCATCAGGCGACAGCACGGCGGCCACGTCGATACCTGTGATTGACTTCAGTTCCTGCAGGACTGCGCCGACCATGGCAGGGTAGGACTGCACATGATGCCGCAGCGTGGACGCATCCCCGGCGTCGAGCAGGTTGATCTCGCCCATTTCCACGTTCTTGACCGCATCCACGACCTTCTCGATGATCAGTTCGATCTGCTGCAGGATGTAGACGTCCTTGGCGATGGGACCGGCTTCCTTCCAGACCTCGTGCGTGAGCGCGAGAACCTGGGCGGTCGCCTCACCGCGCTTCTGCATGTAAGCCGCTTCACCAACGGCCAGGATCTCGTTCATGCGCTTGCGCGTCTCGGCAGGCAGAACCTCCTCGACGTCGCGGCGCTTGGACTCCAGTTCGGCACGGATCTGCTGCAGTTTCTGCTCGGCCTCGGCGCGGGACTGGGCGGCCGCGACGATGGTGCGCTCCTCTTCGGAGGTGACCTGGGCGAGCATGTTGGCGACGAAGGTTGCCAGCTCGTTGGCTGCAGTCTTCACCACCATGTCAACTTCCTCGTTGGTGGCTTTGGCCACACCCTTGGCTTCTTCTTCGATGTTCTTGGCGACCTTGTTGGCGTCGGACTCGGCCACGGCGGCCAACTTCTTGATCTCCTCGATCTTCTTGCGACCGACCGCGAGGAGGTATTCTTCCTTGTCGCTGATGCTCTGCATCTTGAAGTTGTCCAGATGCAGTCCGAGCTTGTTGAAGTCCGGAATGACGTCCGCCTCGACGCGCTCGGAGAAGCTCAGCCGGTCTTCGTTGATCTGCTCGGGGGTCATCGTGGCGAGCACGCCGCGCAGGTGACCCTCCAGCGTCTCGCGGGCCACGTGGGCGATCTGCTCGCGGTTCTGCCCCAGGAAGTGCTCGATGGCCGCATCCAGCACGATGGGCTCAGACGAGATCTTGATGTTGGCGATCGCCGTGACGTTGACGGCGATACCGCCCTTGGAGTAGGCGTTGGTGACGCTGACGTTGACGGGAAGCTCCGACAGATCCATGCGGTCCACGCGCTCGATGATCGGAAACCGGAAGGCCCAGCCGCCAATCACATACCGGTAGCCGCGTACGGAACCATCCGGATACCGGTGGGACCGGCCGGAGAAGATCAGCACTTCATTGGGCTTGCCGATGTAAAAGAAATAATTGATGATGATTTTCAAAAAGATGTAGACTCCGAATCCGGCGCCTATCCCCCAGAAAAACGGTTGCATGTTAGCCATTGTTCTCCTCCTCCTTGGATGTCTTTGCCCCGGCGTCAGCAATCGGCGCCACGATAAATGCGTTCTCCCTGAGCCCGACGATGGTGACCTTGGCGTTCATCGCGCACTCGGCCTCCTCGCAGATGGCTTTGAGTTCCAGAAGCTGGCCCTTGATCACCAACTTCACCTTGCCGGGATCTCCGGGCCCCAGCGGCACCGTGACGTCGGCGAGCTGCCCGACGGCGTCGCGCAACTGGAAATCCGAACTGACGTTGCCCCGGCTGAGGTATTTGAACAGATAGCTCGCTGAAAAGCCGGCGATCAACCCCATGATAACGGCCATCACCAGAGTGGAAATCCCGCCACCGATGATGTAATGCCCGCCGACGCCGGTCATGCCGAAAAAGGAGGTGAAAAAGGCCCAGAACCGCAGCGACAGCAGGAAAAAGAAGACATCCAACACCGGAGGATGGGAAGCGTCCCCCATGTGCCCGTTAGGGTCCCCGTGCAACTGTCCGACATCCCCGGTGATCACGTCTCCGCTGTCCACGTCGGCACCGCCGTCGAAGTCGTGGCCGTCGGTGTCCGAGTCGGCACCAAAAAAGACCGTCACCAGCAGGAAAATTCCTCCAAAACCCAAAGTGAACCAGTAAATGGCAAGCATGTTTTATCTCTCCCGGATAGCAACCGGCTTCCTTTTCATCGGGGAACACTACCATGAAAAAGGGGGGCTTCCAAAGAGAAACTTAGGCCTTTGCGGGTGTGAGTAACCTTGATACAGTAGGCTGCGGGATTTGGCTCGGGCGGTACTGGCACCAGTGAAATCGGGCACCTGAGATGTTCATTGCCGCAGGGAATGGAACCTGGCGGTCTCCGATAGATTTGTATCGGACAATGCGGCGGTCAGGTGCCGGCCGGGGAAGATGGAGTTGCAGGAATTTTGGCCGGGGTCGGCCCAGGCAGGTTTTTCAGCATTCGTTCCCACAGCATCCGATCCAGTTCCTGGCTCAGTCCACGGGCGCGACGTTCCCAGTGATTCTGACCGATGGAAGAAGTTTTGCGCATCATGTTACACCTCTCTATACACCATACTACATCAACTCACCAACTTGTCAAGAACCCGGTCTGAATCCGCCCATGCATCCCGAATTGATCCCTGGTCTTCCCTCCTACGGTTTCCTCATCCTGATCGGTTTCGGGTCGGGCCTGTTCGTGTTCAGGCGGGTGCTGCAACTGCGCGGGCTCGATGTGGAGCGCCACACCGACTACATCCTCTGGATCTTCCTTGCGTCCCTGGCGGGAACCAGACTGTTCCATATCCTCTTCGGACCGGTGAGCTACAGCGACCATCCCTGGCGGGTGCTGGCGGTCTGGGACGGCGGCCTTTCGTTCCAGGGAGGCTTCCTCGCCGGCGCTGCGACGACCTATCTGCTGCGAAAACGTCTGCCGCTGAGGCACTTCCTCGATGCGGGCGCGCTGGGTCTCGTTCTGGGACACTTCTGGGGCAGGATCGGCTGCGTGATGGCCGGATGCTGCTGGGGAAAATCCCACGCGCACTGGCCTGGCACGCTGAACTTCACCGACGAATCGGCGGTGGGACTGCATTATCGCGCAGCCGGGCTGTGGCCGACCGACACCGCCCTGCCCGGGCTGGTGCCGGTCCAACTGTACGAGGCCGTGTGGCTGCTTGGCTTGTTCGTGCTGGGCGTGCGCCTGGCGCGCCCTGCGACCCGGCCGGGCCTGATCTTTGCGGTGTACCTGGCCGGCTACGGACTGGGCCGGTTCTTCCTGGAGATACTTCGCGGGGACCCGGGGCGCGGCCAGTTGTTCTCTGTGAACTCCGAGGCCTTCGCCAGGGCCCGCGAGTTGGGCACGGAGACGGCCATCTTTCTGAGCGTTCCCCAGGCGGTCTCCCTGGCGATGCTCGTCACCGGCATGGTCCTCTACCACCGCTGGAAGCACGAATAGATTCCAGGTTTTTGCCGCGGAACACGCGGTTCATTTTCTTCAGTTGTTATTTTCCGGCGGAGGCAGCGCGGGGCTCGGTTTCTAGGTGGGGGGGCTTGCGATCAACCACGACCGCCTCGTCGATGATGCAGCGGGTGATGTTCTCCAGGGAGGGCAGATCGTACATCACATCGAGCATGATGTCCTCGATCACGGTGCGCAGTCCGCGTGCTCCCATCTTCATCTTGTGGGCCTTGGTCGCGATCGCGCGCAATGCGTCGGCGGTGAAGACGAGCTCGACCTGATCGAAGGCCAGCAGTTTCTGGTACTGGCGGGTCAGCGCGTTCACGGGCTGGTGCAGGATATAGGTGAGATCGTCGACCGTGAGGTCGTTGAACGGCACGATGATCGGCACGCGGCCCATGAACTCGGGAATCATGCCGTACTTGTAGAAGTCAGCGTTCTGCACCTGCGTGCGCAGTTGGTTGCGTTCGATGATCTGGCGCGTGTCCTTGACCCCGAAGCCCACGGCGCGTGTGCCGACACGCCTCTGGACGATGTCCTCGATGCCGTGGAAGGCGCCTGACAGGATGAACAGGATGTCGGTGGTATCAATCAGCACGGGGTTAGCGTTACGGGACCCCTTGCCGGCGTCGGGCTGAATGCTGATGATCTTGCCCTCGAGCATCTTCAGGAGGCCCTGCTGCACGCCCTCGCCGGAGACGTCCCGTCCAGACGTGGAGCCGGAGCCCCGGCGCGCGATCTTGTCGATCTCGTCGATCACGATGATGCCGCGGGCGGCCTTCTCGACGTCGTTTCCGGCGGCCCGGTACAGGTTCTTCAGCAGGGAGTCGACGTCCTCGCCTACATAGCCTGCCTCGGTGAGCGTCGTGGCATCGCCCATGGCCAGGGGGATGTCGAGCTTCTTGGCCAGCGTCTCCACCAGCAGGGTCTTTCCGGTGCCGGTGGGACCCAGCAGAAGGATGTTGCCCTTGGTGAGCTCGACGCTCCCGGTCACGGCGGTGCCGCGTTTGCGGGAATCCAGCCGCTTGTAATGATTATATACCGCCACGGCCAGGTATTTTTTTGCGATGTCCTGGCCGACGACGAAACGATTCAGTTCCTCGAAGATGACCTGGGGCTTGTAGGAGGCGACCGACGATACGAACTCCTCCCGCTCCAGCAGCTCCGCACACAGGTTGACACAGTCATAACAGATGTGAACCTTCGGCCCGGTAATGATTTTGCGGACCTCAGCACGTTTTTTCTGACAGAAGGAGCATTTGATCTCGTCGAGTAACATCACCGTCACCAGTCGTCCCCGGGAAGCATTCACGAGGCCTACCTGCATATAGCAGCAAAAACCGGGGTTTACAAGTTTTGGTTCCCGGAAAGGTCAGAAAAATCGGGGAAAAATCAGCGGCGATAGCGGACGCGACGGACCGGAGCGCGGTAGGCCGGACGCGAGCGGTAGGTGCGACCGACGGGGCGGCTGTAGCCGCGACGGACCGGGCTGCGGTAGTAGGTCGGCCGATGGTAGCGGCTGTGCCAGGCACGATAGCGATAGCCGTTGAGGCGATACGCGTTGACGGCCGTGCCGTAATACGACCAGGTCGAAGGAACATAGATCAGACTGCCGCCGCCATAATAATACGGACGCCCCACAGTATCAAAATAGACAAGGTTTCCATTGTAATAATAGGGGGTCCAGCCGCCATAAGAATAATCGACGGTAGCAGGACGGGCTTCCAGATAGCAACCCGATAATGCGGTCACTGAAGCCATGCCGGCGACGAGAACGGATACGAACAATTTCTTCATGATGACTCCTTTCAGATGCCTTGTTTGGGCGAAAAAACACGATTCACTGAAGACCGGGTTTTTATACGCCATCATACGTCAGGTTGCAAGCCGGATTCATCGAGGAAGTATATTTTCCCAAATATCATCAGAATCCGGGCCGGATTCATCGAGGAAGTATATTTTCCCAAATATCATCAGAATCCGGGCCGGATTCATCGAGGAAGTATATTTTCCCAAATATCATCAGAATCCGGGCCGGATTCACCCACGGTCACCATCTTCCAGGAAGATGTGCCGAAAACGGAGGGCTTCAGGCGTGATTTCCATGATCCCGATAGAAGGCACCTCGGGAGTGATCATGCCAGGATAAGATCGTGGATGGCCGAGGGATCCTGGGTTAAAAAATATAATTCCATCAATTTCCGCCAGCATCGGGATGTGCGAATGGCCATGCAGAACCGCGTGCAGCGGTGCGTCGCAAAACGACTGCACCTGCCGAAGGGAGCGGCGCGAGACCTCGAGATAGCCACCGCCGCCGCCATGGGTGACCCCGATCCGCCAGGGCCCCGATTCCAGCACGACCACATGGGGGGTGTTGAGTAGACGGTCGTTGTTGCCCTTGACGGGAATGACCGAGAAGCCCAGCGTCTCCAGATCTGAGATCACCGCAGGACAGGTGACGTCCCCGAGATG
>JAHITJ010000059.1 GCA_018817795.1 Myxococcota bacterium | reverse complement strand
GGTCACCCTGGCCATGGCCGGCAGGGTCGCCGCGGACTTCGACGGACCCACGGAAGGTGCGGGCACCGACGCCGAATCGGATCGGTTCAAGGATGCCTGTCCCGGGAAGCCGGATGCGTTCACCTATCCGCCGGATCTGAACGACGACTGCGTGTACCAGGACGAGTTCGCACACTGGCTGCTCGGCGAGTTCTCCGCCGTTTCCGGCCGCATCGCGTTCTCCCTGGACAACGAGCCTGACCTGTGGGCGGACACGCACAGCGAGATTCATCCCGATGCGGCGACCTACGCCGAGGTGGGCGCCAAAAGCGTCGCGCTGGCCGCAGCGGTGCGGCAGGTGGCCCCGGCCGCCGAGATCTACGGCTACGCCGGCTATGGATACTACGGCTTCGTATCGCTCTCGGGCGCCCCCGACGCCGGCGTTCACGGCGACTTCATCGACTACTTCCTGCAGGTGTTTGCACAGGCTGAGATTGATCACGGTGCGCGGCTGCTCGACGTGCTCGACGTGCACTGGTACCCCGAGGCCCGCGGCGGTGGTGAGCGCATCACCTCGGACTCCGACGGTGACGCGATCTGCGCGGCCCGCATGCAGGCGCCCCGCAGCCTCTGGGATCCGGACTACGTCGAGGACTCCTGGATCACCAACGACGTCCTCGGCGGCCCGATCATGCTGCTGCCGTGGTTTGCCGGCCGCATCGCGGCGAACTACCCGGGGACCGGGCTCTCCATCTCCGAGTACTACTACGGCGGCGGCGCCCACATCTGCGGCGCCATCGCCCAGGCAGACGTGCTGGGCATCTACGGCCGACAGGGCGTGCACGCGGCCAACCTGTGGCACCTCGGCGAGACCGACGACGCCTATATCAACGCGGCCTTCGACATGTTCCTGGACTTCGACGGAAACGGCGCCCGCTTCGGCAGCCGCGGCCTCGTCGTGCAGGTCTCCGACACGGAGACGTTCTCGGCCTACGCCGCCAAGCGCGAGGGCATCGACTACGAGACCACCCTGGTGCTGATCAACAAGCGCGACGTGCCCGTGACCGTCTCGATCCGGGCCCGGGATTATCAGCAGTTCGCCTTCGGGCGCGCATGGCAGCTCGGTCCCGATGCCCCCGCCCCGGCCGAAGTGGAGACCTTCCAGCTCTCGGGCACCAACGCCGGCATCATCACGCTGCCGGCGACCACGGTCACCACGCTGGTGCTGATGCCCCCGCTGTAGGGGGCTTTAGGTATTCGGGTACAAAGAGGTCTTTCCTCTTGGATCCCCGGGTAGCCTCGCAAGCTCGACAACCCGGGGCATCATTTCCGCAACGCCGCCTTTGGGCGGCGTAGGGGTGGGAAAACCGCCGAATGCAGAACTCCGACGCGGGAGGGAGCCGCCGCAGGCGGCAGCGCCTGTTCTCTCCGCTCTTCTCCGCTCCCCATCCGTCTTTTCCGCGGTCTTTTCTTCTTCTGCCTACTGCACCGCGGAGATGGTGACGTCCATCAGCGTCAGGGGCATCCAGGCCTTGATGATCCACATCTGATCGTAGGAGGATACGTAGTATTGGGACATGTTGACGCCTTCGAGGGCATCGAGCAGCGTCGAGAGGGTGGGACGGTAGTAGTAGTTGCGTCGCCCAAAGCTCACCGCGAAGAGCCCGTTGGGTTCACGTGCGATGTGTGAGATGGGCGTGCCGGCGCGCAGGTGGATCATGTAGGCCGACGAGTCGGGCCGAAGCTGGGCCGAGACCGGGCGGGAGAACTGGAAGCCGCCGACGAACCAGGAGTCGGTCAGCAGTTGTCCCACGCGGAACGAATACTGGTAGTTGTAATAGTACTGGCTCTGGGTGCCCATGCGCTTGGCGGGCACCCAGGCCTTGAAGCGCATGTCGTAGTCGGACACGACCGAGATCTCGATCCAGTCGGTGCCCTCGGTCTCCTTCTTGAAGTAGGCCTTTTCCAGCAGCTCGGCGACGACCACCTTGGAGTTCTTTCCGGCGTACAGGGGACCGGGGCTGCACTCGAAGACGTAGCGGTTCCAGCGGCTGTTGTAGCGGTAGTTCGGATTGGTGTTGTTCTCGAACTTGACGCCGATGCGGGCTGTGGGCACCCAGACGCGGATGGGCGTCTGATGGTGGACGGTCACCTCCGTGAGCTCGCCGGAGACTTTGCCGGGGAACACGATGACGCCCTGGTTGACCAGCCCCCGCGCCTCGGCGTCGGTGGCCGATCCATAAAACAGCGTGTTGGCGTTGATGATGAATGCGGCGCTTTTCTGGGGAATCCAGCCCTCGAGCACGAAGGGTTTCAGCACGGCGATCCGGAGCCAGCCCTGGCGCGTCTCCAGGATATGAGCCGACAGGCCGCGGGGTACCTGCAGCAGCACCTTGCCGTTGGGTGCATCATGGATGTCACAGCCCGCGTTGACGTTGGAATAGGAGGAGATCATGGGCACCAGGATGCGCACCGGTTTTCCGGCGGCGGCCTTTTCGATGCGGGTGATCTCGGTGGTCTGGGTGTTCAGGAGCGTGACTAGCAGCCAGAGCAGATGCATGGGCCTATGACCTCACGTGGAAGTTCCCTGAGTGACGGACGACGCCCTCGAGCGGGTCCACGAGAAAGAAGCGGCCCCAGAAGGAGGGGCCGTCGCAGAAGGTCAGCACGCGGACATCGATGGTCCAACTGATCTGGCTGGAGACGCACGGCGGCACCCACATCACGATGCGGGCCGGTCCGCAGCTCTGCTTGCGGGTGGAGAGCACTTCCTGGTATTGCGAGTCCCGTTCGAGCACCTGCATCACCCGCTCCCTCTCCAGATCCTGGAACGACTGCTTCCAGGCCGAGAGGAACTCGATCTTGCGAACCTCGCCTTCGAGGTTGAGGTGCAGCAGGTAACTCTCGTCGGCGGGGATGTCCTCGAAGTCGTGGACGTCGAACTCGGGCCACTCGTTGTGGGGGGCGATTTCCAGTCTGCGCGCCTGGATTTCACGCTGTGCCAGAGAGAAACTGTCGGGGGTGTGGAAGCCCAGCACGCGCGCGAACAGTTTGCGCGAGGGCAGCTTGTGGTCCCAGTCAATGATGACCGTCAACTGGTGGTATTCCTTTTCGGGAAACGGCAGAAAGTTCGGGAAGGCGGCCATCCTGGTGTCGAGTTCGAAAGTGGGAAGGGACTGGAACAACAGCCGCGGATGGATCACGATATTCTTTTTACTTTTCGCAATCAAAGCAGCCTGCATGAACACTCCGGGCTGCATCGTAACGCAAAATCAGTTTTGACTCAACGGATTACCAGGCAGGAATGATTGTGGGGGTGCCCACCAGGGGCAGGATCGGAACACGCAACTGAAGACTCGCACGCTGGTCATGCTGGAAATACAGGGTGATGCCGCGCGGCATCGTGTCGTCGGTGTAGCCGATCATCGTGCCGTCGGGCTCGAAGTAGAAGCGGTGGGTCACGCCGGCATCTACGGCTGTGAAGGTTTCCGCCGGGATGTTCCGGATCACGGCGGCGCGCGTGTATTTGAGCACCTTCACACGGGAAGCGTTGAAGATGCGGCTCTGGGGCATCAGCGGGGAGGGGACCACGGTGCAGTCGACCACGCACCACCGGAAGCTGGTCTGGGTGAACTCGAAGGTCACCCGCTGGCGAAGCGAGATCGCGACGCGCCGGCTCTCCTTGACCATCGAGATGAACTGCACCACGGTCTGGCGCATGTCATCCTCCTTGGCCCGGGCGTTGATGCTGATCAGTGCGATGGAGGCCAGGATGGACATGATCACGAGCACGACCATCAGTTCGATGAGGGTGAACGCGGCTTTTCGCGGGCGCATCAGATGGTACCTCCTGCGGACGGACGGTTGGGAATCTTGGCAACGAACCGCATGGTGCGGCGCTTGTAGCGGTCGAAGTCACCGACGGGCCGGTCCTCGAAGGCCGGACGTGCGGTCGCGATGGGGGAGGTGGGGGTCGGGGTGCGGATCACGATCGAGATTCGCAGCGCGCGCATTCGACCCACCTCGGTGGCCAGGGTGTCGCGGGAGGAGACCCAGATGTCGCCGCGATCGTCGGGTGGGTCGGAGGTGTCGACATGGAAGGCCAGTTGCATGTCCTCGACGCCCAGGGCCAGCGGCGTCCAGATGTAGTCCGACGAGTCGTCCTGCATCATGCGCACGCCGTGCATGAGCATCGGGGAGTCCGGGGAGGTGGTGTTGTCCACCCGCAGGGCATGGAACGGGAACTCCCCGAGGTTGATGATCGGGATCGGGGAGGAGGGCGTGGTGCTGCCGTTGCTGGTGACGCCACAGGCGTCTTCCATCACGACGACCTGGTTCATGCAGAAGGGGCCGCCGTGGGCGGGGGCGAAGTGCAGCCGGTCCCCGTGGGCGTTGGACACGGTGTTGGTCAGGCGCATCAGGCAGGTGACGCCGTTGATGGTGAGGCCCAGGACGTTTTTTTTGTAGAAGCCCGTGGAGTCCTTCACGTCGGCCCAGGATTTCGAGAAACTGCCGTCGATGTAGGTGACCGTGAGGTTGCTGGCCAGCGTGTACTCGATCCAGTCCGGATCCGTGTCGGTGCCGCCTTCGGTGATGTCGGGCACCACTGGAATGGAGTTGTTGTTGTGGATGCCCAAGGTGTTGACCGTCTCCACGCTGCCCCGGCAGTTGTAGAAAGCGACCGAGGCGCCCAGTCCGGCACCCACCTGCCGCATGCTCTTCTGCACATAGAAACGGATGCCATCGAGGTTCGCCTGCATGTCGGCGATGCTCTCCTCCTCGTTGGTCGAGCGGTGGAAGACCAGTTGGACCGACATGGCGCCGGCGAGCACCATGGCCGAGATCGACACGGCAATGATCATTTCAATGAGGGTGAAACCGGATTGGGAGTGTTTCATGGCCGATACACCATTGTTTTTAGAATGACATTATGGGTTTTCGGGGGCCTCTCGTCGCCGACCCAGGTGATGAACACCTGCACCTCGTAGGTGGAGGTGTACGCGCCCGGGGCAGCCGTGATGGTGGGGATGAAGGTCATGCCGTGGGTGTCCTGGTACCACGCCGCGTCGGTGCCCAGGGCGACACTGCAGGTCTGCGGATCGGCGCCGGCGTTGACACACGAGGTGTAGCATCCCGAGGCGGCCGTGCCGCCGGCGAGGCAGGCCAGCGTCTGGGTGGGCACGTCCTTCATGATCTCCAGCACGTCCTGCGCCTTGGTCAGCGCGTTCTGGAACTGGCGGGTCCGCACGTTGGAGCTGGAGGCGACAGTGGCGACCTTGAACAGCGTGAGGAGGCCGACCAGGAGAACAGTGAAGGCCATCATGACCTCCAGCAGGGTCATGCCGTGCTGGCGTTTGGCAGCGGGGTTATTCTTCTTTCCAGTAGACATCTTCCACTCCCGTCGAGGAGGCCGAGGAGGCCGAGGTGTTGTTCCATTTGGAGTCGCCCACGATGCTCGTCGTGCCTCCCAGGCTGTTGACGAAGAGGTGCTCGTCGTACACCTGCAGGCCGGACACCACGTTGCCCGGAGCGGCCACCGACGGGGTGATCTGGATTGGCAGGCCCGAGGTGTCGGCGTCCACCGACAGAATGTAGATGCGGCCCGGATTGCCCGTGTCCTCGTCGCAGATGTCGGCCTTGTCGCCCTTGGAGGTGCCGACGTAGACCTCGTCGCCGGAGATGAAAGCGTCGGCCCAGACCTTTTCGTCGATGGACAGGCCCAGGCTGTAGATCATCTCGGCCGTCGAGCAGGCGCCGTCGGCGTCCCGGTCCACGAAGCCGTAGAAGTGATACGGAGGTGCCGGCGTGTCGTTCTGCTCCGGATGATCGCCGGTGCCGAAGTACAGGGTGACGACCTTCTGTCCGGTGCCCATGTCCGTGGCCAGCTTGATCGCCGGTGTCACGAAGATCGGCTCGGGGCCGACGTTGGCCAGCATGCAGCGGTTGAGGTTGGTGCCGTTGAAGTAATGTTTCCAGATGCGGCCGTTGGTGTCGGCCACGTAGACGCGGTCGGCGTACCCGTCCTCGTCGAAGTCGACCACCACGGGGCTTCCCCACACACCCAGCGCCTGGTTGGCCTGGGCGCCCGAGCCCGTGTTGAGCTTGATCTTGCCGTTGGGCAGGGTGTTGCCGTTGTCCGCGTCGATGACGTAGAGGTAGACGTCGCCGTAGGCGTCGCTCATGCCCGAGGAGGTGATCGTCGCCCAGGTCCTGCCCTGACCGCTGTAACCGGAAGAATTCATCCAGGCCAGCGCCGGCGGCTGGTAGGTGCCGTTGAAGTCTGCGTCGGTCCAGTCATGGTCCCACAGGATCTGCGGATCTGTGGTGGTGGTCACGTCCAGCGCGGACAGGAACGGATGCACGACGCCGTGGGTGTAGAAGACGGCCGTCTTCCAGGCCGAGCCCACGAGGATGTCGTCGAGGGTGATCGAACCGTTGACCTGGGCCCACGGGTTCTGCTCGGGGTAGTAATCCCGCACGTAGTTGTTCTTGAGGTTGTTCAGTTGCGAGGGCGGGATCCAGGCCCAACTCTCGGCGCCGTTGCCGTAGGTGCGCGTGGTGCCGGACTTGACGAAGTACCCGCGCTGCTCGGTGCCGCCGGTGGTGGGATCATCTCCGCGCCGGAAGGAGCCGGCGGCGAACGCATGCAGCATGCCGTCCTGGGCACCGACGACGGCGATGGTGGCGCGTTCGGCGCGCAGCGGGTCGTTCATCCAGGCCGTGTAGGAGCTCTTCACGGCGGCGGGGATGCCCGGCTGGTTGAGCCAGTTGGGGTAGCCCGGAGGCGTCACGATCGCGGCCGTGGAGCGGTGGATCGCGCCCAGGGGCCAGGCGCGGCGGGGAACGGTGGCGGGCCACACCGACCGCAGCGGGTATTCGAGTCCGCGCGTCCACTGGATGATCTGCCGCGCGTCGTTGTCGTCGGCGGCGAAGTTCTCGTTGAGATCGTACACGGCGCGGCCGTTGTGGCGCAGCGCGCGGTCCGTCGGGGACAGCACCTCGTTGAGCAGCCAGGTGTTGGTGCCGTTGGTGAACGACAGTCGCGTGGTGCCGGCATGGGTGTAGATCACGCGGGACGAAGGATCCCGCGCGGCCAGCATGGTGCCGGCGTCCCATTTCTCGGTGACCGAGGTGACCGTCGGGGTCTCGGGCGCGTACATCTCATACAGGCTGAAGTGGCCGCGGTTGCGCAGGTCGTTGCCGGTGACGGTCCATCCGGAGGTGGGCGTCTCGAGCACGCCCTTGAACAGGACGTTGGCCAGCGGCAGCGAGGTGGAGAAGGAGTACTCGCCGCCCTTGAGCGCCTCGTAGCCGATGTCCAGGTCACGCACCTCGGGCTGGCAGCTCTCGTCGCTGGAGATGATCTCGACCTTCCAGCGCAGGTAGGCACCGGTATAGCCCAGGGAAGCCAGGTCGATGGTCGTCTCGTCGGAGCCCGGCGGGAACTCGACCTTCACCCAGACCGGGGGCTCGGACACTGAAATGTAGTAGTCGATGCGCGTGTCGGGATACGGCGTGCAGGGCGGAATGGGGATGTAGTCGTCCTTCTTGATTTTCACCTTCGTGATGGTGGTGTTGGCCAGCTGGGACGCCGGGATCTCGCTGCTCATCACGTTGGAGATCGCCTCGCCTCCGTTTTGGCGGTTCACCAGGAACACGAGGTGGTTGAACGAGTTGTGGATCCAGTCCGGCCACAGGGAGGAGCCGGGACTGACGCCGCCGTCGTACAGCAACGTGAAACCGAGGATCCAGCGTGTGGGATCGTTGGAGGGCGCGCCCAGAGCCATGTGTTGGCGATAGCCGTTTCGAATGATGTCGAAGGTGACCGTCTCATGCGGGATTGCCAGAAAGTTGTACGCGGCGCTGTTCAGGCGCGTAAGAGTGGGAACGTCGAGCCAGCCGGAATAGGAACTTCCGGAAGAGTAGGCCGAGGTGTTGTATAGCCAGGTCTGGAAGCCGGTTCCCACCTGGCAGACCAGGATGTCCCACCGGGTGCCGCCGCCATAGCGCACGTCGAAAGGACAGCCGATGTTGATCGTACGGGTGGCTGTGTCGGTGGTGCCCCAATAGTCCGGGTTGAGCAGACCCTTGTTGAAGAACGGCATGGAAAACGTACGGGCATTTTCCAGGTACATCAGGGTGTTGTTGTCGCCGGTGGTGCGCTGCTTCATGGCCACGGACTCGTAGCGAACGTTGTAATTGCGCCAGTATGTATTCAGGAAGAACACCAGCTCGGTTCCTGCGTCGAAGGTCCCGATGTCGACAGTGCGGTCGAGGTCGTTGACCGAGCCGTCACCGTTGGTGTCGTAGTCGGGCACGCCGTTGTTGTCGGTTGCGGAGATGTCGGCCTCCGGAGTGAGGGTAAAGTTGGGCCACTGCCAATAAATATACTTCCCGTACAGGGAGCCGAAGCGGTCATAATACCAGGTATGGGCTGGTCCGGTCTTCTCGGTCGACGGATCATCATCATCGTCGGTGACCTTGAAAATCATGCCGCCGCCAGTATCCATCAGGGTTTCCAGCAGGTTGGAGATGCGCGGATAGGTGCCGCCGTCGGAGAACAGGGTTGTGGAAGTGTTGCTCAGCAAATGGTAGTCGTAATCCCAGAGCTTGTCGACATACGTCCAGCCGTTATAATTGCTGAAGCGGGGATAGGTGCAACGCTTGGAGGAAGCGCACCCATACTGGCATCTTTCGTTGACCAGGCAGTTGCCGTCGTTGGAGCAGGAACGGGTGGTGCACATCCAGGCGTCACGGGTGATGTTGAGATCGTTCCAGGAGTACGGCATCGGAGCGAGCAGTTGTGGCACGGTGTACACGTCCGTGGACCCGCCGGGCTTGGTGTAGATGTTTTCCAGCCAGTCGTAGATGCCGTTGCCGGCGCCAGCCACCCCGTAGCCGTCGTCACGCAGTTTGTAACGGGGATAGGTGCAGCGCTTGACGCCCGAGCAGAAGGCGCAGGTCTCACCTGTGTCGCAGTCTGTCGAGGTGGCACATGCGCGCACCGAACAGGTCACGCCGTCGGGGAGGGTGAAATTCTTGACGCGATCGTCCCAGAGGAACCAGCCCAGGCTGTTGGATTCGGCAAGACCCTTGACGTAGAGCACCTTGAGCGTCTGGCGCGTGCGGTTGATGATGCGGTTGACGTCGCCCAGCGCCTTGGCGTCGGTGACGAGCTTGAGCTTGCCGGAGTCGACGGTCATGGACATCGAACTGGAGAAGTCGCTCGCGGCGAAGCCGCTCCCGTAGGTGGTTCGATCCAGCAGGCTGGTGCAGTACGTGCTGGCGGTGAAGAACACCTGGCGAACCACAGCGCGGAACAGGCGCCCGGGCTGGGCCGAGGCCGAAGCCGCCGGGGCGTGGGTCAGTACGAGCAGAGAAAAAAGAAGCGGCAGTGTCTTTTTCATGGGTTCACCTCACTCCTTGCACGGGGCCGCGGACATCGAGCGGGGGGGTGGTGGTCCGGGGCTTTGCAGGGGCTTCGCTGGTGCCGTTCATGAGGCGGATCTCCTCACGGACGCGCATCCGCTCACGGAGGATCGACTGGGAGCGCAGCAGCCGGATGGTGGTGCGCTTCATCGGCTCGTGGGTGATCACAGGGATGACCACCGGGTTGGTGGCACGCCGCTGCAGATAATGAATCAGGTCCATCACCTGGCGATTGGTGGTGAACGGTCCCGGAATGCAGTTCACCCTGGGTCCGATCGACATCGGGTCGGCCAGCCACTGGCGGATCTGCGCCTCGTCGAGACGTCCCAGCTCCAGGGCCAGATCACCGGTGTTGATCCGTTTTCCCGAGGATTTGGTGATGTCGCCGAGGCGGTACCACCACATGGCACACTCGGTGAGCTTTTCCTTGTACACGGCATTGCCGCGCTGATAGCGTCCGTTGTTGGCAGCGGCGGTTCCAGGAGCGACCAGGGCCAGCAGGAGGATAAAGGAAAGTGCATGTTTCATGATGGGCTCCTCAGAACGCGGTGCTCGTGTTCAGGTTGACGGTTCCGGCGTCGATGCCGCTGTAGGACGCCTGGGAGCTTCCACCGTGGGCCTGGGCGGTGTATCCCTGCGAACTGACCGCGACGTCCTCCTTGTACACTTCGATCTCCAGCAGCGTGATGGCCAAAATGATAGGCGTGGCGGCCACCGGGTCGAGCAGCTCGCCGCGCACCATGATGGTCATGTGTCCGTCGAGGTCGGTCAGCGGAAGGTCGTCGGGGTCACCCTGGTTGTCGACGAAGTTGAAACTGTAGCGGGCGCGGACCATGGGAAGGCCGTCGACGCCGCCGAAGTTGAAGTCGTGATAGACACCCACCTCGGCCGGGGGCGCGGCAAGCAGGTCGCCCCACCGGTTGAGGCTGCTCCAGCGTGAGGTGGCCAGCGACTTGGCGCGCGCCAGGCCGGCTTCGGCCACGTAACGTGCCACGATCTTCTCGCGGGACTGGCCCGAAGAGCGGATGTTGGCCCGGGTGTTGAGCAGGATCGATACGGCCGCCCCGATCATGGCAATCATGATGAGAAAGACGGCGACCATGGTAAAGCCGGCCTGACTGGCGGCGCGGCGGGTGGAACGGGGACGGCTGTGCATACGGGTTTCCTCCCAGTACGGTTGGAAACAGCAAGAATGGGACCGGTTGAACCTGAAAAGCCAAAGTATTTACGTCATATAATTCAAGGGAAATGCGACAGAGCGGAAGGTTGAAATGTCGCTTTTTTCAAAAAGTGGAAAAGTTTTCCACCTTATTGGAAAACTTTTCCGTTCAGCAGGGCGACGGACTGCAGGCCCAGCCAGAAAAGGAGAAGCCCTAGGATGTTCTGCATTAAAAGCAGCCCCAGGGCGGTCAGCATCTGTCCGGTCTGCATCAGGCGTACCGTCTCGAACATCAGCGTGGAGAACGTCGTGAAGGCACCCAGAAAGCCGACCAGGAAGAACGCCTGGGCCTGTGGATGGTTCAGGAACCGCAGGCTGACCAGCGCGAAGAGGATCCCGAACAGGAGGCTGCCGGCCAGGTTCACCGCCGTGACGCCCCAGGGAAAGGTGGAGACGACGGACTTCTGCACCACGGTGGACATGCCCACGCGGGCCAGGGTGCCCAGGGCGCCTGCGACGGCGAGGATCATCCATTTCATCGGTCGGGCTTCCTTTGCTACTTGCGGAAGGGGTTCTCGAAGATCGCGGCGCCGCCGAGCTCGTGCTCGATGACCAGCAGGCGGTTGTACTTGGCGATGCGCTCGGAGCGGCAGGCCGAGCCGGTCTTGATCTGGGATCCCCCCATGGCGACGGCGAAGTCAGCCATGAAGGTGTCCTCGGTCTCGCCGGAGCGATGGGAGATGATGTAGTTCCATCCCGCGCGCTTGCACTTGTGGATGGTCTCGATGGTCTCGGAGACCGTGCCGATCTGGTTGAGCTTGATCAGCACCGCGTTGGCGGCCTGTTCGCGGATGCCCCGGGCCACGAACGCCGGGTTGGTGACGAACAGGTCGTCGCCGACGATCTGGAGGTGATCGCCCATGGCAGCGGTCATGGCGTTGAAGCCGGTCCAGTCGTTCTCGTCGAGGCCGTCCTCGATCGAGACGATGGGATACTTTTCAACCCAGGAATTCCAGAGTTGAATCATCCCGATGGTGTCCTTGACGCCTTGGCCGGACTTGGCGAGGTGGTACTGGCCCTTTTCGAAGAACGAGCTGGCGGCCGGGTCCAGGGCAATCGCGACGTCCTTGCCCGGCTCATACCCGGCGGCCTGGATCGCCTCGATGATGACCTCGCAGGCCTCCTCGTTGCTCTTGAGGTCGGGGGCAAATCCGCCCTCGTCGCCCACGGCGGTGGCGTAGCCCTTCTTCGACAGGATCTTCTTCAGGTTGTGGAACACCTCGGCGCCGCAGCGCAGAGCCTCGGCGAAGTTGGGCAGGCCCACGGGCATGACCATGAACTCCTGGAAGTCCACAGAGTTGTCGGCGTGCTTGCCACCGTTGATGATGTTCATCATGGGGACCGGCAGGCGCAGGGCGCCCGGGCCGCCCAGATAGGCGTACAGAGGCAGGCCCGCGGCTTTGGCGGCGGCAGCGGTCACGGCCATGGAGACGCCGAGGATGGCGTTGGCGCCGAGCTTGCCCTTGTTCGAGGTGCCGTCGAGGGCGATCATCATGCCGTCGACAGCGGCCTGTTCGCGGGGATCCATGCCGATGATGGCCGGGGCGATGATGCGGTTGACGTGGTTGACGGCCTGCAGCGTGCCCTTGCCCAGGTAGCGCTTCGGATCGCCGTCGCGCAGCTCCACGGCCTCGTGCTCGCCGGTGGAGGCGCCCGACGGGACGCAGGCGGTCGCACAAAGGCCGTTGTCGAGCCGGATCTCCACCCGAACGGTCGGGTTGCCGCGGGAATCGAGGATTTCAAGGGCGGAACAGGTGGCGATTTTCGGGAACATGGGATGCATCTCCTGCGTTGGGTGACGGAAAAGGACGCCGAATTCCGGACAGGGATGCGGACCGGTCCGAACCACCTCCGAAACTCTTCATGCAGCGAACAATACGCCCAAGAAAAAAGTTGTCAACGCCGGCCGTTCCCGGCGGGAATGAACCCGCGCGACACCACTTCAGCAGCCGGGTCAAGGGCGGCCCTGGCGGCCTTATGTCTTTTCCACAGGAGGTTTTCCGGCACGCCAAGATCTGAACAGCTCCGCCGCCGGGGCTTCGCCAGAACCGCGGCCCGTTACCAGGCCACCGTCACCGTCAGTGTCACCCCTTCATCACTTCTTGCTCATAATGTTCTTGCCCTGCGGTTCACCGGCCCACGGGCATCAGGATCTTGTGCAGGAACGGACGCAGGTCATGGAAGGAAAAATCCGCTGCGATGCGTGGCAGAACCTCCTCGGGGGAGTGCACCCGGGACCCTGCGAGCCAGGTCACCGGCGTGCCACGATAGGCCTCCGCAAACAGGATCGTCGAGGGACCGGCGAGCACCACTTCTCGGGCGCCGGAACACAGGTCGAGCAAACCGTCAAGCGTATGGTTCACGAGGGTGGTACCCGAGATCACGACGACGCTGCACGTCGGCAGGAGGTCGGGTTCGAGGCTCGCCGGCAGGATTCCGTCGACCTCCTCCTCGATCTGCTCGAAGACGAGCAGGTGGCGGACCCGCGGTCGGAGGCGTTCCAGCAGGGGGATGAAGTTGCCGATCATCCCCAGGGTGTCGTCAGGGCGCAGATCCATCACGTCCAGGAAGTGCCCTGGCCGGCCCGATTGGCTGTCCCGCACCGAACCGCCGGACTGCACCGGTCCAGCGGACCGCACCGGTCCGCCGGGTTCCAGCGCGTTGATGCAGGCCACCGCCACGGAACTCTCGAGGGCGACCGGACTGCCCAGCATCGAGACAATGTCCCTGGCCGGCCGCCCTGCCATGAGCGCCTCGGCGTGGTCGCGCCCTTCACCCGAGGGCGAGCGGTCGAAGTGCATCGCCAGACCGAGCCGGCCGTCGGAGAGGACCACCGCCGTGGTGTGTGACCCAAACCGGACCCGCTCCACGCGGACCTCGGCGGCAGCGGCCAGGGCAAGCTTCATCAGTCGGGAAAAAAGCGGGCTGGAATAGGACATGGATTGAGTTCGATATAAAATTTTAGTAATATCGCTTCCGTCTTCGCCGGCGCTGCTTCGCGCCCATGGCAACCGGCGCTGCTTCGCGCCCATGGCGACCGGCCACGGAGTGTGTATCCTTTGCGGTTCGATGTCAACCCAACCTGGCTCATGATCTTGTCGTTGTGGCTGCTGGCCGGAGGCCTCGGTGTGTGCCCGGTCCGGGCGACCCCGGCTGTCCCGGCGCCGGTTCCAGCCCCGCTGACCGGGGAGGGCCATCCCGGCGACCCCAAGGAGGACGAGGTCATCGTCCGCTCCACGACGATCAAACCTCCAGGCACGACCACCCGCATCCCACGGCGCGAGATGATCGAACGCGGCGCGGTGAACATCGGTGAGGTACTGGAGACCGAGTTGGGTGCCGAAATCCATGTCGGACCCAAGGACGGTGCCACTCTCCAGCTCGGCGGCTTCGACGAGAAGAGCACGCAGGTGACCATCGAGGGAATCCCGATTCTTGAGAGCTACAGCGGCTTCATCGACCTGTCACTGTTCCCGGTCGGCCTGTTTTCTTCAGTCGAGCTCGAGCGTGGCATCGTGAGCGTGACCGCCGGCACCAACACACAGGGTGGCGTGCTCACACTGCGGCTGGGCGGCGGCTGTCCGACTCCACGTCTGGACGCCTTCGTGCTCACGGGCAAGCCCTACCATGGCCGGCCGCTGGACTGGCGTGGCGCCGTCTCGGGCTGCGCCTCTGTCGGCAAATGGACGTTCCTGGGCGCCGCGGACTGGCTCGTGTCGGACGGCTACGTGGTCTCGGGAGATCTCGTCCAGACCCGCGAAAACGCTAGCTTCCACGAGGATGGCGGGCTGCGCGAAGGCAGCGACCAGGAAAAACGCGCCGTCACCGCCGTGACGCGCTACGAGTTCACGCCGGCATGGACGATCACCGGGCTGTTCACGTTCATGCAGGCGCCGCGCTCGGTTCCGGTGCACACGCGCTCGGGCTTCAAGCGCTACTGGACCATGACCTTCTATGACTCGTTCATCCTGGGACTCTCCGGTCGCTGGCAGCCGAGATCTTCCGGCACAGCCCGCGGCGCCCAGGTGGTCTTCTTCTGGCACCATCACAAGGACCAGCTCGATGACTGGGAGGACCTGAACTACACCCGGCTCTCCACGAATCCGGCCGCCTTCTTCCAGTCCTCGGCCTACGTCAACGACTCCCTGGGCGGGTTCGGGGAGGCAGGCTTTTCGTTCCTGAAACGACAGAAACTGACACTTGGCTTGCGCTACCAGCTGCAGTTCCACTCGGCCAGCGAGAAGCCCGTTCCCGATCCCGGCGAAACCTCCGGTTGGGATTCCTACACCGAAATGGTGGACCATCTCGCCACCCTTTCAGCCGAGAACATGCTCCGCCTGGGGGACTGGCGCCTGGTCCAGGGCATCTCCGGTTCGGTGATGCAGTTGGTCTCCCGTCAGATCCGGGACACGGACTACGCCGTCGACGAGAGCCCCATGCCCGGAATCGAGGCCAGGCTGCTGGCCGAGTACCACCTGGCCCGCGACTGGAAGTTCTCCCTGGGTCTGGGCCACAAGATTCGCTACCCGGTCTTCAAGGAACTGTTTTCCAACCGCGTCGGAGGGAACCCCGACCTGCAACCGGAGAAGGCGCTCATGGCCGAGGCGGGCTTCGAAGCGAGACGCCTTTTCCACGCGACGCTGAAGGCCTCCTCGCGGCTGTTCTACAACCGCGTCAATGGCCTGATCGATCGCTGGGGTGACGTCTACGAGAACCTTGGCGACGCGACGCTGGCCGGCACCGAGAGCGAGCTGGGCTGGCGACCCGATCCGGCGTTTGCGGCCTTTCTCCGCTACCGCTACCTGTACGCACGGGATCTGGAACACGACCGGCCACTGGTCAACCGCACGCCGCACAAGCTCACGACCGGACTGCGACTGCATCTTCGGGCAGGCTTCTCCGGTGGCCTGGAGGTGGACTACCGCTCCCGCAAGCAAGTGGAATTTTACGATCTCGACGACGGCCAGTACCATTTCGCGGACTCGGAGGGACGCTGGCTGATCCACGCGAGGATCCGCTACGATCTGAAGCTCGGCGCCGGCCCGGACGCATGGCTGATGCTGTCGGGCCGCAACCTGCTGGATGTGCATTACGAGGAGGGCAGCTTCGAGCCTCGTCCGGGCCGCGAGCTCTGGCTGACGCTTGGCGCCTCTCTATGATTTGAATCATTACGCGGATTCCCGGATGGTTCGGCCTCCGCCCATTTTTTTCTCTCACCCTGCGTGAGAAGGAGACACCCGATGAAGAACCTGCTGATTTCCCTGTTCACCCTGACCCTGGCCGTGTTCCTGCCTGCCTGTGACGACGGCGAGAAGACCACGAACAACAACACCAACAACACCAACAACGTGAACAACCACACGTACACCTTCATGACCGGCGACGTCGCCGACTGCGAATTCGACGTCCTGACCTTCCAGACCGCCGACGGCACCCCGGTCGAGGTGTCCCTCAACGGCCTTCCCGTCGAGGATCTCGACGGCGTGAACAAACTGTCCCTCGAGGAGTTCGAGGTCGTGGCCCGCCGCGGGGTACGCATGTCCGAGATCTTCACCCGCGCCGGCATCACCATGGACGACAGCACGCCGGTGAACTGCATCGCACGGGACGGCTACGACGTGCTGCGCGCCAAGCTCGGCAGCGACACCGCCGCGCTTCCCACGTTCGCCTTCATGCGCGACCACGGCTACATCTACGTCGGCGGCGCCGGCGACAAGGACCCGCTGTTTCCCGAGATGGAGGGACGCACGCTGATGGTCGACTACGACCTGACCGAGGACGTTGAGGTGCCCCAAAACCTGGGGGCCGGCATCCTCGCGATGAACATGTACCGCTACAAGATGGTGGAGAAGGTTGACGCTGCGCAGCGCGGCCTGTTCGAACTCAATCCGGTGGTCGAATGAACCCGGAAATCCGCGCATCCGCGGTGTCCTGCAGTTCATGAATCAATTGTATATATCCGTCTACGAACTC
>JAHITJ010000058.1 GCA_018817795.1 Myxococcota bacterium | reverse complement strand
GGTTCAGCGGTCGGCCGCGGGCATCGGTGATGGAGTGCACCGTCTCGAGGCCTTCGCCGATCTGGGCGATGATGCACAGCGCGTGCTCCAGCGGCAGGAAGCTGCGCCGCGCGATGGCCGCGCGCACGAGCCCCATGAGATCCATGCCGACGATGTACTCCATGACCATGTACAGGCCGTTGGAGTCCTCGGTGATGCCATGCACGTGCACGAGGTTCGGATGGTTGAAGCGCCCGGAGAGCACCGCCTCCTGGATGAACAGGCCCCGGTGCAGCGCGTCGGTCGCGAGCTCGGGATGGAGACGCTTGATCACCACCTGGCGCTGGTAGTTGAACTCGCCGAACTGGTTGGCGACGAAGAGCTCCCCCATGCCGCCGGTGGCGATCTTGCGGACGATCTGGTACTGGTTTCCGAGGGTGGTGTTTTCCATGCGTTCAATCCTGCTCCGGTGACACCGTCAACTTCTCGATCAACTTGTTGACGCTGTCGATCCACATGGGCCGGGGTTGAGGCGCCGGCGTCCGGACCGTCTGCGCCACGCGCAGCCGCAGCTGGTTCACGCGCCCGACCCGGGCGGCGATCCCGGCGGCAAACCCGGCGTCCTGACCCCCTTCGGCGTTGACACGGCCGATGCACTCCTCGAGGAAGTCCGGCGATGCGCAGACCATGCCCATGTCCAGCCCGGCACGGAAGATCCCGGTGGCCAGCTCTCCAAGATACGCCTTCATCGCGCCCATCTCGAGATCATCGGACACCAGCAGCCCGGAAAAGGGCAGCGAACGCGCGCGCTGGATCCACACCGGCGACAGCGTCGCGGGACGGTCGGGATCCACCGCCGGGGCCAGCACGTGGGCGGTCATGATGAAGTCCACCAGGCCGGCCAGCTCCCGGAACGGACGCTCGTGGACGTTCTCGAACTCGTCGGCCCGCAGGCTGCAGGTCGGCAACGTCTCGTGGGAGTCGGCCAGCGTGTCGCCGTGGCCGGGGAAGTGCTTGCCGCAGGTGAGCATCCCGCCGGTCGCCAGCGCGCGGATGAAGGCCCGCGCGTGCCGGATCACGCGCTCGGGCTCCGTGCCGTACGCGCGATCGCCGATCACGGTGTTGCGTGGGTTGGTAAACACGTCGAGCACCGGCGCGAAGTCGGTGTTGAAGCCGAAGTGGGCCAGCTCCTGCGACATGCGCCGGGCGATCTGTCCGGTGAACACCTCGTCGTCGAACGCGGCCAGTTGCCCTGCCGACGGCCAGCGGATCGTCTTGATCCGTGCCACGCGGCCGCCCTCCTGGTCCACGCCCAGCAGCAGGCTTCCCTCGCCGCGCCAGCGCCCATGCAGCTCGGTGGTCAGCGCCGCCAGCTCGTCCTCGCTCCCAAAATTTCGTGAAAACAGAATGATTCCGCCCAGGTCCCCCGACTCAAGCCGCGCAGCAAGCGCGGCGGGGATGGTCTTTCCCGGAAAGCCGGCCCAGAACAAATTTCCCGCACAATTGGTGCTCATGACTGTGAACTCCCGTCAGGGCGACGGATGCGTTCGAGCGCGAAGTCGGCGGCGCCCAGGATGCCGGCCTCGATGGTGTAGCGCGGGGAAAGCCAGCTCACGGCACCGCGGGTGTTATCGTCGACGGAGGCGCGCACCTGGCGCGCGAAGGCGGGACAGCCCGTCCACACGGTGCCGCCCACCATCAGGTGTCCCGGATCCAGCAGCGTGATCAGGCTGCAGAGCACATCCGAGGTGTGCCCGGCCAGCCGCGAGATGAGTCTTTGCGCGGCAGGCTCGCCTGCGCTGGCGGCCGCATCGAGCTCCCCCATGTGAGAGGGCGCCGGAAACGGCAGGGTCAGCGTTCGCATCCAGGCCGCGAAGTTCTGTCCGCCGACGTACGACTCCAGGCACCCGCGCCGGCCGCAGCCGCACAGCGGTGCATCGGGATCGCCGTCCACGCCGACATGCCCGATCTCCATGGCCAGACCGCGGGCGCCCTCGACCAGGCGCCGGTTCATCACGAGCCCGCCGCCGACGCCGGTTCCAAAGAACACGGCGGCCAGGTGATCCGTGCCGGGAAGCTCCAGCCCCAGATACTCCCCCCAGGTGATGGCATTGACGTCGTTGAGCACGGCCACGGGGACACCCAGCTCCGCCTCGAGCCGGTCCGACAGCGGGACATCGGTCCAGTCGAGGTTGGGGGCACGGAGCACGCGTCGGTGATCCACGTCCACCATGCCTGCGACCGCGATGCCAACCGCGTCAGGTATCGCGTCCAGGCGGCGGATCTCCCCACACACGATCGCCAGGACCTCGTCGAGATCGCGCGTGCCGAGCCTTCGGACCTGCGAGGCTTCACAGACCAGGCGGTCACCGGCACGCACCAGTCCGCAGCGCACGTTGGTGCCTCCCAGATCCAGTCCAGCGACGCAAAGATCTCGCATGATGCCTTCCACTCCACCGGGGTTCTTCAGTTCAGTTCGAAGTCCTTGCAGAACGAGAGTTCCGCCACCGCCGCGTCAGCGACGCAGTCGAGCCGGTGGGCCTCGTTGGGCCAGAAGAACGAGCACGTCCTGGGCCCGCCGTCAAAATGCGCGCAGTGCTCACAGCAGCCGGAAAAACTGAAAAGTCTGCATTCTGTGATGAAATGATCATTCTTTTTCTGGAGCATCGCCGTCCCCGCCCCCGCAGTTGTACCGGGTGGCGAGGGTATCGTCAATGGTCGCAGGAATTCAGTTCGCCTTTTTCAGATTGATGGTCGCATAGACGAGCCCGAGGGTGACTGCCATGATCAGGATGTTGCCGAATACTGGTACCATTGTAGCCTCCTGTGAGGGCTTGCCTCACCTAAGCCTACATTATCCCAGGTTTACGGCGCTGTCAAATCCGGAGATCTGATCCCGAGACTTTTCTGAAGCCCATTTTGGCACGCACCGTCCGACAACGGTGATCATCGGAGTTAAATTTGCCCGTTTTGAAGGAAAATGTACGGTTCGAAGGGGATCCTTGCATTCATCACTTGACAAGACCCGTCTTTTCTTCTAATTATCCCGACTCTGAAACACCGGACCGCTGCGGTTCCGGCGCTTCGAGTCATGCTTTTGCAGGAATTGTGAGAAGGAATCATGGAAAAAACTTATAGCGCAAAGACCGGTGAAGTGGAACGCAAGTGGCTGCTCGTGGATCTCGAGAACGAAGTCCTCGGCCGCGCTGCCAGCAAGATCGCATCGATCCTCCGCGGGAAGCACAAGCCCCAGTTCACTCCTCATATCGACACAGGTGACTTCGTGGTCGTCATCAACGCCGAAAAGGTGAGATTGACCGGCAAGAAGATGCAGCAGAAGCGCTACTACTGGCACACCGGGTACTTCGGCGGCATCAAGAACCTGACCGCCGAGGAAGCGCTGCAGCGTCATCCCGACTGGCTGATCCAGAAGGCCGTCGCCGGCATGCTGCCCAAGAACATCCTGGGTCGCCAACTGATCAAGAAACTGAAGATCTTCACGGGTCCCACCCACGAACACGAGGCGCAGCAGCCGCAGAAGATCAACCTTTCGGAGATGCGTTAACCATGGAAATGAAAGAAACATTCTTCGGTACTGGACGTCGCAAAACGGCTGTGGCTCGCGTGTGGATCAAGCCCGGTGAAGGCAAGATCATGGTCAACCGGCGCGAACACGCTCAATATTTTGATCGTGAGACGGCCCGCATGGTCTCCCTTCAGGCCCTTGAGCTCGTCGGCATGACCTTCAAGCTCGACATCATGGTGCGTGTGCACGGCGGTGGCCTCTCCGGCCAGGCCGAGGCGATGCGCCATGGCGTGACCCGCGCCCTGATGCAACTGAACCCCGAGCTTCGCACCCAGTTGAAGCGGGCCGGCTACGTTCGTCGTGATGCCCGCGAGGTCGAACGCAAGAAGTACGGCCAGCCCGGCGCCCGTAAGCGCTTCCAGTTCTCCAAGCGCTAGGCGTCTCGCAAGACAAGTCGCTAGGCGTCTCGCTAGGCAAGTCGCTAGGCGTCTCGCAAGGCAAGTCGCTAGGCGTCTCGCAAGGCAAGTCGCTAGGCGTCTCGCAAGGCAAATCGCTAGGCGTCTTGAAGACAACTGGGCAGTATCCAAGTCAACTTTTCCGGCATCCTGGATTCCTGGCGTCGGCAAGAACCGATCCTGGTCCGCTGTCTGCCCCCCCCCGGTTTCCCATCCTTCTGAAAATTCCACTTGCATTGCCATTTCGGACGATTGTGTCCCTATTTGTGCGTTTTTTCACTTGCCAACCTGCCCAACTGTTGTTAGAAGCCTCTAACGGAGGTTCCTGAAGTGTCGTCCATCACTCCACAGATCGCCCTGATCGGGCTCAAAGGCGCTGGAAAAACCCGCCTGTTGTATCGGATCTGCCGGATCTCCATGCCCGATCAGTTCCAGTCGACGATGGAGATGACCGAGGTTGACGGCACCTTCCCCGACGGCCGGACCGTCCGTTACCTGGACACACCCGCCCTGACCTCGCTGCTCTCCGACTTCGAACCGGAGAAGGAAGTTCGCAACCTGCTCTTTGTTGGCCGCCCGGACCGGATCCTGTTCGTGGCCGACGCCCGCAATCTCCACCGTTCCATCGCGCTGTTCCATCAGTTGACGCTGCTGGAGACGCCGATGGTCATGGCCGTGGTCGGGCTTGAACTGGATCCGGAGCACACCCTCGACGAGGCAGCGATGCAGCAAGATCTGGGCTGTCCGGTGGTGTGCATGGCCGCCGAAGGCACGACCGACGAGGCCCGGCTCCTCGAGGCGCTCTCGGGCGAACCAGTGGTCCCTCCCCTGCAGATCTCCGTTCCCAAGATCGAGCGGATCCGGGGTGAAGAGCTCGGCTCGACGGGGCTCACCCAGGCCGGCCTCCTGAGGCTGTGCCTGCCCGACGCCAAACCCGACGGCCTGACGCCGGAGGCTGCCCTGAAGGTGCGCGAGGCGGCCCGGGACCTGGCCCGCAACAACCCCTTCCTGCGCAACGATCTGTACCTGACGGACCTGACCTTCACCCTCGCCTTCCGCCAACTGGGCCGCTGGAAGATCCCCCGTCCCCAGGGCCGACGCCCCAACTGGGGCGAGCGCGTCGGGTTCTGGATGCAGCGCCCGATCACCGGCGTCCCCGTGGTGCTTGGCCTGCTCGCGGTGATGTACCTCTTCGTGGGCATCTTCGGGGCCCAGACGCTCGTGGAGTGGATGCAGGACTACCTGTTCACTCCCGTGCTCGAGCCCTTCTTCCTGTGGTTCACACACCTGTTCCCCAGCGACTTCATGCACAAGGCCATCCTGGACCCCGACTTCGGCCTGGTGCCCACCGGGCTCTTCCTGGTGCTGGGGATCGTGTTCCCGGTGCTGCTCACCTACTACATCTTCATCGGCTTCCTGGAGACCTCCGGCTACTTCCCCCGGCTGTCGGTCCTGCTGGACCGCCTGATGCGTCCGCTGGGGCTCAACGGCAAGGGCGTCATGCCCCTGGTGATGGGCTTCTCCTGCGTCACGATGGCCCTCATGACCACCCGCATGCTGGACTCCCGCAAGGAGAAGATCATCGCATCCTTCCTGCTGGTCCTGGGCCTTCCCTGCGCGCCGCTGCTGAGCACGATGTTCATCATCCTCGGCCAGCTTCCGTTCGCCGCCACGCTGCTGCTGTTCGGCATCCTCCTCTCCCAGATCTTCCTGGGCGGATGGCTGGCCAACAAACTGGTCTCCGGACATCAGTCCGAATTGATCATGGAGATCCCGCCGATCACGCTGCCGGATCCCCGATGGGTGCTCAAGAGCGCCTGGATGCGCACCATGCAGTTCATGAAGGAGGCCGTGCCCCTGTTCCTGCTGGCCAGCTTCCTCCTGTTTCTGCTCAACGAGGCCGGCGCGATCGCCTGGCTCGAGGACATCAGCGCCCCCGTGGTGACCCGGTTCTGGGGCCTCCCCGCAGAGTCGGTGCAGGTCTTCATGAAGACCTTCATCCGGAGGGAGAACGGCGTCGCGGAGCTGGCGCGGCTGAAGGCCGGCTTCACCGGAAACCAGCTGCTGATCACGCTGCTGATCATGACCTTCCTGATGCCATGCGTGAACGCCACCTTCATGCTGTTCAAGGAGCGCGGCACGCGCGTGGCCCTTTCCATCATCGGGGTGGTTCTGATATACACGACGCTGGTGGGGGGTGCCGTGAACTTCGGACTACGTCTACTGGGTGTGCAATGGTGATCTTTCCGCGCAGCGAAGCCATCGAGGAGTTCTGCGAGGCCGTCTGGATGGCCCATGAACGCGGCGTCGACGAGGTGGACCTGCTGCCCCGCTTCCATGCCGACCGCGCCGTGCCGCAGGAGGTCCTCGAGCAGGCCGAGACCGAAGGGCTGGTCCAGTTCGAAGCCGGACGCGTCCGCTTCACGCAGGAGGGGCTGGAGCTGGCGCGCGCCGTGATCCGGCGTCACCGCCTGGCCGACGTGCTGCTGTTCTTTGCGCTGGGGATGAACTCTCACGAGGATCGCGAGCGGATCACCTGCCAGGTCGAGCACACGCTGCAGCCCGAGCTCGTCGACGGCATCTGCACCCTGCTGGGTCATCCCACCCACTGCCCCGACGGACAGCCGATACCGCCCGGTCCCTGCTGCGAGGCCGACTCCAAGAACGCGCAGAGCGTGATGCACAAGCTCACCTGGTGCGAGAAGGGTCAGCAGGTCCAGGTGAGGTACATCCAGCCACGCCGCCCGGACCGCCTGCAGCGCCTGATCGCCTTCGGCGTCGTGCCCGGCGCGACCCTGACCGTCGAGCAGACCCGGCCGGTGTTCACGATCCGGCTGGAACGCTCCCTGCTGGCGCTGGAGCAGGACGTCGCCGAGGACATCTACGTGGTGCCCTCTGCGGTGCAGGAGGAAAAGGTGGTGGAGGCGCCGCTTCCCCGCCGCTCAAGGTTCCACTGGCTGCGGGGCTTCGGTCGCCGGGCACGGATCGACCATCGAAAATGATTCCATCATGGCGGGGAGGTCCTGGATCCGGGAGCGCATGCTGCCCGATGCGAGCCAGACGTGCGTCTGACCGAAGATCTTCTCGTCGCGGCGGACCCAGGCGTTGCCCTGGATCTCGGCGGTTCCGGTCCCGTCCGGGCCGGTGGTCCAGCGGGTCCCGGCGGGCAGCTCGAGCAGCTCGTTGACCGCGATGACGGGCTTTGCGGAGACCAGCAGCAGGAACAGGTTCTTCTTTCCACCGGGAGCCGTCAGCACATACAGCGTGGTGTCCCCGTCGAGGGCCTTGGACTCGACCTCGAACTTGGAGGGCAGCCGCAGCAGGAAGCCGTGGCGGGGGCTGG
>JAHITJ010000057.1 GCA_018817795.1 Myxococcota bacterium | reverse complement strand
GCGTGGCCCACGACTTCAACAACATGCTGAGCATCATCCTGGCCAACACCGACTTCGCGCTGGAGCATATCGAGCCGGGCCGCCCTCCGGCGACCGAGCTGGGTGAGATCCGCAAGGCCGCCCAGCACTCTGTGGAGCTCACGCGCCAGCTGCTGGCGTTCGCCCGCAGACAGACCGTCTCCCCCCAGGTGCTTGTGCTCAATGACACCGTGTCCGGGATGCTGAAGATGCTGCGCCGGCTCATCGGCGAGGATGTCGACCTGGTGTGGCAGCCCGGGTCCGAAGCAGGATCGGTGAAGATCGATCCCTCCCAGCTCGACCAGATCCTCACCAACCTGTGCGTGAACGCCCGCGACGCCATCGACGACGTCGGTCGCGTGGTGATCTCGACCTCCAGGCGACATGTCGACGCGACCGCCCGGGAGGACGGCACCTTCGAGTTCCACGCGGACGTGAACCCCGGGGATTACGCCGTGCTTACGGTGGCCGACTCGGGCTGCGGCATGGACGCGACGACCGTGTCACGCCTGTTCGAGCCGTTCTTCACCACCAAGGCCATGGGCAAGGGCACCGGCCTGGGGCTCTCCACCGTCCACGGCATCGTCCAGCAGAACCAGGGCAGGATCCGGGTCCGCAGCACGCCCGGGGCCGGCACCACCATGGAGATCTGGCTCCCCAGTGTGGCCGCCGAGGTCCCGAAGAGGCACATCACGATGGAGATGAAGGCCGTCGGTGGTGCCGAGACGATCCTGATGGTCGAGGACGAGGAGCCCCTGCTGCGGGTCGTTCGCCGCATGCTCGAGCGGCTCGGGTACAACGTGCTCGCCTTTCCGGGGCCCGCCGAGGCGCTGGAGGCCGTGCCGACCCTGGGGGCCATCGACCTGCTGATGACCGACGTGGTCATGCCCGGGATGAACGGCAAGGAGCTGGCCCACCGCCTCCGCGAACGGTTCACCGGCATCAAGTTCCTGTTCATGTCGGGCTACACCGCCAACATCATCGCCCAGCACGGCCTCCTCGACGAGGGTGTGCACTTCCTGCACAAGCCCTTTACCCCGCTGGAGCTGGCCGCCCGCGTGCGCCAGGCCCTGGACGACCACCGCAGCGTACTGCCGCGGTAGGACCCTTGGCGAGTCTCCTCCCGGGCCGACGAAAAGAAGTGTCGGTCGGCGCTCACGAAATTCTCACGATTTCCAACCGGTGTTCTCAAGAAGATGGGCCATAACCTCTCCGGAGGTGCCCATGACCGTAAAGAACGTACTGGCCGTTGATGACGAGGAGTCCATCCTGGAACTGGTGGAGCTGCACATGCGCAAGGAGGGGTATTGCGTGTTTCCGGCGTGCTCAGGCGAGGAAGCCATGCAGGTGCTGCGCAGCCATCGGATCGATCTGGTCATCCTGGATCTGATGATGCCCGGGATCGGCGGCCTGGAGGTGTGCCGTCGCATGAAGGCGCTGGAGGCCACCTCGTCGATTCCGGTGCTGATGCTGACGGCCAGGAGCGACGAGACCGACATCGTCGTGGGCCTGGAGATTGGGGCCGATGATTACCTGACCAAGCCATTTTTTCCGAAGGTGCTGGTGGCCCGGGTGCGGGCGCTCTTCAGACGGGTGTGCGTCGAGGCACAGCCGGTCTCAAAGGATTTGCTGGAATATGACGGACTGCGGATGGAGATGCAGAGGCACCTGGTGATCCTCGATGGCGAGCCGCTGGCGCTGACGGTCACGGAGTTCGATCTGTTGCACCTCCTGGCCATGCATCCGGGGTGGGTGTTCACGCGCAATCAGATCATCGCAAGGCTCAAGGGAGACGACTATCCGGTGACGGATCGATCCGTGGACGTGCATGTCGTTGGACTGCGGCGCAAGCTCGGCCGACTCGGGGAGAGCATCGAGACGGTTCGCGGGATCGGGTACCGTCTCAAGGAGACGGCGTGGTCTTCGGCCCACTGAAGATGTCAATGCTTTCCGGTAGTTTCCGCCCGGGTCGCCGCAGCCAGCGAGTAGGCGTGCCGGATGATCTCCCCAGAGGACATGTACACGACATCCTCGGCGATGTCCGTGGCGTGGTCGGCGATGCGCTCCAGCGCCCGGGAAACCCCCAGCACCTGGATCAGGCTCTCCACCCGATCCGGATGCTCCCGGATGGCGTTCTTCACCTGCTCGTACATGTCCCGGTTGATCCCGTCGACCTCGTCGTCCATGAGACACACCTGGCGGGCGGGTCCGATCTGCCCCGAAGCGAGGGCGTCGAGGCTCTGCCGAAGCATCTGCGCGGCCACCTCCGACATCCGCGAGAAGTCGAATGGAAACGCCTGCAGCGGGGCCGATGCCAGGAACACAGCCCGCTCGGCGATGTTGACCGCCAGGTCGCCGATGCGCTCGAGGTCGTTGTTGATCTTGAGCACCGCGATGACCAGTCGCAGATCCCCGGCAACCGGCTGATACAGGGCCAGCAGCTTGAGGCACTCCTCCTCCAGGTCCAGCTCCGCCTGGTCGATGTGGCGGTCCCCGGCGATGACCGACTCGGCCAGATCCTTCCGGTGTTCCCGGATGGAGGCCAGGGCCGTCATGAAGGCGTCCTCGACCATGGTTCCCAGTTTCAGGATGCGCTGCTTGAGCAGTTCAATCTCGTGGTTGAAGTGACGATGCATCATGGCATTCCCCCAGGCGGTCAGCCGAAGCGACCGGTGATGTATTCCTCTGTCTGCGGGTGTGTCGGTTTCGTGAAGAGCCTGGCGGTGGGCCCGAACTCGATGATCCTGCCCTGATAGAAGAACGCTGTGTAGTCACTGATGCGGGCGGCCTGCTGCATGTTGTGCGTCACGATCACGATGGTCAGACGCTGCTTCAGTTCCAGCATCAACTCCTCGATGCGGGCGGTCGCCACCGGATCGATCGCCGAGGTGGGCTCGTCCATGAGCAGGATCTCGGGAGACATCGCCAGCGCCCTCGCGATGCACAGCCGTTGCTGCTGTCCGCCGGAGAGGGCCGTGCCAGGACGATGCAGCAGGTCTTTGACCTCGCTCCACAGCGCGGCAGCGCGCAGGCTTTCTTCGACCTTCTGTTCCAGCTCCCTTTTGGTGAACGAGAAGTGGAGTCGGACGCCGTAGGCGACGTTCTCGAAGATGCTCATGGGAAACGGTGTGGGTTTCTGAAAGATCATGCCGATGCGGCGCCGCAGCGTGATGATGTCGGTGTCCGGCGCGAGCAGATCCAGCCCGTCCATGAGCACCCGGCCAGAAGCGCGCTGTCCCCGGTACTGCTCAAAGATCCGGTTGTACACGCGGATGTGCGTGCTCTTGCCACAGCCCGAGGGGCCTATGATGGCGGTGATCTTCCGGGGGGCGATGTCCAGGTTGTTTTCAAACAGCGCCTGGCTGTTTCCGTACCAGAAGCAAAGGTCCTGTGCGGACAGGATCGGGTCATCGATGACGGTTTCGGAGACGGTGGTGTGCGGGATAGATTCAATGGTCTGGTTCATCGATGGCTCCTTTCCCGAAGCAGCGTGCGGAGCAGGACCGTGATGCCCAGCAAAAAGGCCATGATCACGAGCGATGCACCCCAGGCCACGCGCTGCCAGTTTTCGTACGGGCTCATGGCGTAGTTGTAGATGGTGACAGTCAGGTTGGCAGTCGGTCGGCCGAGGTTTTTTGGATAGTAATTGTTGTTCAGGGCCGTGAACAGCAGGGGGGCGGTCTCGCCGGAGACGCGTGAGATCGACAGCAGAACGCCGGTGAGCAGGCCCTTCCTGGCCGCCCGGAAAAGGATGCCCGTGATCATGCGCCAGCGTGGGATGCCCAGGGCCAGAGTGCTCTCGCGCAGCGTGTCGGGCACCAGCAACAGCATGTCCTCGGTGGTGCGTGCCACGGTGGGCAGCATGATGATCGCCAGGGCGAAGGCGCCGGCGTATCCGCTGTAGTGTTTCGGAACGGACAGCACGATCACGGTGTAGGCGAACAGGCCGACCAGGATCGACGGGATGCCCATGAGCAGGTTCACGCAGAAGCGCACCGCCGCAGCGAACCAGGAGTGGCGTCCGAACTCGGCAAGGTGGACGCCGGTGAGCAGCCCCAGGGGGACGCCCATCAGGCAGGCCAAACCTGTCATCTTGAGGGTGCCGACCAGGGCGTAGTAGATGCCGCCGGTGCCTTCCCCCGGGGACGGCGGCGCCGAGGTGAAGAAGGAAAGCGACAGCACCGAGTGCCCCCTTTTCAGGACGACCCAAAGGATCCAGCACAGGAAGAAGATTCCGATGGTCGCAGACGTGACGGAGAAAAACCTGATGAACACGTCCATCGCCTTGCGGGCGCCGGGGGAGCGGTGGGGGAGTCTTAGTTCGGCCATGTCAGCCTACCGTGCCTGGTGTTTCTGCAGGGAGCGCAACCACAACTGGGCTAGAACCTGGATGATCAGCGTGATCGCGAACAGGATCAGCCCCAGCTCAATCAGGGCCGATTCCAGCAGGGGGGAGTCCGCCTCGTTGAACTCGTTGGCCAGCGTGGAGGCGATGGTGTTTCCGGGGGCGAAGAGGCTGCCGGCGATGCGGTGGCTGTTGCCTATGACGAAGGTCACCGCCATGGTCTCGCCGATGGCGCGGCCCAGTCCCAGGAACGTGGCGCCCACGAGTCCGCGCATGCCGTGGGGGATCGAGATGTGGCGCGTGACCTCCCAGGATGTCGAACCCATCCCTGCGGCGCTCTCCATCAACACCGGCGGTGTCATCGCGAACACGTCGCGCATGACCGCCGTCAGAAACGGCAGGATCATCAGCGCCAGGATGATACCGGCCGTGAGCATGCCCACGCCCAGGGGCGCCCCCGAGAACAGGGGGCCCGGCAACCTGGCGAGCCACGGCTGCAGCGTCTTCTGCATGTATGGGGCGAACACGAACAGCCCCCACATGCCGTAGATGATGCTGGGGATGGCCGCCAGCAGCTCCACGCAGGTCCCCACGATGCGGGCCAGCCACGGTGGCGCATAACTGGTCAGGAAAAGGGCGATGGCCAGGCTGACCGGAAGGGCCAGCAGCAATGCGACGGCCGTGGAGACCAGCGTGCCATAGATCGAGGAGGCGGCTCCATATTCGCTTTTCACCGGGTTCCACTGGGTGGAGGTGATGAAGCCGAAGCCGAACCGGGAGATCGACGGCCAGGAGTTCGCGATCAGGTTCCACAGGATGGCTCCCGCCAGCAGCAGGGTCGAGGCAGCGCAGGCGATGGTGAGCCAGCGGAAGAGCCGGTCGGCCAGGCGGTGGGTGGAGCTGCGGGTGAGAAAGGACATGTGCACTCCTGCCGGTACGGTCACTTCCGGTATATGACGAAGTGCCGGGCGTTTGATGTCCGGGAGGCGGCTCCCCTCTTTTCGCAGGAAACCACGCACCACACCGGGATCGCGAGCAGAAAGGTCACCAGCAGAAACCAGAATTTGATGTGCTTGGGCATGGGGCCTCCCGTTGAATCCGCCGCTGGGCCGGTTATTTCCATGCCACCGGTTTTCCGCCGGAGGAGATTTCACTTTCCCAGCGGCTCTGGACCAGCGAGAACACGCTCTCTGGCATGGGCACGTAGTGCAGTTTTTTCGCGAGTTCGGCCCCTGAACGGTAGCACCAGTCGAAGAATCCGAAGATGGCGCGGATCTTCGACACGTCGGCCTGTTCGCGGTGAATCAGGATGAACGTGGCGCCGGCGATGGGCCAGGTCTCGTCTCCAGGCTGGTCGTTGAGCACCATGTAGAACCCGGGCGCCTTCTCCCAGTCGGCGTTTTTGGCGGCGGCCATGAAGCTCTCGATGGCCGGCCGGACATACATGCCGGCATGATTCTGCAGTTGGGCCACCGGAAGTTTGTTCTGGAGCGCGAAGGCGAACTCCACGTAGCCGATGGCGCCGCCGGTCTGCTTCACGTAGGCCGCGACTCCGGGGTTGCCCTTGCCGCCCATGCCCACGGGCCACTGAACGGACTTGCCGACGCCTACCTTGTCCTTCCAGGCCGGACACACGCGGCCCAGATAGTCCGTGAAGATCCAGGTCGTGCCCGAGCCGTCGGAGCGGTAGACCACGGCGATGTCCCTGGCCGGCAGGGACAGTCCCTCGTTGAGCTTTTTGATCTCCTCGTGATCCCACTTCGTGATGGTGCCCAGGTAGATGCCACAGAGCACCGACGGTGAAAGCTTCAGCGCCCCGTCGGCGATGCCGTCGATGTTGACCACAGGTACGACACCGCCGATGGCCATCGGGAACTGGAACAGACCTTCCTTTTCAAGGTCCGCCGGCTTCATCGGTTCGTCGGAGGCGCCGAAGTCCACGGTTTTTTTCTTGATCTGGGCCACGCCGCCCCCGGAACCGATGGCCTGGTAGTTGAGCTTCAGGCCCTTTTCCTTGCCGTAGGCGTCGGCCCATTTGGAATACAGCGGGAACGGGAAGGTTGCGCCTGCCCCGGTCAACTCCGAAGCGACCTTCAGATCTGCGGGCGCCCCCGGGCTCGCCGGGGGGCCCTTCTCCTGACCGGCGCTTTGGCTGTCTGTCTTCTTATCCTCGCAGGCCACGGCAAACCAGAAGGGGATGGTGATGACCAGGGATGCAATCAGAAACCAGTATTTGTTCACGTTTTTCATGAGACCTCCCGACGGACCCGCAGCGGGTCCTCGTTCAGTTCAGGATCTATCCCGCACTCGTTAGGGGTGTGTGAGCGTCCGGTCAGTTTTCGGACAGGATCAGAACTTCACGCCCAGGTCGACCTGGACGCGGGTGTAGTCGGTTTCAGCGTCATCATCGAGGGTGGACCGCTGCACGGTCAGGCCCAGCAGCATGTTCGAACTGATGGCGAACTCGGCGCTCACCATGTGGCCCGAGCCGCCCGTGCCGCCGCCGATGAAGTCGGAGTCGGAGAAGGTCGCGAACACGGCGTCGCGCTGCAGGGACCGGAAATTGTACTGCAGGCGCCAACCCATGGGGATCTTCGCTTCGCCGATGGAGAAGCCGGCCAAAAACGCGGTCTTTTCCTCGTCTGCGGCCAGGTTCTGCACGAACTGCCCGAACACCGAGAAGGGGAGGCCCGCGAGCTTGCCCCGCAGCTCCAGGCCGGCGTCGAGAAGGTTGTAGTCATTGGCGTACAGCGTGTTCGCATCGAGGGTGTTGCCGAAGGCATTGTCGTCATATACGGGGCCATACCCGAGGATCTTCGTGTAGTTGTACAAGGCGCCGGCCACCACGATCTGAAAGGCGCCGAACTTCATCTCCAGGCCCCCCTGGCCGCCGAGGATATGGGCGTCGTCCTCGTCACCCTTGCGATCGGCGTTCCAGAAGGCCACGCCCGTGGCGAAGACCTTCATCGATGAAATCTTCCGTGCAAAGGAGAGGGACAGGCCCTCCGGCGTCAGGTCGCTGTCCCACATCAACTGGGAGTCGCCCGGACGGAACATCGGGTTCTTCATCTTGCCGCCGACGATCGAGAGGCCTTCGACGGGTTTGTAGTTGAAGTAGGCCAGGTCGATGGTCAGGGGTTTCTTGGTGAACGCCGGCGACAGCGTCTGGTTCGTTGAAATCGGGTCTCCGGTGCCGCTGGCCATCTGGAAGCCGAATTCCAACTGCTGGTTGATTTCCGAGAACACGCCGAAGCGCAGACGGATTCGATGCCGGTGGTTGGCTTCCTCGTCGGTCAGGTCGATGGTCTCGTGGCGGTAGCGGAGGTTCCCCTTGAACTTCAACGGGATGTCCTTCACAGCTTCCTTCTTTTCTTCCACCGGGGTCACCGGTTTCTCCCCTTCCTTCGGTTCCATTTTTTCCTCGACTGCAGGCGGGGTCTTCTCTTCGGCGTTCGGTTCGATCTTCACGGGCACGTCACTGGCCGCGGGCGGGGGTGTGCCTTCGGGCTCCTGCGCCAGGAGGGCGCCGGACCAGGTGATCAGGACGGCAAGAATGGTGATGGAAAACGTCTTCATGCAGGCTCCTTCCGGTGAGAAGACAGGCGTTTGGTGACCGGTGTTCCGGGGCGTTCCGGATGCCTGTCCATTCCGATCCGCTACGGGCAACATCCTCCCGGCATGTGAAATGACATTGAGCGGATCATGAGAAAACGGTGAAAAGCACACGGGGGAAACAATCATGGATGCACATGCCTGGTTCAGGCAGGGGGCAGGGCGCTGCGGCGGGCGCGTTGTCCTGCCGTTGCTTCTGCTGGTGCTCTTCTCCTTGCCCGCCTGCTGCGCGTCGAGGGCGTCCGTGACGGCCGCACCGGGTTCTACTTCAAGCACATCTTCGATAAAACCTGGTCCTTCGAGGAGACGGGTCTTTCGGTCTGCGGTCCGTTCCTCAACGCGCCGGGGCGGGTCCCGCCCGCTCCCGTGGAGCCGGCTGACTTTCCGCTTCGTGGTACCCTCGTGCGCAGCCCGCTGTTCGGTCCGAGCGTCTCCGTGGGCGTCGTCCCCGGCAACGAGGAGGCCGACCGACCAACGTCATCGTCTTCGAGGCCAGCCCCTTCTGAGCCCGTGCATACCGGCGTTGGATGGTTCCGTCATCAGAGAAAATGGATCGGTTCCCTAGCCGCGTGGGTTCGGGTCGTCGAGGACCTCCCGGAGGCGGACGGCGAGGTCCTGCTTCGAGAAGGGCTTCTGCAGGAAATGGATGCCCTCGTCGAGCATCCCGCGGTGGGCGATGACGTTGGCGGTGTAGCCCGACATGAACAGGGTGCGCAGGTGCGGGAAGCGCCGCACCAGTGCCGCCGAAAGATCCCGCCCGTTCATCCCGGGCATGACCACGTCGGTCAGGAGCAGGTCAAGGGAACCCGCGTGGTCACCGGCCACCTGCAGCGCTTCGGCGGGGGAGCCTGCGGGGAGGACCCGGTAGCCCAGTCCCTGAAGCATCGAGGAGGCCATCTTCAGGATGGACACCTCGTCCTCGACGACGAGCACCCACTCGCCGCGGCTCGCCGGGATCGTGCCCTCGGGACCCGGCAGGTGCTCCCTGGCGGGTCCGTGGTGTCGCGGCAGGTAGATCCGGAAAGTGGTCCCGCTCCCGGGCTCGCTGTACACGTTGATGAACCCCTCGTTCTGGTTGACGATGCCGTAGACGGTGGCCATCCCCAGGCCGGTGCCTTCGCCGGCCTTTTTGGTCGTGAAGAACGGTTCGTAGATGTGCTCGAGGACCTCCGGCGACATGCCGCAGCCGTCGTCGCTGACGCCGAGCATGACGAAGTCCCCCGGCGTGAAGCCGAAGTGATTCTCGCAGTAGGCTTCGTCGAAGGTCACGTTGGCGGACTCGATCGTGATCCGGCCGACCCCGGCGATGGCGTCCCGCGCGTTGACGCAGAGGTTGGCCAGCAGTTGGTCCAGCTGGGACGGATCCAGTTTCACGTTCCAGAGGCCGGGGGCCGGCATCCAGGCCAGATCCACGTCCTCTCCGAGCAGGCGTCGGAGCATCTTCAGCAGATCCTGGACCGCGGCGTTGAGGTCCAGGGCGCGCGGGGCGATGGTCTGCTTTCTGGAGAACGCCAGCAACTGCCGGGTGATGTCGGCCGAGCGCCTGGCCGCGGTCAGGATCGCCTCGAGATCCTCACGGAGCGCGGAACCCTCGGGCACCTGCTCGAGCATCAGTTCGCCGGTGCCGAGGATCACGCCGAGCATGTTGTTGAAGTCATGGGCCACGCCGCCCGCGAGGCGCCCCACGGCCTCCAGTTTCTGGGCCCGGTCCAGCTGGAGGCGCAGTTTCTCACGCTCATCGGAGTTGCGCTTCCTCAACGAGATGTCCCGTGCGAAGACCAGCGCGCCGTCGAGGCCGTCGTGCACGAAGGGCACGCCCGAGAACTCGGCGTCGAGCAGGGTCCCGTCGGGGCGCAGCACCTTCAGTTCGCGGCGGTCCACCGACCGGCGGTCCTCGTTGAGCAGCCGGATGCGTTCGTCCACCAGCGGGCGATCCCCGGGTGCGAAGCGTTCGACCACAGGCGTGCCGAGCAGGGTGGTGGGATCCGCGGCGCCGAAGATCGCGGCCATGGCCGGATTGAGGTAGCGCAGGCAGCCTCCGGTCTGGATGTAGATCCCGTCGGGGGAGGACTCGACGAGCGTGCGGAACTTCGCCTCGCTCTCTCGCAGCGCCGCCTGGGCCAGCGTGCTCTCATGCTCCTTCCGCATGAGGAACTGGGCCAGCCCCAGGTCCCCGGAGACCTCCCTGAACAGGGACTGCTCCTCCTCGTCGTCGGCCAACTCCACGGGCAGGGAGACGATGAGGGCACCGTGGACCAGTCCCTCGTGCCCGATCGGACCGGCCAGCACGGCCAGGTCCTCATGATCGGCGGCCAGCGGACAATCTCCACATTCCTGCGTGCGGCAGCGTCGGATGATCAGATTGTTCGTCGAGAGGGCCTCGTTCACGCAAGGGGTCCAGACTCCCTGGTCCTTCCTGGTCCCGACCGTCCCGAACGTCGGTCCCGCCCCCGACTCGGCCGAGACCGTCTGATCGCCGGTCGCGTCCCGCAGGCAGATCCAGGCCGACCGGTAGCCGCGCGTCTCGGTGAGCAGCTCGCAGGCGAGGTTGAGCAGCCGGTCCCGGTCCTTCTCGCGGACGATCAACTGGTTGACGTTGCGGACGGCCCGCAAGACCTGGGTGATGTGCCGGTTGTGCGTCTCGGCGATGGTCCGCCCTGTGACGTCGATGAAGGTCACGACGATCCGCTCGAGGTGACCGTCCCCGTCATGCTCGGCGTAGGCGTTGATCTTCGCCCACACCACGTCCCCGGACGGAGGACGCCGTACCCCCATGGTCAGTCCCCTCAGTTCGCCCGATGTAAGGACCCGGTTGACCGGGTATTCTTCCAAGGGCATCGGGGAGCCATCTTCCCGCAGGAACGCCCAGACCGGATCCATGACCTCCTTGCCGCTCAGTTGTTCGAGGGTCAGCCCCAGGAGATCGCAGGCGGGCCGGTTTGCGGATCGGACCCGCAGATCAGGGTCGTGGATGATGACGCCCGCCTGCAGATGGTGCAGCAGCAGCGCGGGATTGAACTCGACGACGGGATCGCGCATGATGGAAAAATAGCATAAATATCAGTCACTTGGAAGGGATGAAAAGAATCTTCTGGTTCTACATGCGGCCCTTCCTGTTCCCGCGGTCCCCCCTTCGAACAGCGAATTCCATGCATGCGAATGATTTGCTTGACTGCGCTGGAAGGCTCCCCTATGAAAGGAGCATGACCCGCGTCCGGATTCTCATTTCTTTGGCCTTGATCACGTTCCTGTTTCCGGGGACGATCGAGGCGATCGAAAATTCCGTGCACTTTGTCCGGTTCGGGCATCTGTCCATCTTCGAGACCGACGACCACCACTCCCACAAGTCGTGCTCTGAGGACGGCTGCACCACCAGCACCCACATCTGCGGGACCAACACCGCCACCCTTTACTTCAAGTTGACCACCCACGATTTTTCCCGTCACAACAGTCGGAACGTACTGAAGACCGACCGGTCCCAGCCCGAGACCCTCCGGGGCTTCACCCCCCTGCTGTATAGACCCCCCTGCGTCTGAGTTTTTCGCTTCGTTAAAAATAATTGAAACATTTTGACGATGGAAACAATCGTCGTGCCGAAGTGAGAAAACCAATGAAAAAGCTGGGTTTGTTACTATTAAACTATTTATTGACCGGGATTGTTCTGGCCGGATGCAACACGGCCGCATCCAGCTCCTCCGGCCCGGCTTCCGGGAAAGAGCACGCGGCAGAGGGCTCCCATGAAGCCGGCGAAGGTGGGCACGCCGAAGAGGTGGTCCGGCTCTCCGAGAGCGAGATGAAGGAGTTCGGCATCACGCTGGCCGAGGCCACCAGCGGCGTGATCGAGCGGGTCATGGAGTTCCCCGGTGAGATCGTCCTCAACGCCGATCGCCTGGCCCATGTGGTCCCGCGGGTCGGCGGGGTGGTGCGGGAGGTGCACAAAAATGTCGGAGACCGGGTCGACGCGGGGGATGTGCTGGCCACCCTCGACAGCCGCGAGCTGGCCGAGGCCAAGGCCCGCTTCCTGGCCG
>JAHITJ010000056.1 GCA_018817795.1 Myxococcota bacterium | reverse complement strand
GGGCCAGGCTCATGGTCTTCTGCGCCGGAAAGTGGTACCGACGGGAGGCCTCCTGCTGCAAAGTAGACGTGATGAACGGCGGCGCCGGGAACTTCTTCTGAACCTTCTGCGTCACCGTGGCGATGCGGTATTCGCCGTTGAGCTCGTCGAACAGGCCGCGGGCGGTCTCCTCGTCGCGCACAGTCGCCTTCTTCCCGTCGATGCGGGACAGCACCGCCGTGAAGCGCTCCTTCTTGGCGGTCTCGAGCAGCACCGACAGGTTCCAGTACTCCTGGGGCACGAAGCGCTGGATCTCCCGCTCGCGCTCCACCACCAGCCGCACGGCGACGGACTGCACGCGTCCGGCCGACAGCCCGCGTCCGACCTTCTTCCAAAGCAGCGGGCTCAGTTCGTAGCCGACCAGGCGGTCGAGCACGCGACGGGCCTGCTGGGCCTCGAACAGTTTCTGGTCCAGCGGCCGCGGATGGGCCAGGCCGGCCTCAACGCCGCGGGGCGTGATCTCGTTGAAGAGCACCCGGGAGATGTTGGTGTTCTCACCCTTGATGATCTCATAGATATGCCAGGCGATGGCCTCCCCCTCACGATCAGGGTCGGGTGCCAGGTAGACGGCCTCGGCCGAAGCGACCGCCTTCTTGATCGACGCGATGACGTCCTTTTTCTCCGAGAGCACCCGGTACTTCGGCTCGAAGTCGTTCTCGATGTCCACTCCCATTTCGTTCTTCGGCAGGTCCCTCACATGGCCGCGGGAGGCCAGCACGATGTAGCGTGACGAGAGGTATTTGGTGATGCTCTTTGCCTTGGTGGGAGATTCCACAATAATGACCGGTTTCGACATGTTCACTCCGGATAACGCAAGTTCAGGTAACGGCCCCCCGGAAGACGGAGGACCTCCCCGTTCAGCTCGCCAATCTGCAACTGTTGAAAGACCTCTGTCAAGGTGTTTCCTGTCCGCGCGGCAATTTCCTCAGGAAAAAGCCCGCCCTGCAAAGGGATTTTATTCTCGTCCAAGGTCCCGCCCCCGTCGGCGCCTCCCCGGCCGAGCCCGTTGACCAGCTCGTCGAGATCCCGGAAGGGCCGCGCGCCCTCGAGCAGAATCCGGTTGCAGCCGGCGCTTCCGGGCTGTGCCAGCACAGGCTTTTTCCACCGAAGGGCGAAGCGCGCCGTGTGAAGGGATCCCGACACAGAGGAGGCCTCCACCACCACGACCGCCGAGGCGCAGGCCGCCATGAACGCGTTGCGCTGGACAAAAAAAGCTTTGTCCGGTTTGCCATATAAATGATTCGCCGAGAACAAACAGCCGTCGCCGGACACCACGCGCGCAAACAGGCCTGCGTGGCGTGCCGGATAGGGGGCCAGGAGTCCGGAGCCCAGAAACACCCACGTGCGCCCTGAGGCCTCGAGGGCCCCTTCATGGGCCGCGCCGTCCACACCCAGCGCCCCGCCCGAGACGATCACCCACCCGGCGGCGGCCAGACTCGACGCACAGTCCCGCGCGAGATCCGTCGCCCAGCGCGAAGCCGCTCGGCTCCCGACGATGCAAAGGATCTTCGGCGGCAGCACCTCGCCGAGGCGCCCCCGGGCAAACAGGACCCCCGGCGGACGGAAGCCCGGAATCGGCTGAACGCCCGGGATCGGCTGAACGCCCGGGATGGGCGGAAGGAACCATGCGGCATCGGCGGGGGTGAGCACCCTCAGGCCGAGGGAGCGCGCGGTCCGCCAGTCGTTGTGCGCCCGTTCCCGCGCCACGGACGACACCGCGACGCCGTAGTGCGCGCACAGGACGGGATCGTCAAGGACCCTGCAGGCGGTGATCACGCCGGACAAACAATCACGGGCGAATCCCCGCCGATCCTTGATGTTTCCATAATGTAGGAGCAGCCTTGCAAAACGTTCTTCTTCAGTCATGCCTCTATTGTCGGCCCGGGCGGACACCGGTTGACGGAAAAAACCCACTGCGCTCACTTTTTCATTGACTCCAGACCGCTTCATCATACACTTACGAGGACTCGCGCCCCCGGTTGCCGGCGGCGAGCCGATTTCACCCGTTTTTCCGGAGGGTTCCATGAAACGTACCGTGATGACCTTGATCGCCGCTCTTTCCCTGCTGACCCTTTTCTCGTTTGGTTGTGAACAGACGGATCTCGGCCGCTATTGCGTCGTCGGCTTTGATCCCGCCACCGGTGGCGACGGCGTCAAAGCCATCAATGCCGAAGCGCCTGAGTGCCTTCAGCGTCTGTGCGTGCTCCAGAGCCGCGTGGTGATCGAAGGCGACACCGCAATCTCCCAGAACGTCCAGTTCTGCTCCCAGAAGTGCAGCAGCGACAGCGAGTGCAAGGGCGGCGAGAAACCCGAGCATTGCGACAGCGGCTTCGTCTGCATCCGCATGGGTGACGAAACAGGCGATCTGAGCGGCAAGGGCATCTGCGAATGCCGCGACTTCCTGACCTCGGAGGCTGATCTCTGCCTGGGCCGTTACAAGGCCTCCGACCGCAACAACGACGATTCCTGCACCAGCGCCGACAAGTAGTTCTTCCTTCCGCCCGACCTTTTCCTTTCACAGTCTGCCGGGGGTTCTGAATTGGGATTTTCCCTGTATGTCCATGTCCCCTTCTGCGTGCGAATCTGCACCTATTGCGACTTCCCGCGGGTGCAGCTTGCCGGTGCGACACCAGCCGGTGCGACACCAGCCGGTGCGACACCAGCCGGTGCGACACCGGGCGCAGGTGAACCGGAGGCCACGTTCGCAGCCATGATCTCTTCTCTGGGGTCGCTGCCGGCAGCCATGCGCACCCAACCGGTGGACACGGTCTTCTTCGGCGGCGGCACGCCCTCCTGCGTTCAGCCAGGGTTGATCGCCGGAATTCTGCGGACCGCGCGCGACCTCTTCCCTTTCAGCGATAACGCCGAGATCTCCCTCGAAGCCAATCCCGAGGACGTCACCCCCGCGTGGATCCGCACGATGAGCGAAGCCGGCGTGAACCGCTTCAGCCTCGGGGTGCAGTCGTTTGCCTGTGCGGGCACGCTGGGGCGCCGCCACACGCCGCAGCGCGCCATCGATGCGGTGGGGGAGCTGCGTGCCGGGGGCGTCACGAACCTCAACCTGGATCTGATGTTCGCGCTGCCGGATCAGGGACCCTCGGAGCTGGACCGGGATCTCGACGAACTGATCGCCCTTTCGCCCGAGCACGTGTCCTGCTACGGCCTCACCCTGGAGCCGGACACGCCCCTGGGTCGTGACTATGCCGCCGGACGGTTTCGCTTCCCCGACGACGAGACATGGCTGAAACTTTACCGGACCGTGCAGGATCGCCTGGAAGGGGCCGGATACAATCAGTATGAGATCTCCAACTGGGCGCGCACCGGAATGGAGTGTCGCCACAACCTGCTCATTTGGGAGGGCGCGGACTACCTGGGCATCGGCCCGGCCGCGGTCTCTCGATGGAAGCGCTGGCGCTGGACCGAACCCGCCAATCCCATGGAATACCGGCGCCTCGTGGAAGGTTGCCGGTGGCCACAGGAGGGTCCGTCCCCGTGGGCCGCAGCGGCGGACACTGTCGATGACGAGGGGGCAGATCTCGAAACCCTGCTCACAGGAACGCGCCTGCTTCGCGGGTTCGATCTGGGTCGCCTTCATGGGAGGCTCCTTGAGGATTGCATTTGTGACTTGCGCACAAAGGGCTTTTTGTGGCAAACCGGGGATCGTGTCGGTTTGACACGTCCGGGGTTGCCCGTCGCCGATTCCATTCTGGCGCAATTGGTGGATGCCCTGCGGAGCTCCGAAGAAAGTGTGAGGTAGCATGGTCCGGTTCACAGCTCTCAGCTGTTTGGTCATATTTTTTGCGGGCTGCACCGTTTCGGGCAGCGGCACGATCCCCCCCAAGGCCTTGAAAGACCCCAAGCTTCTCTATGAATTTGGTCAGAAACGCCTGAAAAAGGACTACCCCGAGGACGCCCGGACCGTCTTCGCGAAGGTCCGCAGCCTGTATCCGCTGTCGCAATATGCGGTGCTGTCTGAGTTGAAGATCGCCGAGACCCACCGCAAGGAAGGCAACTTCATCACGGCCGCCACCGCCTACCGTGACTTCGAGAAAGATCATCCCTTCCACGATGCCGTGACCTCGGGCATGACCACCTGGTGGATCGGCTACTGCAACTACCGGCTGGGGCCCGGGGACTTCTTCCTGTTTCCTCCGGCGCAGCAGCGGGATCTGGCGCATACCAAAGCCGCCTACATGATCTTTCAGATGTTCATGGGGCGCTACCCCGAGAGCCCTTACCTTGCGCGCGTGAAAAAATACTACGCGCGGACCAGGGAAATGCTCGTCAAACACGAGTTCTACGCAGCAGACTTCTATCAAAAGAAAGACAAACTGAAGGCTGTGCGCAACCGGATGGAGTTCATCCTCACGGAGTATCCGGACTCGCCGCGCGTTCCTGAAGCGGCCATGATTTTGGTCAACGCCTACCTGCGGCTTGAAGAGACCAAAAAAGCTGTTGATCTCTGCAGGAAAATCATTGTACATTACCCGAAACGCCCGCAGGCAGCCGAAGCCGCCAGGCTTCTGGCAAAAGCCGAGTTGAGAATGAAAGCCAAGCCCTGACGGACGCGCAGGCCAAGGCCTGTTTGCCAAAGGAGTTGATCCGGTGAGTGAAGATATTCGAAAAATCGTGGCCCAAGGGCGGGACGCCTATACCAACGGCGAGTACGACAAGGCGCTCGAACTGCTGCTCAAGGCGCTTGAACACAAGGAAGGCATGGCCGACGTCCACAACATGCTCGGCGTGATCTACCACCACCGGGGCGAGATGGACACGGCCCAGTCGCACTTCGAAAAGGCGCTGATCATCAATCCGGGCTACACCGATGCGGCGCTGAACCTGTCCGTCACCTACAACGACCTCGGCAAGTACGACGAGGCGCGCAAGGTCTACTCCCGGGCGCTGACGCACTCGATGAACCAGCCCAGTTCGCTGGATCCGTTCGTCCGCGGCAAGCTCGCAAACATGCACGCTGATCTGGCGGCGGCCTACAAGGAAATCCAGATGTTCGAGGACAGCGCGCGCGAGCTTCGGCAGGCCCTGGCGCTGGCACCAACGTTCATTGACCTGCGAACCCGGCTCGCCGAGGTCCTGCGCGAGATGGGCAAGCTCGACGAGGCCCTCGCCGAGCTTGAGCTGGTCACCAACCAGAACGCCAAATACGTGCCCGCGATCATCCAGAAGGGCGTCATCGCCTTCTCCCGTGGGCAGATGATGAATGCCCGGCGGTACTTCGAATCCGTGCTCCAGCTGGATCCGGCCAACCGCTCCTGCAACCTCTATCTGATCATGATCGACCGCGTGATGCAGAACCAGGATCACACCGAACCCCTGCCACAGGTCGATCCCAACGAACTCCCGTCCGAACCCACAGCATGATGACCGGCTGGACGCTGCTTCAACAGGCCTCACCTGAAGGAACCGACATCGGTGCCGCCGCCTGGCGCGCACTGCTGGTCCTGCTGGTGCTGATCGGCCTGCTGATCGTCGTGGCGCGCTACGGCCGCCAGTGGCTCGCAAAACTGTCCCGCGCGACCCCCGGCGAGATGACGGTGCGTTCGGTGTGTCCGCTGGAGCCGCGCCGCGCGCTCTACCTTGTGCGGCTGCGGGATCGCGACTACCTGATCGCCAGCTCCGAGGGCGGATTGACGCTGCTCAAGGAACTGGAGGCAACCAACGAGGACAAAACACAATGAGCGACCTGTTGTCGCAAACCCAGGGCAGCACCTTCCTCGTCGTCCTCTCGGTCCTCGGGTTCCTCTCCTTCGCACTGCTGTTCGTCACCTCCTACGTCAAGATCGCCGTCGTGTTCGGCCTGCTGCGCTCGGCGCTTGGCACGCCCCAGCTGCCACCGACGATGGTGCTCACGGGTCTGGCGCTGGTGCTCTCCGTCGCCGTCATGATGCCGGTGTTTTCGCGATCCTGGACGGCGCTGGCGCCGCAGGCCGAGGTCTTCGCTGACGCGGGGCAGCCAGAGGAGGCGCGTGTGCAGGCGCTGGTCCGCGGCGTGAAAGACGGCGCCGAGCCTTTCCGCACGTTCCTGGGCCGGCACGCCCATCCGATGGACCAGCAGGGCTTCGCCGACGTCACCAAACGCCTGAACCCCGAGATGACCGTCGCCCGGGACGACTTCCTGGTGCTGATCCCCGCCTTTCTGATCTCGGAGATCACGGAGGCGTTCCAGATCGGGTTCCTGCTGTTTCTTCCATTCCTGATCCTGGATCTGCTCACAGCGAACATCCTGATGGCCCTGGGCATGCACATGGTGTCACCCACCGCAGTCTCGCTGCCGCTGAAACTCCTGCTGTTCGTGGCCGTCGACGGCTTCTACCTGCTGGCCTCGGCGCTGATGCTCTCCTACGCGTGACGACATGCCTGCCGAACCCCTGCTCTACCTGCTCCAGAAGGCCCTGCTGCTGACGCTGCTGCTGTCGGCGTTTCCGCTGCTGGTGTCGCTGCTGACGGGCTTCTTCCTGTCGCTCTTGCAGAGCGTCACCCAGATCCAGGAGAGCACCCTGTCGTTCGCGCCCAAGATGCTGGCCGTGAGCCTGTGTCTGTTGATGCTTGGTCCCATGATGGGAAGGGAGCTGGTCGCCTTCACCCGCCTGCTCTTCTTCTATATACAAAAAGTCTCGTAGTCCGTCATGGAAACCCTCCTCATCCGGGTCGCCCCCTACCAGTCGATCTTCTTCCTGACGGCGGCCCGCCTGATGCCGCTGGCGCCGAACCTTTTCCCTCGCACGGCCGGCTTCTTTCCGCGCTGGATCGTCGTCATGGGCGCGACATTGTACTTCACCATCGTGCAGGGGCCGCGCGAGGTGCCCCAGGACGTGTTCGTCCCGGCGCTGGTGATCAACTTCCTGGTCGGGACCGTGCTCTCCGTGGGCCTGCAGATCGTCCTGGGATTATGGCTCTCTCTGGGCGCGGTCTTCGACACCCTGCGCAACCCCAACCCGGCGTCGGGGGAGGTGCCGGGTCTCCAGCTCGAGGCGTCACCGACGGCCGCGATGTTCGCCCTGCTGGCCGTGGTGTACTTCCTGTCGGTGGCCGGTCCCCTGCAGGTCGCCCTCGCCCTCGGACACCAGCTTCGGCATCTCCCGCCCGAGGCCCCCTGGGCCTTTTTTCAAAACCAACACTGGCTCTCATCCACCCTGCGCCTGGCTTCGCTGCTGTTCACCACCGTGGCGCTGTTCACCCTGCCGGTCATGTTCGTGCTTTTGTTTATGGAGTTCTCCGTCGGCTTCCTCGCCGTGTGGCTCCCGCAGACCCAGGCCTATTTCCTGATGATGCCCGTGCGTGCCATGCTGACCCTGCTGTTCCTGTTCGTGCTGAACCCCCTGATTCTGGACCGGATCGGCGCCGCAACCCTCTGGATGATTCGAAATATCATGCAATTGTCATGAAATAATTTCCTTTAATATCAAGCAATATTTGCGCTTTATCACGGCTTTGTCAGAATTTGTTTGATTTGTCAGGATTCGTCGCTATCCTGTGACACAGACGACAATCGTTCGGATTTGTCTTTCAGGAGTTCTCAAGATGCTGCATCTGGGTTTCGACGTCGGTTCCAACTTTTGCAAGTGCGTCATTCTGCGTCATGACGGGTCCTTCACCTCGGAGATGATCCCGACGCAGGGCGCCCCGGCGGTCCAGCTTGCGGCACTGATCCACCGCCTCGACCTTCCGGCTGACGAGCCGATCCGCGTCGGTCTCACCGGCGTGGGCAAGGAACTGTTCCGCGACAACTGGAAGCGCCACTGGATCTCCGACGTCGCGGCCACAAGCGCCGGTGTGCTTCACCAGAACCCGGAGATCCGCATGATCTTCGACATGGGTGGCGAGTTCTCCCGCGTGATCCAGCTGGCGGCCGACGGCTCGGTGGCTGACTTCTCGATGAACGGCCAGTGCGCGGCCGGGGCCGGGGCGTTTCTGGAGCAGCAGGCCGGGCGCCTGCGCATGGACGTCACCGAGCTCGGTGCTCGCGCGGTCGAGGCCCAGAAGGCCGCCGTCATCGCAGGTCGCTGCTCGGTGTTTGCCAAGTCCGACATGATCCACCTGCAGCAGAAGGGCACGCCCGTCGACGAGATGGCCTATGGCCTGTGCCTGGCGCTCGTGCGCACCTTCGCATCCTCGGTGCTGGCCGGACGCGAACCCCTTGCACCGCTGGCGCTGGTTGGAGGAGGCGCCAGAAACGGCGGCATCGTGCGGGCCTTCCTCGAGGTGTTCTCCTGGACGCCCGACAAGATGTGGCTGCCCGAGCAACCGCAGGTGCAGGCCGCCCTGGGCGCCGCCCTTTCGGCCAGCGCGACCTGCGTGACCTTCGGCGAGCTCACCGCCGCCGTCGACGCCCTCGAGAGCGCCGGTGAAGACCGCGGAGCCGACGCCTACCGCCTGGCCGCGCTGGGCCCCTATCCCGCCTCGTCGCAGACGGCCGACGCCGAGCTGCCCGAGGGCATCACCGAGGTGTTCCTGGGCGTGGACGTTGGATCCGTCAGCACCAACCTCGTGCTGCTGACCCGGGACGGTCTCATCCTCGAGAGCCTGTACCTGGCGACCCGGGGTCAGCCGATGTCGGTGCTGCAGGAGGGCATGACGCTTCTGCGCGACAGGTTCGCCGGACATGTGCGCGTGGTCGGCTGCGCCACCACAGGATCGGGTCGGCATCTCGCCGCGGCCGTGCTCGGCGCGGATCTGGTGAAGAACGAGATCACCGCCCAGATGACCGCCGCCGTCATGGCCATGCCCGAGGTCGACACCATCTTCGAGATCGGCGGACAGGACAGCAAGTACATCCGCGTCAACCATGGCCAGATGGCCGACTTCACCATGAACAAGATCTGCGCGGCCGGCACGGGCTCCTTCCTGGAGGAGGAGGCCCAGCGCCTGGGCGTGCGCATCATCGGCGAGTTCTCCGAACTCGCAGTCCGCTCCGAAGAACCCGTCGACCTGGGCAGCCAGTGCACGGTGTTCATGGACACCGAGCTGGTGCACGCGCAGCGTCGCGGGGCCAGCAAGGAGGATCTGTGCGCGGGCCTGGCGTACTCGGTCGTGCGCAACTACCTCGAGAAGGTCGTCGGCAACCGCGGCGTGGGCCAGCACATCGTGTTCCAGGGTGGAACCGCCTCGAACCAGGCCGTCGTCTCGGCGTTCGAGAAGGTGCTGGGCCGCCCGGTGCGCGTGCATCCCTACAACCGTGTCTCCGGCGCCATCGGCATGGCCTTCCTGGTCTCGCGGGAGGCTCCTGAGACCACCGCATTCAAGGGCTTCGAACACTCCTTCGATCCGGTCGTGAAGGCCTTCGAATGCACCGCCTGCACCAACCGCTGCTCGGTATCGCGCTTCACGTTCGGAGAGGAGACGACGTTCTTCGGCGACGCCTGCGAGAAGTTCTCCAACCGAAAGAAGACCAACAGGCACGACGAGGCCTGCGTGAAGAACTTCGTCGCGATCCGCGCCCAGATGCAGGAGGACCTGCTCGGCTCCCTGCCGCGCCCCCGCGTCGGCGCCCGTCGTCTGGGCCTGCCCACGACCTCGATCCTGCGGGAATGGGCGCCGTTCTTTGCACACCTGCTGGCGCATCTCGGCTTCGATCCCGTGCTCGCCGACGAGGAGAACGTGCGCGAGTGGTCCAAGGGCGCCAAGGGGCTGCCGTCGGACCTGTGCATGCCCCTGAAGATGGCCGCCGGCCAGGTGCGATGGCTCCTCGAGCACGCCCATGTCGACACGGTGCTGTATCCCTCCGTGCTGGAGCTGCCCAAGCGCCAGGTCCTCAACACCGAGATCCGCAACCTTGGCGAGCACGAGAACAGCCACGCCTGCATCTACACGCAGGAGGCCCCGTTCATGTCCGCGCGTCTGCTGCCGGCGGGACGCGTGCTCACGCCCCAGTTCCCGATCTCCTTCGAGTCCACGGCCGTGCACGCGGCATGCACCGAGCTCGCCCGTGTGCTCGAGGTCGATCTGGCCGCGGTCAAGTCCGCCTGGGCCGCCGCCGAAAGCCTGCACCGCGATTTCGTCACACGCCGCGCCTCCATGGGCCGCGGAGTGCTGCG
>JAHITJ010000055.1 GCA_018817795.1 Myxococcota bacterium | reverse complement strand
GGCCATTGGTGCAGGCGCGAAAAGCATTGGTGCAGGCGCTGCGGCCATTGGTGCAGGCGCGAAAAGCATTGGTGCAGGCGCTGCGGCCATTGGTGCAGGCGTGGCGGCCATTGGTGCAGGCGCGAAAAGCATTGGTGCAGGCGAATCAGGGGAAATTCGGCTGTCTACCAACGCACTGGCGGTACCTACCCTTGCTACTACTATAAGAACCTGATCGACGCCGGGATCATGGGTCCGCGGGGCAACCTGCTGCCCGAACCGTAGAAACTCCGACTGGATCTGCACCGGAAGGGCGCCCGGACGAACGCTTGACTTGCTCCGCTGGCACGGTTATCAACAGCTGGCAGCTCGAGCTGCGCGGAGTCCGCATGTCCCTTTTCGAAATCTTCCTGCTCGCCGTGGGCCTGGCCATGGATGCCTTCGCCGTCTCGGTGGCCTCCGGCATCGCCATGCGGAAATTCCACCTCGGAAATGCGCTGCGCATGGCGCTGGCGTTCGGGCTCTTCCAGGCGATCATGCCCGTCATCGGCTGGGCCGCCGGGCTGACGCTGCAGGCCCACGTGTCGGGCGTCGACCACTGGATCGCGTTTGGCCTGCTGACGCTGATCGGCGGCAAGATGATCTACGAGGCCACGCGGCTCGAGGAGGCCGAGAGCGGCACCGATCCGTTCGCCTTCCTGGTGCTCCTCGTGCTGGCCATCGCCACGAGCATCGACGCCCTGGCCGTGGGCATCACCTTCGCGATGCTCGGCTCGTCGATCGTCCTGCCGGTGGCGGTCATCGGCACGGTCACCTTCGCGCTGTGCCTGGCGGGCGTCCGCATCGGCCACGTCTCGGGCCACTTCTTCGAGAAGAAGATCGAGGTCGCCGGCGGCCTGGTGCTCATCGGCATCGGCGTGAAGATCCTCGTGCAGCATCTGGTGCAGCATATCTAGAGGACCGACCAATTTAACCACCTCGGTTATCTTGGATTTCGATTTCGATTTCGATTTCGACGGAAGAGGGCGCAACACAGCTCGCAGTTTCAGATCATGATCAGAGGCGATTTCACGTCGTAACGATGGAGAGAACCATCCAAATCCAGATCCAGATCCAAATCCAAATCGAAATCGAAATCGAAATCGGTCGAACGGTCGAACGGTCGCAGGGATCCTTTTCACAGTTTGTGTATTCAGATGTCAATCAGAACTTCAGCTACAGCCCTGCCAGGCACATCCAGGCAGATTGCAATTCCCGGGGGGCTGTGATACCAGATTCTCCGGCAAGGAGGGCATCCCATGGGACCCGTATCATCATTTCTCGAGAAGCATTATCGTCATTACAACGCCCGCGAGACCCTGGACGCGGCCAAGGCCTTCAAGTCCTTCGTCGGTGCTGGCAACAAGATGCTGGTCAGCCTGGCCGGCGCCATGAGCTCGGCCGAGCTGGGCGTCATCCTCGCACGCATGATCCGCGATGGCCATGTCCACGCGATCTCCTGCACCGCGGCCAACCTCGAGGAGGACGTCTTCAACCTCGTGGCCCGCAAGGAATACGAACATCTGCCCAACTACCACTGCCTGACCCCCGATCAGGAAGTGGAGATCCGCGACCGTGGCTTCAACCGCGTCACCGACACGGCGATCCCGGAGACCGTCTTCCGGCACATGGAGCACGCGCTGCTGGAGCGCTGGCAGGCCGCGGCCCGCACCGGGGAGCGATACACCGCGTACGAGTACCTTCGCATGCTGTTCCGTGACGGCGTGCTCAAACCGCACTATCAGGTTCCGCCCGAGGACTCCTGGCTGCTGGCGGCCCACGAGATGGACATCCCCGTGTTCTCCCCGGGCTTCGAGGACTCCACGATGGGCAACATCTTTGCCGCCAACGTCATCCTGAAGAACGTGCCGAACCATCAGGTGGTCAAGAGCGGCACCGAACAGATGGAGAGCCTGGTGAGCTGGTACCTCGAGAACGACAAGAAGGGGCGCATCGGCTTCTTCCAGATCGGCGGCGGCATCGCCGGCGACTTCGCGATCTGCGCGGTCCCGCTGATCATCCAGGATCTCGAACTGAAGGAGACGCGGTTCTGGGGCTATTTCGCCCAGATCACCGACGCCAACGTGTCCTACGGCGGCTACTCCGGGGCCGTTCCCAATGAAAAGATCACCTGGTACAAGCTCGACAAAGACACCCCCAAGTACAATATCCACTCGGATGCGACCATCGTCGCTCCGCTTATTTTTGCATACGTCCTGGGTGATTAATTACCCAACGTCCCGGCCAGCCCCGAAATAATGCCAGGGCAGTCGAGTTCTAACTCAATTTATAGCTGAAGGGTCCACTCCCCCCGAAATCGAAATCGAAATCGGTCCAGAAATCCGAAGGCTTCTTCGTCACGAAAGAATGGACGCTTGCCAACCAGCCGTCGAGTCTATTGGCTGGATTCATTAGAACCGATGACATCGAAAAACTGTTGATTTACGAG
>JAHITJ010000054.1 GCA_018817795.1 Myxococcota bacterium | reverse complement strand
TTGGCGCGGCACAGGTCCTCGGCCTCGGCGGCGCCGAAGGGGTCCATGCGGATCACGGGCCACACGATGTTCTCGACGGCCGCCTTGGAGTAGGAGGGCACGTCGGTGTCCGCGCCGTCATCGAGGGGCAGGGCCGGAAACAGGGTAAGCTCCAGGCGCTCCCAGGCGACGTCGGCCCTGGCGAGCTTCTCCCAGTGCCACACCGAGAGCGGATGCGGATCGCGGCGCGTGTCGGCCATCAGTTGCCGCAGGAAGGCGGCGGTGCGGAACACGAGGTGGTTGTCCAGCGTGTAGTAGCGGTAGTCCTCGACGCGGGTCAGGCCCACGGCCGATGGTGGGCAGGCCGCGGCCAGGCGCCGGGCGCGCAGGGTGAAGTCCGCCAGGGGTTCGGTGATCTTCGCCTCCGGGCACGAGGGCAGGCAGTACGGCGGCCAGGCGTCGGGGTTGTCTTCCGGACCGGCCGTCGAGAACGAGGCCGCCCAGGCGGGGCAGGGGAAGCCCAGCCAGCGCACGAACTGCCAGGTGCGCTCGTGGGAGGGCTTGTCAGGGAGCAGCGACATCGCATGGAGGTAGGCGCCCAGCAGGGTCAGGCGGGTCAGGCGTTCCATGGGTGACCTGAGCAGGGCGACGGCCTCCTCGAAGTGTTCGCGATCCCAGTTCTCCTTGAGCTGGCCCTGCCAGCGCAGGAAGCGGCGTCCCCACTCGGCGGTCTCGGGCGAGACGGCGCCGCAGGACGCGAAGGCCTCGTGCAGCGCCTCGAAGAGGCGGACGGCGCAGTCGGGGTTGACGCGGGGGTTGTCGCAGGCGATGCCGAAGTTGCCGAACAACTGGGCCTGGTGTCCCGGGGGCAGGTCCTGGGCGGCCAGGATCAGTTCCCCGATGCCGAAGAAGCCCAGTCGGCAGGCCTCCGCCGGGGAGGTGCGGGCCAGGGTCGCCAGCGCGTTGTGATAGCGGCGGATCGCGGCGGCGCTCTCGGTGCGCGGGATCCAGCCCGGGTCCTCCTGCTTTTTTGGGCCGCAGGCAGAAATCCAGAGCATGGCAAAGGCGAGGGAAAAAAGATGGACTCGTCGGAGCATCGGCCCACCTTCGCCCGACCCGAAAAAAAACGCAAGGGAAAGCAAAAAGGGAAAGCAAAGATGAAGAGAAGAGGCGGCCCTCGGACAATCTGACCAGTCTGACCAGTCTGACCAGTCTGACCAGTCTGACCGGGCCGCCCAGGAGAAGAAGACTCCCGCCTGCGGCGGACAATAAAAGGCAGTCGAGTTCTAACTCAATTTATAGCTGAATGGTCCACTCCCCCCGAAATCGAAATCGAAATCGATTTCGACTTGGCACTTCGCCCCCCCGAAGTTTCCAGGCGGATTCGACGTGGATCCTCTTGTCCAGAAAAATGAGAACTCGATCGCCCGGCGGACAATAAAAGGAAGGGTTGCCAATACGAAAAAGAAACATATAATGCGCGCCCGCCACATCGGTTCCCTGTGACCCCCGTTTTTCGGGTCTTTCGGGAATGATTCGGCGTCTACCCCGGTTCGGGGGGTCGTTCCGACCCCGGTCAAGGGGCGGTCGCAGGCGATCTGCAAAGGAGAGCATCGTGATTCACGTAGAAAACCTGACCAAGCATTATGGTTCCTTCAGGGCCCTCGACTCGGTGAATTTCCACATGGACCGGGGCGAGGTCGTGGGGTTCCTCGGTCCCAACGGGGCCGGCAAGACCACCACGATCAAGATCCTCACCTGCAACCTGTTCCCGGAGAGCGGCACCGTGAAGGTCGCCGGTTTCGACGTGGCCACCGACGAGATCGAGATCCAGCGCCGCATCGGCTACCTCGCCGAGAGCGCGCCGCTGTATCGGGACATGCGGGTGCGCGAGTACCTGAAGTTCATGGGTGAGGTGCGCGGCCTGTCCGGCGCGGGGTTGAGCGACGCGATCGATCGTGTCGCCCGGCAGTGCGGCATCGTGAAGTACCTCCCGCGCTCCATCGGGCACCTCTCCAAGGGCTACCGGCAACGCGTGGGCCTGGCGCAGGCGCTGATCCACGAGCCCGAGGTGCTGATCCTGGACGAGCCCTACACCGGCCTGGATCCCCTGCAGATCATCGAGATCCGCAACCTGATCAAGGACTACGGCCGCGAGCACACGGTGCTGCTCTCCTCCCACATCCTCTCCGAGGTCGAGGCCACCTGCAACCGCGTGCTGATCATCCACGAGGGGCGCATCGTCACCGACGAGAGCGCGGCGCTGCTGCTTCATCAGGATTCCGTGTTCGCGCGCGTGATCGGCCCGGATCCGGAGATCCTGGCCCACTTCGACCATTTCGACAAAGCGAAACTGATCGGCTCCCACCGCCTGGGCACGGCCGACGGCGTGGAGGTGCACCTCAAGCCCGAAGGCTGCACCCTCGACGAGCTGGCGACGGCCGTCTCGGCCGCCTGCAACGCCCACGACTGGAGCCTGCTCTACCTCGGACCGGGCACCGTGACCTTCGAGGACCTGTTCCTGCAGTTCACCCGGAAAAACGGCGTCGGCGCCTAAGGCGCCCACGGTCGAGGACCCTGCAAAGGAGTTTGAGATGACGGAAAAAGATTCCCAAATCAATGCCCCGGAAGAAACCGAAGAAGCCGGCGTGGTCGCCCAAGAGGCCGCCGATCCGGATGCCACCATGAAGATCGAACCCAAGCCCGCCCGCAAGGTCAAAACGAAGAAGGCGGAGGTCTCCGGACATCACCCCGGGCCGTCGGCCTGGCGCTCGTTCGTGGTCGTCTGGAAGAAGGAGAGCGCCGGGTTCTTCTACTCCCCGGTCGCCTACATCATCCTGGGCGGCTTCGCGCTGCTGGTGGCCTGGCTGTTCTTTGACCAGTTCTGGCTGCGCAACGAGGCCTCCGTGCGGCCGCTGTTCGCGAGCATGCCGCTGCTCTTCCTGATGATCACGCCGCTTCTGACCATGCGGTCCTGGGCCGAGGAGCGCTCCACGGGCACCGCCGACCAGTTGTTCAGCCTTCCGGTGAGCCTGCCGATCCTGGCCCTGGGCAAGGCCGCGGCCTGTCTGAGCGTGCTGCTGCTGGCGCTGGTGATCACGCTGCCGTACCCGATCATGGCCGAGTCCATGGGCAACCTCGACTGGGGCCCGGTGCTGGGCGGCTACATCGCCGCGATCCTGCTGGGCTCGGCCTACGTGTCCATCGGACTGTTCCTGTCGGCGATGACGCGCACCCAGATCGAGGCGGCGTTCCTGACGTTCTTCGTGGCCGGCCTGCTGTACTTCATCGGCGAGCCGTTCTTCCTCGACCGCATGGAGAACCCGCAGCTGGTGCTGATGCTGACGCGCATGGGCCTGGGATCGCGCTTCTCGTCCATCGCCCGCGGCGTGCTGGATCTGCGGGACCTGCTGTACTACGTCTCCATCACGGCGTTCTTTGTGATGCTCAACGTGGCCGTGCTGCGCCACAGGAAATGGCTGTAGGGGGGAAACGCTCATGAAAAGGAAACTCTCCGATCTGCTCAACACCTGGCTGTTGGTCCTTCTGGCCGGCGCCAACCTGCTCGTCTTCAACGCCATCGTGCAGCCCTGGACCGGCGCGCGCCTGGACCTGACCCAGTACAAGGAGCACAGCCTGTCCGCCCCGACGCGGAAGGTGCTCAAGGCGCTGCCCGACCGGGTCGAGATCATCGCGCTGTTCTCGTCCAACACCCACAAGCTCCTGCGGCCGCTGCTGCCCAAGATCCAGGACACCCTGGACATCTACCAGGCCGAGTCCGGCGGCAAGGTGATCGTGCACATGGAGGATCCTCGCTCGGACAAGCGGCTGAGCCAGTTGTACGAGGAGTTCAACATCCGGCCGGTGCCCGTGCCCCTGGAGAGCAAGTACAAGAAGGAGGTCAAGAGCATCTTCTTCCACATCGTCGTGCGCATGGGCGACCAGAACATCAAGTTCCAGATGGAGGACCTCATCGACGTCGACGAGGTCAACAACGAGCTCCAGGTGAAACTCAAGGACCTCGAAGCGATCCTGACCCGCGGCATCCGCAAGGTGTCGACCTCGTTCGTGAGCCTCGACAGCGTCATCGCCCAGGTGAGCTCGCCCGTGAAGATCACTTATTACAAGCTGCCCGCTGATGTCACGGGCCTGCCCGATGACAAGAAGAAGGAGATCGAGGAAGCCGCGCAGAAGCTGCGGGAATCCGTCGAGGACCTCATCGGGAAGTTCAAGACGAAGGTCCAGTTCGAGGAGAAGGACGCCACGGCCGACTCCCAGTTGTTCATGGTCGAGGTCGAGCACGGCTCGCGCAAGGTCGCGTTCCCGCTGTTCACCCAGTTGCAGGACGTCTCCAAGAGCGGCGTGACCGAGAAGGTCAACGCGGCCCTCAAGCGCGTGCTGCCGGGCTTCTCGCGCACGCTGGGCCTGGTCGCGCCGACCCCGCAGATGGATCCGATGATGATGCAGATGGGGCGCCGTCCGCCCAACGAGTTCGGCCTGCTCGAGAACCTGCTGGGCGAGGAGTACAACGTCAAGCAGGTGGATCTGAGCTCGGGCGAGCCGCCGCTGGACGTGGACGTGCTGCTGGTCGTCCGCCCGGAGGACCTGTCCGACAAGGCAGCCTACGCCATCGATCAATATATGATGCTCGGCGGCCGCATGGTCCTGCTGCTGGATCCCGGCAAGCTCGACATGGCTGCGCTGCAGCAGAACAAGTTGATGATCAAGAGCATGCGCTCCGGCCTCGAGGGCGTCCTGGGCAAGTGGGGCATCACGATGGAGGACAAGCTCCTGGCCGATGCCAGGCACATCCCGTATCCGTTGCCGCGCGAAATCCAGCCCGGCCTGATGGTCATCGACGAGGTGCCGTATCCGTACTTCGTGCGCGTCGAGAAGCCGTCGGGACACACCATGGTGTCCAGCGTGTCCGAGGTCGCCTTCCTGTGGCCTGGCGCGTTCACGGTGCGCAAGGTCGGCGAGAAGACCCGCGCCCAGGCGGTGCTGTCCAGCTCCGGTCAGTCCTGGCTGGTGCCGTTGGATCCGCAGGCCGGCCTCGACGTGACGCCGTCTCCGGACAAGAAGGACGCCGCCCCGGCGACCTCCTCGTATCCGATCGCGGTGGCCGTCGACGGTGAGCTCGAGAGCGCCTGGCTCGGCCAGAAGAGTCCGCTGGAGGCGCCCTCGAAAGATCCCGCCGATCCGAACCCTGACGAAGAGCCCGCGACGGACGCCAAACCCACGGCTGACGCCACGCCGGCTGCCCCGCGCACCTCGCCGCGCCGCGACCGCAGCCCGGCGACCCGCTTCGTGGTCGTGGCCGACGCCGACTTCGTGTCCGAGGTCGGTGTGAAGATCCTCGAGGGACGGTTCCCGTTCTCCTACCGCTTCCTGATCAATGCACTGGAGTGGGTGCAGTCCGACGAGGAGGAGATCGTGACCTCGGGCAAGGGGCTCCCGCGTCCGCTGGATGAAATCTCCAACACGAAGAAGAACGTGCTGCAGTATGCGATGTGGCTCGGTGCATGGCTGTTCCTGGCGCTCATTTTCCTCACGTTCGCGATTCTGCGCAGGAGGGGGAACCGATGAAGAACCTCAATATCATTCTTGGAGTCCTGTTGTGTGTGCAGTTGGTGGTCTTCCTGGTGCGTCCATCCCGGACGGTCGGGCAGTCCGTGCAGACCGTGGAACTGTACGCCGGTCTCGAGGCGGCCACCGTCGCTTCGATCGAAATCTCCTCCGGCACGGAGAAGGTCACCCTGTCCCGCAAGGACAAGGAATGGGTGATTCCCGAGAGCCACGGGTACCAGGCCGACACCTCCCGGGTGGAGGAAATCCTGGCGTTGCTGCCACAGTTGGCCCGCGCCGAGGTCGTCTCCACCAAGCCCGACATGTTTGCCTCCTATGATTTGGCCGACAACAGTTCGTTCACCCGCCTGCGCCTGCTCGACAAGGATGGCAAGCCCAAGGCCGATCTGATGGTCGGCAAGAGCCTGGTGCGCAGCTCCTTCGTGCGCCGCACCGGCGAACAGAAGATCTATCGCGTGGACGCCGCGCTGTCAGGCAAACTGATGACCCGCCCCCGCGATTTCTTCGCTGACACGCGCCTGCCGCTGCCCGAGTCCAACGTCCGTACCTCCATGGTCGTGGAGTTCGACGGCCAGGTCATGGAGTTCCGCAAGGTCGGCGGCGGGGAGCCAGCCGCCCCGCAGTTCGACCATATGGGCAACCCCGTGCCCATCGTGACGCCGGACCGCTGGGCGATCACGGCCCCTGAGGGCGCCACCGTCGATGCGACGGCCGTCGAGCAGTTCGTCACCGGGTTGAGCAACGTCTATTTCGAGGATGTCGTCGCCGCGGCTCCCACGGCCGCCAACCAGCTCGGCACGCCGTTTCTGCGGATCCGCTTCCGTACCGAGAAGGAGGAGGTCCAGCTCCTGATCGGCGCCCCGGTGGATCCCGCCAAGCCCGATGGTCCCCGGGCCATGCAGGTGGCAGGAAAACCCTGGGTTTACGGGATCGATGCCTTCTCGTGGAAGCGCTGGACCAAAAAACCTGGCGATTTCATCACCGCAATGCCGGAGGGTCCGCTGCCCGCCGATCCGGCTGGTGAAGGCCTCGTCGCGCCCCCGGCTGATCCCGCAGACGCCGGGACTCAATTGAACCTGAAAGTGCCCGGAATGCCTGGCGGCGCTGTCGTCCCCGGGCCCGTTCCTGCGCCCGTCCCGCCGCCTGCGCCCGCGAATCCCTGATTTTTCTTTTTTTCTTCTTGCATTATTCGTGCAACAACGGTATACAACAACTGTTTCCCGGGTTCCCCTTTTATGAAGTCTTTCGGATTCGGGAAGTATAGAGTTTCTGAATGCAGCCCAGTTCCGGTTCAAGTATTTGCAAGTCCCGTCCATGCAGTTTCCGCGTGAAATCATCAAGGTTTGGGGAATTCGTGACTGTGAACAGGTCGGCCTTCGACACGGCATTGTTCCGTTCCGGCGCGTCGCCGGAACTTTTGTCTCATTTGTTTGAAAGGAAAGTGTAGTATGCAACAGACCATTTTTGTCGGAAATCTCCCCTTCTCCACCACCGAAGCCGAAATTCACAACCTGTTCTCCCAGTACGGTACGGTCATCTCAGTGAAGTTGATCGCTGACCGTGAGACCGGCCGCCCCCGCGGTTTTGGTTTCGTGGAAATGGAAGATGCCGAAGCCAACGTGGCCATCGACGCGCTCAACGAGATGGATTTCAATGGTCGCCCCCTGCGCGTGAACAAGGCGCAGGAGCGCGCTCCGCGTGAAGATCGCGGCGGCGGCGGCGGCGGCGGCTTCCGTCCCCCGCGCGGTGACCGTGGCGGCAACGATCGCCGTCCCCCGCGTCGCTTCTAATTTCCCCGACTGAACCTTCGACTTCCTCCTGAAAATCCAAGATAATCCGACCTGTCCGACCTGTCTGACCTGTCCGATCTGTCCGACCTGTCCGACCTGTCCGACCTGTCCGACCTGTCTGAATTCCCTCTTGTACTTTTTGTTTAAGCAGATATAAGAACCTTCGTGACAGGTTCGTCCGTCGGGAGAGTCCGGGCTTCTCACCTGTCCAAATGGTTAGACCTCCCGGTTTTCCTCAACCCTTTTCCGGAGAAATTCAAATGACGAAAAAGCGTGTTCTGATTCTGGGTGCAGCAGGTCGTGACTTCCACAATTTCAATACTTATTACAGGGACAACGACCAGTACGAAGTGGTGGGTTTCACCGCCACGCAGATTCCGCAGATCGACGACCGGCGCTACCCCGCCGTCCTCGCCGGCAAGCTCTATCCCGAAGGGCTCCCCATCTTCCCCGAGAAGGACCTCGAGAAGTTGATCAAGGACCTGCATGTCGACGTCTGCGATCTCGCCTACAGCGACCTCTCCCACGTCACCGTGATGAACCTCGGTTCCCGCGTGACGGCTGCCGGCGCGGACTTCCGGATCCTCGGCCCCGTCAACACGATGGTCGCCTCGACCAAGCCCGTGATCTCGATCTGCGCGGTTCGCACCGGCTGCGGCAAGAGCCAGACGACCCGGTACATCTCCGACATCCTCAAGGAGAACGGCCTGAAGACCGTCGCGATCCGCCATCCGATGCCTTACGGCGATCTCGCCAAGCAGGCCGTGCAGCGGTTCGCCTCCTACGCCGATCTCGATGCGCACAAGTGCACCATCGAGGAGCGCGAGGAATACGAGTCCCATATTGATATGGGCAACGTGGTCTACGCCGGCGTCGACTACGAGGCCATCCTGCGCCAGGCCGAGAAGGAAGCCGACGTGATCCTGTGGGACGGCGGCAACAACGACTGGTCGTTCTACAAGTCCGACTTCGAGGTCGTCGTGGCCGACCCGTTCCGTCCCGGCCATGAATCCACCTATTTCCCCGGCGAGACGAACTTCCGCCGCGCCCGCATCATTCTCGTGAACAAGGCCAACAACGCCAAGTCCGAGGACGTCGCTGCGGTGGTCGCCGCCGCCAAACTGATGAATCCGACTGCCAAGGCCGTC
>JAHITJ010000053.1 GCA_018817795.1 Myxococcota bacterium | reverse complement strand
GTGATCGTGGAGGTGTCGAAGGAAAGTTCCACGGTCTTGACCACGGCGCCATCGGCGGGCACCTTGTCGCCGGTCTCCATGAGCACGAGGTCACCCACGACCAGCTCGTCGGCCAGGATCACATGGAACTTGCCGTCTCGCACGACCTTGATCTTCATGCGGTCGCTCTCGGCCAGCAGCGCCTGGAACGCCCTGGAGCTGCGGAACTCGCTGGCAAAGCCCACGCCCACGGCGATGCACACGGCCAGCAGGATGCCCACCCCCTCGAACACGTTCTCGCCCCGGATCACCGAGATGCCTACGGAGATGGCCGCGGCGGCGGAGAGAATCCAGATGGTCTTGTCGTTGACCACCGCGCCGAGAATCTGGTACCAGCGCCTCACCGGAGGGGGAGGCAGCGCGTTGGAACCGTTTTCCTGCCGCAGTTTTTCAATGTCACTGGAATTCAGGCCGTGAAAAAGGGGATCATGGGTCATGGCAAGCATCTTCCACACCCATCCTTCAGTATGCAAAGAAAAAATGCACCCACCACTTGCCTTTGAAAAAATCGTGTTTACGTTCCGGTCAGTTTCGGTGGCTTGGCATTCGAAGTCGTTGATAACATTGACGTATTTCATGTTTGTACATGTTGATACAGTTTTTCGTTAACCATTTACAGATCATTTTCTCATGAAAGGAACCCGGTGAATATCATGGCAGCTAAAGAAATCCTTTTTGACGAAGCCGCTCGTGCCGCGATTCTGCGTGGTGTGAATATTTTGTCCGACGCCGTCAAGGTGACCCTTGGACCCAAGGGCCGCAACGTAGTGATCGAAAAATCCTGGGGCTCCCCGACCGTGACCAAGGACGGCGTTTCCGTGGCCAAGGAAATCGAACTCGAAGACAAGTTCGAGAACCTCGGCGCCCAGATGCTCAAGGAAGTCGCCTCCAAGACCTCCGACATCGCCGGCGACGGCACCACGACGGCCACCATTCTCGCCCAGGCGCTGTATCGCGAAGGCGTTAAGATGGTCGCCGCCGGCCACAACCCCATGGAAGTCAAGCGCGGCATCGAGAAGGGCGTCGAAGTGGTCGTCAAGGCCATCCGCGAGTCCTCCAAGCCCATTCAGAACAACGGTGAGATCGCCCAGGTCGGCACGATTTCGGCCAACGGCGACCGCGAGATCGGCGACATCATCGCCCAGGCGATGGACAAGGTCGGCAAGGAAGGCGTCATCACCGTCGAGGAAGCCAAGTCCATCGACACCACGTTCGACGCCGTCAAGGGCATGCAGTTTGATCGCGGCTATCTCTCCCCGTATTTCATCACCAACCCCGACAACATGAAGGTTGAGTTCGAGAAGCCGCTGATCCTGGTCTACGAGAAGAAGATCTCCAACATGAAGGAATTCCTCCCGCTGCTCCAGGCGGTGGTCCAGCAGGGCGGCGGCCGTCCGTTCCTGATCATCGCCGAGGACGTCGAGGGCGAAGCCCTGGCCACCCTGGTGCTCAACAAGCTGCGCGGCGCCAACTTCTGCGCGGTGAAGGCCCCCGGCTTCGGTGATCGTCGCAAGGAGATGCTCAAGGACATCGCCGTGCTGACCGGCGCCGAGCCCGTGATGGAAGAGCTCGGGCTCAAGCTCGAGAACCTGACGATCTCCCAGTTGGGCACGGCCGACTCCGTGGTCATCGACAAGGACACCACGACCATCGTCGGCGGCAAGGGCAACAAGGAGACCATCGAGTCCCGCATCAAGGAGATCCGCGTCCAGATGGATCGCACCACCTCGGACTACGACCGCGAGAAGCTGCAGGAGCGCCTGGCGCGCCTCGTCGGCGGCGTGGCGGTGATCAAGGTCGGCGCCCAGACCGAGACCGCGATGAAGGAAAAGAAGGCCCGCGTCGAGGACGCCCTGCACGCGACGCGCGCTGCGGCCGAGGAAGGCATCGTCCCGGGCGGCGGTGTGGCCCTGCTGCGGGCCCTGGGCTCGCTGGACAACCTGAAGCTCGAAGGCGGCGAAAAGATCGGTCTCGCGATCCTGCGCCGTGCGATGGAGGAACCCCTGCGCCAGATCGCCTTCAATGCCGGCGTCGACGGCTCCATCGTCGTGCAGCGTGTGAAGGAGTCCAAGGGCGCGATCGGTTACAACGCGGCCACTGATGTGTACGAAGACCTGGTGAAGGCCGGCGTCATCGACCCGACCAAGGTCGTGCGCTCCGCGCTGGAGAACGCCGCCTCCGTGGCGGGCCTGATGATGACCACCATGGCCATGATCGTCGAGAAGCCCAAGAAGGAAGAGCCGGCTGGCGGCGGCATGGGCGGCATGGGCGGCATGGGCGGCATGGGCGGCATGGGCGGCATGATGTAGCTCTTCCGTCCACGCGGCACAGTACCGCAATTTGACAATGGACGCGGGATCCCGGAGACGGGGTCCCG
>JAHITJ010000052.1 GCA_018817795.1 Myxococcota bacterium | reverse complement strand
TGGACACCTGGATGGAGTACGCCCCGGTGGAGAGCCTGCTGTACTACATCTTCCAGAACCCGCGCAAGGCCAAGCGCCTCTTCTTCGGTATGATCCCGAAGGTCGTCGACGACTACATCGACGAGCTGCGCAAGTTCCCGAACGCGGCGCCCGAGGCGCAGCCGGATCTGGCCGTGTGGCATCTGTTCTCCGGGAAGCCGCCCGCCTACGACTGCGCGGTGTCGTTCTCGACGGTCAACAACCTGGTCTCCGCGCTGGGCGCCGACGACCGGGACCTGCTGCTGTCGTACCTGCGCCAGTACGACGCCAGGACCGACGCCCACATGGCCACCGTCGAGGACCTCATCGGCAAGAGCCTGGCGTTCTACCGCGACTTCATCCTGCCCTCGAAGGTGTACGTCAAGCCCGACGCGACCTGGCGTCCCCTGTTCGAGGACCTGCTGTCCGGGCTCCGCAAGGCCGAGGGCCAGCCCACGGACCAGTTGCACGCGCTGCCCTTTGACATCGCCAAGGCCCACGGCGTCGAGCCGCCGGCGTTCTTCACGGCCTTCTACCAGGCGCTGCTGGGCCAGGAGCGCGGCCCCCGCTTCGGCTCCTTTGTGCAGTTGGTGGGCGTCAGCACCATGATCTCCATGCTGGAGAAGGCCCTGGCCTGATCCCATTTTTTCCGTTGTCTCCCCTGTGAAATCTGGTAGAAACGTCTTCATGAACCGGTTTTTGTTGCTTTTTTCCGTGATTCTGCTCCCGCTGGCCTGCGATCCGGGCACCGAGTCCGGCTTCGCCCCCATCGCGCGCCTGACGCTCAATCCGCTGTACCTCCCCGCTGGCGAGAACGCCGAGATCGTGCTCGACGCGCGCAACTCCTGCGACGAGCTCGACCACCCCGAAGCCTGCGACAGCGATCCCGACGGCCCCGGCCCAGGCTCCGCCTGCCCCGGCGGCATCACGTTCTCCTGGGACATCCCCTTCGACTACTCCACCGTGGCCTCCACGCCCAACGGCGCCCAGCTGCGCATCGCCACCCGCATCTCCTCCCCCCAGCCGATCACGCTCACCGTCACCGACTGCGACGGCCTGAAGTCCTCGGTCACGCGCGTCGTCGGCGTCACCGTCAACTGATCCGTCCGCCCCGGCCGTGGTGGTCACGTTCGATCAAGGGAAACGGCTGCGGAGGCAGTATAAGCAATGTGTCAACAATTACGATGCCAACCAGCGTTTGGTGGAGCTAATTAACATCCAAAGGAACAACCCATGGCACCTTTTCCAGTTCTTCCCGTGTTCCTGTCAGCAGCTCTCTGGCTCACCATTCCCAGTCCAGCCTCAGGGAATCCCACCGAAGCCAAGTCCCCGAAACCGCAGAGCACGGATGACAGGGAGAGGCCCCGCCACTTCGACTGGAAGTCCATCGACGGCGTCTACAATGTGGGTCCCACCTTCAGTTATATTGGTGGCAAGAGCGGCGGTTGGGCCGCAGGGATGGACCTCTCATACCTCTTCATGCTGACGGAGAAACCAGACCCCCAAAAGGGGACCCAAGGAAGCGCCTTTCCCTTCTCCATTTCACTCCATCTGCAGGCCATGAATGAAAATGACAACACGCGGTATGGAGCACACCTTGAGGCGGTGTGGGCCCTTGTGATCCTCATTGGCGGCAGCGGCGGGTATATGTACGGCAGCCAAGAGCAGGGATTGAACTGGGCTTTTTTCACAGCCTTGCCCATCCCGGTTACCCGCTCCCTCAACATGGGGCCGCTACACTCCCTTGTCTTTCTCCCCTATTACCGCCTCAACTGGTTCTCAGGCCGCCGCATCCACGAGTTTGGCCTCCAGGTAAAACTCTCTACATGGAAATAGGGCCTGGGTCGGGTCATCATGGCCCCCCCGGATGTTGCGACGCCCAGCCCGCGCGGGAGGATTTCGCATCCGGGGCAGGAGCGGTCGCAGGTGGGGCCTCGCGCTCTTTTGCGATGCGCGCCTCCTCGGCGGCCACGCGCAACTCCTTCAGGCTGCCCCGATTTTCCGGTGGGAGTGAAACAATCCAGTGGCAGGACTCAGGTCAGAGAAAGTGAAGAAATGAGGCGTGGAGAGATCATTCTGGGAGACCACCGTCAAAGATTTTGACCGAGCTTGTCGCAGGCTTCGACGGTGTCGGCGTCCGTGTCGTCGGGGACTTCCTTCAGCGCGGGATGGAGCTGCCTGACCTTGGAGAGGGGAAGCTTCATGACCTCCCAGCCGTTGGCTCCCTCGATGAACCCGACCTTCGCGTTCTTCCCCTTGAACAGGGGAGACGCATCCTCCTCGGGGAGGTTCGTGAGGCGCGCCTCCGACTGACCCGACCCTGGGTCCCGGATCACCGCCACCATGAGATACGAGGTGATGGGGGTGTCATTTCCATTCACTTATCAGGCATTTTTGTTCTCCCGGGTTGACTTTTCAGCAATTCCCCTATAACAAGAAAAGAATTGTTTATGTTTTGAAATTTTCAAGGACGTGACCGTTATGAGTGAGCTGAAAGAAAAAACAAGTTCATTTTTTTCTTTTCTTTACGCAATTCTGATCCTGATGGTCGTATCCGGATGCAACGGAGGCAGCGGCAAGATCAAAGGGTATCTGGCGTCGGTACCCGATGATGCCTCCAATCAAAAATCCAGCCGGTCACACCTATTTTTGATGGATTTGAGCCAGGTATCGGTCAAACTAAAAGCAGTTGATCTGAATCAACCCTCGGACCTTTGGCCGGTGGTGCAGACAAAACAGGCCAATCCAGACGGATCGTTCTCCTTTGACGAGGTGGATCCGGGGCGCTACGCCATGGAACTGGAGCAACCCGAGTTCGGAGGTGCCTACGCCATCGACACCACCGAATTTTCCCTGGGAGACGGGCAGACGGTATCCCTGGTGCTGCCCATCATGACCAATGTCGCAACTCAGGGGCATCACTCACAGGGGAATTTCACGCTGGATCCGGCATCTGGAAAGATCTTCATGGCCTCCACTGAATCCGTCACGGTGCTGGACGTAGACACGGGCACGGCCGATCTGCTGCGCAGCGATATCTTGTTTAGCGGCCACGAACATGTGCCGGTTTTCCTGTCCCGGACCAATGAGTTGTTGATTGTGACGCTGGATCGGATTTTCAAGTTGGATTTAAGCCTGTTTACGGATCCTGCATCCAGCGAAGTCCATAATTACGATGACCTGGATTTCCGGATGCAGAATGCGGATTATGTTCAACACAAAATCATTCCTCTGGACCGAAAACCCCTGGATCCAGCCAATCCGTCGAATTACTCCTATGGCGGTAACATCTCGACCTTTTTGTCCGCAGATGGATCGGTGCTCTATCTTTCCTCGTACACCTCCGATCCATTTACACCCAACGCCCCTATAGGCGGGAATACCTACGTCATCGATACCGAAAACCTGGAAATCGTACGGATGATCCCGGCCGCGGTGATGGGTTACAATCCTGTTTCTGACCAATTGTATATGAGTAGTCCTGGCTTCATGGGTGGCATGATGATCGTGGATGCCCAGAACATCGTGGACGTCGCCATGGTTTCGGGCATCTCCGGGAACCCGCTGGGGGCAACGCCGGTTCCAGACAGTCCGAATTTCATGATTGTTTACGGCCAGGCGAACAGTCAGGACGTGTGGATTCCCTTCATCATGGAAGTGAATGAAACGGGAAGTATCCTGCGTGATGAAAGGGCCATGGACTATCTGGGAATTTCCTTTGATCCACCGGTGGGAGCACCGAGTTTCAATGAAAGCGGAGAATTCTTCCTGATCGGAACGTCCGCGTTCCGGATCGTGGCGCCAGGTGTGTATGAGGCGGTCAAAGTGAAAATCCCGCCCGGTCCCACATTCTTTGAGCGGGTGAGTTGCAATACTCTGCGGGCCGTGGATCCCGTAAACCTCTACGAAATCTGGTACGGATGTACGGATTCAACTCGACCGATTGCGCTCATATCCCTGGATCAGGCCAACATCCCCGTGGGATTGCGCGTGGGAGGTGGAAAACCACTTCTCGACTGGCGTCGTGGTCGCATGTTCTTCTTTACTTGGCTCAATGTCGGGATTGTGCATTACGCGGATTCCACCGCCGTATTGCGTGATTCTGTTATGGACCTGAGCAGTATTGGAGCCGAATTCTATGATCAGGGCGCATTTTGTACACAGTCCACTTCCTGCGAAGTCATGGAAATCTGCAAACAGGATACGGATACCGCGATCGTCGGACATTGCATGAAGAATCAGCGCGGGCCTTATATTAAATATTGCGCCGGGCTGGGTCAGTCCGCATGCGATGATGGATTCACCTGTGAACTGAGCAATCCCACGAATCCCAATTCTCTGGGAACCTGCAAAGGCACTCCTAGTTACGACTTCGCGAACGAGGGAATTCTCTGTCCTGCGCCGACCGATTGTCCCGAGGGTCTGGCCTGCCTGTCGGGGCGGTGTCATCCGGTTTCGTGCGTGTTTGATGAGGACTGCGCCATGGATCAGATCTGCGGCATGATCCCGTATCTGGGGCGCGTCTGTCTGACCCCGGGCCCCCTGCCTGATGAATCCCTTTGTTTTGCGTCATCGGAGTGCGCCAATGGCTCCTGTGTGTCGGAATTTACAGTATATAAAGAATGGGACGACAGTTTGGGAATGGAGCCGGGCGTACGCTCCGTTTGTCGAAAGACCTGCTGGCAGGACGCCGACTGTGATTCGGACAGCGTTTGTTTTGCCCCGAATGATTCGGCGTTGATCATGCCTCATTGCATCCCCAAATCCCTGGCGGCCTGTGATTGTTCGACCGTAACGCGCTGTACCGGCGGTATTTGCCATTGTGTGGATTCGGGACCTGCATTCTCTTGCCGCGTCGGGGTCAATTTTCCGAAGCAGTATTACGAATGCGACGAGATCAATCCCGAGGATTGTCCCATTTTGTGTCTTACTCCAAGCCAGGGGGTTCCGGAAGATTGGGTTTACTGGGTTGGCGATATCTGCGCACTTTCGTGCCAGCGCCGTCAGGATTGTCCCTGGGCGACGGATTGCTACCATGGATTCTGCCTGGCCGAACAGGGACTTTTTGCACCTGGAACCACCAGGCCCTGCAACGACGGCGCCGGTTGCGGGCCGACCCAATCCTGTAGCAATGTGGTGAGCACGTATAATGCTCCCGACGATTTCCAGTGCTTTGAAACGGACAGTTGCGCGACGCTGTCGGATTGTTCCTCGGCCACGGAATGCATCGGCTTCTGCACAGACGCCTGCTCGAAAAATTCGGATTGCGGAGTCGGGATGGAGTGCGTGGAACGGAAGAATTGGGGCGGGAACTATAGCCCGGGAGTATACAATTGCATGCCGGCGCTGTGCGGCTGTCAGGGGGATTCTGCTCCCGACGCCATCTGCCGCTGGCCGGAGGGTGAATGCAGGATACCGCAGGCCTGTGCGCCCAGCCCCTGCGAGGATACTCAACCAATCTGCAATCCGTTGAATTCTACCGGTCATGCCGGACCTGGTTGTATCTGCCCCTCCTGTGGCTGGGACACCTGGTGCACGACTCCCAGTCTGTGGGATCCCGGTTTCACTCCGTTTGTTCCGGTTCCACCCTGTCCGACCGGATATTCCTGTCAGTTAAGGGAGTTCAGTCCGTTGGGATTCTCCTGTCTCTGTGCGGATTCTAGCTGTATTCAATAATTGCCTGTTGTGACTGACAACCTGAATGGGTGGACGCATTTTCGGAGCGCACGGATGTGGCCAGGCCCGTCGTCATTTGGGCCAGCTGCTCGAAGGTTTCGGCTGCGAACTCGGTGTCCAGGAGAGGGAGCTCGTCCAGGTCCACAGGCCAGCGTGGCTTTCAAGGCGGGGCTGCCAGGCGAAGACAGCTCAGTCCTGCAGCTTCAACTGGTATTCGTTGAGGATGTCGCCGGCGAGGGCCTGGATCTGGACCCAGGCGGTCCAGTAGTCGTAGACGGCTTTGACCTGGGAGAGGCGGGCGACGTCGAGCTCGGCCAGGCGCAGCAGCACCGAGTGGTTGGTGCCGCGGCCCAGGGCGAACAGGTTGTTCTCCAACTGGAGGTGGGCCTCGGCGGACTCCACCGCGAGCCTGGCCAGCTCGACGCGTTTTTGGGCCGTCTGCATCATCTCGCGGGAGAGCATCACCGCCATGACCAGGCCGTTGGAGAGGTTCTCCTTCTGCAGGCGCAGGTTCTGCGCGTTCAGGTCGAGGATCTCGAGGGTCGCCCTGGCCTGGGTCTGCTCGACCGACCAGGAGAACGACAGGCCGCCGGTGATCGTGAACCCCGAGAACTTCACCAGGCTCTCCCAGGCGGCCGAGTACTCGTTGGAGGTGCCGGTGGGGCCGGCGGTGAGGGTGACGTTGAGCTTGGGCAGAAGACCCTCGCGGGCGATCTTCTCCTCCTGACGCAGCAGCTCGAGGTGCTTCTCGAGCATGGCCAGGTCCCTGGAGCGCTTCAGCACCGAGGCCACCAGCTCCGCGGGCAGCGACTTCGCGACGAACGGGAGGTCCTTGTCGGCCGGGCGCAGCAGCATCGGCTCCTCCTCCAGGGGCAGGTCCAGCTGGCTCTTGATCGCCAGGGACGCCTGCAGGATGCGGATGCGCGAGAGCATCAGATCCCCCTCGCGCTGGGCCACCGCATTCTGCACCGCCAGCAGGTCCGAGGGTTTGGCTCGACCGACCGTCAGCAGCGATTTGGTCAACCCGAGTTGGCTTTTTGCCACCTTCAGGCTGACCGCGAGCAGATCCTGCTCCTGCCAGTACAGCCACAGGTTCCAGTACGAGATCACGAGATCGCGCACCAGCGCCTGCGCCTTCGCCTCACGGGAGAGGCGGTCCGCGTCGAGCTGGATGCGGGCCTTCTGCGTGGCCGCCGTGGTGACGTCCCTTCCGAAGCCGGCCAGCAGCGGATGGCTGAACACGAACGTGAACGCGTTCGTAAACGCCTTGCTCTCCATTTCGGTGGGCGGACCGCCCATGGCCAGCGTCATGGTCTGGTCCATGCGGGAGGTCGAGAACTGAAGGGCCACCATGCCGCCCGTGGGCAGCAGCCGGGCGATCTGGGCGTCGAAGCTGTATTTCTTCACGCTGGTGACCGAGAAGACGTTCCCCGGGACGAATTCGCTCTCCTGGGACACCCCGTTGAGGTTGGCCGACAACTGCGTGTCGAACATCGCCGAGGTGGCCCGGATCGTGGCGCGGCTGGTGAGGATCTTCAGCCCCGCCTCCCTGAGGCCGCGGTTATGCGAGATCCCGCGGGCCAGGACTTCCGGCAGGGAGATGGACTTCACCGGATACGCGGCGTCCGGGATCTCCACGGGAGCCGGTGGCGTCTCCACGGGCTCCGGGTCTACCACGGGCACCGGAGCTGCCACGGGCACCGGAGTCTCTTTGTGAGCCGGAGGCGTCTCTTTAAGAGCCGCCGACGTCTCCTTCGGCTGCGTCAGGACCGTTGGGACCGGGGGCTGCGGTTGGTTGACCGGCACCGGGGGGCTGGCCGGCGTGGCTGGAACGAGCAAAAGGGAAAAAACGAGCGCAGGGATCATGCGCTCACCTCCGTTCCGGGAACCGATGGCAGGGAACCCCATCGGAATCCTCGGTGAATGAAACTATTATCAAGAATAATTGCAACCATATCCTCACGAGTGCCGCAGCACCGGGACGGTGAACGCCTTGATGCCGACGCCGGGCGTCTTCTGGCGGACATGGGCCACGAGCGTGTACAGGTGATCCTCCGTGGTCTGGTCGGCGAGGATGGCGATGACGCGGTTGGTGCCCGGCCAGGTGTGCGAGTTCATGCGGGGCTCGGAGTGGGATCCCTTCCCGAACACCTCGGACCACAGGGTGAAGTACCGGATCTCGAAGTCGGAGAGGAACTCCAGGACCTCCGATTCCAGCGTGGAATCATAGACCAGGTAGGTCAGGGTCGCGTTCGTATTCGTGTCGCTCATGATTTCTCCTCCATGGCGATGATCTCCAGCCGACGCTGGTCCATGCGCCTGCCCTTCCGGCGGTCGGCGCGCCGCTGCCGTCCCTGCTCGAAGAACGTGTACATCACGGGGACAAAGAACAGCGTGATGAAGGTCGAAACCGTCAGTCCGCCGATGATGACCGTGGCCATGGCCACCCACATCTCGGAGCCCTCGCCGGTGCTCATCGCCAGGGGGATCATGCCGCAGATGGTGGTCACCGTGGTCATGAGCACGGGCCGCAGGCGGGAGGTGCCGCCCCGGGTCACGGCATCGATGACGCCCAGTCCGCGCTCGCGAAGCAGGTTGGTGAAGTCCACCAGCACGATGCCGTTGTTGACGACGATGCCCACGAGCATGATCAGGCCCACGAACGAGAGCATCGACAGGGTCTGGCCCGAGATCACGAAGCCCCACAGGGCGCCGAGCATGGCGAACGGGATCGTGAACAGGATGATGAACGGGTCGCGCAGGGACTCGAACTGGGCAGCCATGACGAAGTAGACGAGGAGGACACCCAGGATCATGGCCAGGATCAGCAGGCCGAAGCTCTCCTGCTGGTCTTTGCGGGCGCCGCCCATCAGGATCTGGAACCCGTCGGGCACCTGGATGGTCTTGAGCAGCGCCTCCACGTCCTCGGAGATCGAACCCACGTCACGGCCCATGATGTCGGCCTCGACCTTCACGATGCGCTGCTGGTTCTTGCGCTCGATGGCGATGGGGCCCTGGTGCTGGTTCAGGGTGGCGATGTTGCCCAGCTCGATGAACCTGCCGGTGACCGTCGGGATGCGCAGGTCCATCAGGTCCTTGAGGCTTCGGCGGTCCTTCGGGTCCAGGCGCACGAAGATGTCGTACTCCTTGCCGTTTTCGCGGTACCGGGAGACGATCTGCCCGTTGAAGGCCGTGCGCACCGTGTTGCCGGCGGTGTACATGTTGACCCCCGTCAGGGAGGCCTTGTCGCGGTCGAGGATCACGCCCATCTCCGGGTTGCCGTCCTGGCGGCTGATCTGGATGTTGGTGACGCCCGGGATCGACTTCAGGCCGGCCTCCAGCGTGTTGGCCAGGGAGGCCGCCACCTGGTCGTTTTCCCCGTAGATCTCGATGGAGACGGGCTTGGCCTGTCCTCCCATCATCTGGGCGCCCTGGTCCTGCATCAGGATCTTGACGCTCGCCCCGGGGAACAGCGTCGTCAGGTGCTGCAGCGACTCGGCGATCTGCTGGGCCGTGCGTTTGCGGTCCTTCTTGTCGATCAGCGCCACCATGACCTGTCCGTAGTTGTCGCCCTGCTGGGCGCCGCTCATCAGTCCGCCGTTCTTGTTCTGGCCCCACAGGGTCATCATGGTCCGGACCTCGGGCACCTCCATCTGGATGCGTGCGGCCAGCTCCTTGACGTACTTCTCGGTCACCTGGGCCTTGGTGCCCGGCGGGAGCTCGACGAAGGCCTGGATCGAGCCGCTGTCCATCTGGGGCATGTACTCGGTGCCGACGTAGGGCACCAGCAGGATCGAGGAGAGCGAGACGGCCGCGATGATGGTGAAGGTGATCAACTTGTTGTGCAGCGCCAGGGTGAGCAGCCAGCGATAGCCGGCCTCCAGTGAAGTGAACGCCAGCTCGGACTTGTCGAAGAACCAGCCGAAGATCCAGCGGGGTTTCTTGTGGTTCAGCAGGAGCCCGGACAGCGTGGGCACCAGCGCCATGGCCACCAGCAGGGAGGTCAGCAGGGTGAAGGTGATCACGAAGGCCATCTGGGAGAACATGATGCCCACCACGCCCCCGACGAACAGCACGGGGAAGAAGATCGCGACCGTGGTGAGCGTGGAGGCCATGATCGCGCCGAGCACCTCCTGGGTCCCCGCCACGGCGGCCTCGCGCGGGCGCTCCCCCCGGCCCAGGTGCTGGAAGATGTTCTCCAGCACGACGATGCCGTTGTCGACGACCATGCCGATGGCGATGGACATCGAGGTCAGCGAGATCATGTTGATGGTGTAACCCTTGAGGTACATGAAAAGGAAGGACACGATCATGGACGTCGGGATGGTGATCGCCATGATCAGGCTGCCCTTGAAGTTGCGCAAAAAGAGCAGGATCACGATGATGACCAGGACACCGCCGGTGGTGACGGTCTGGGTCAGGTTGTCGATGGTCCTGGTGATGTTCTTGGTGAAGTCCATGACGAGGACGATCTCGACGTCCTTGGGCAGGGTCTTCTTGAGGGTGTCGAGGCGCTTGAGCACCGCGCGTCCCACCGTGACGGTGTTGGCCGAGGACTGCTTCTGCACCATCAGCATCAGGGATGGGCCGTTCTTGCCCACGGCGAAAAACGTCTGCTCCTCGGTGGTGTCGGTCACCGTCGCGATGTCCCGCAGGTGGACCACCGCGCCGGTGTTCGGGTTCATGCCGACCACCAGCCCCTCGAGCTCCTGCGGCCGGCCCAGTTCGCCCGGAACGCGGAGCAGGAAGGTCGTGTCGTTGACGGTGAGGTCGCCGCCCGGAGTGGACACGTTGGCCGTGGCGATCACGCCCTTGACCGCGTCGTAGGTCACCCCCGTCTCCTCGATGCGCTGGCGGTCCAGCTCCACGCGGACCTGGCGGACGAGGCCGCCGAACATCTGGACCTGGGCCACGCCGGGGAGGTTCTTCAGCGGGTTGACGATGTGGTCCTCGGCGAACTGGCGCAGGGTGGGGTACCGTTCGGGCGTGGACTGGATGGACATGAACATCACCGGGATCATGGACATGTCGAACTTGAACAGGAAGGGCTCCTCCACGTCATCGGGCAGGAAGCGCTTGGCCAGGCCGATCTTGTCGCGGATGTCGTTGGAGGCTTCGGCCAGGTTGGTGTCCCAGTCGAACTTCAGGGTGACCGTCGAGATGTTCTCCTGGGACTTGGAGGTGATCTCGTCGACGCCGCTGACCGTGGAGAGCTGCTCCTCGAGGACCTTGGTGACGTTCTTTTCGACGTCCTCGGGACTGGCGCCGGGGTAGACGGTGACCACCGTGATGACCGGGATCTCCATGTCGGGCATGAGATCGAGCTTCATGAACTTGAGGCTGACCAGACCCATGAGGGTGATGGCCAGGAAGAAGATCAGGGTGGCGGTGGGCCGGTGAACGAAAGTCCTGGACAGGCTCATTGAGACACCTTGCCCCAGGTCTGGTAGTACTTGAACGGATCCTCCTCCATCAGGCGAACCGACTGTCCGTCAAAGAGCGCGCGCTGGCCCAGGACGACCACCTGTTCCTTCTCGGTCAGGCCGGCGACGACCTCGGCGAGCTTGTCCTCCGTCACGCCGACCTTGATCAGCCGCAGGGACACCTTGCCGTCCTTGTGCACGAAGACGAAGTCGAAACCGTCCCGGTGGATGATGGCGTCCACGGGAACGGTGGCCACGGCGGTCCGCTTCTCGAGGAGGATGTCCACGCGCGCGAACATGCCGACCTTGAGGGGCCGCTCCATCTGGTGCGTGACGGTTCCTTCCTTGTAGGACAAGGCTTCATTCGGGATCAGGATCGTCACCTTGAGGGTCTTGGCCACCGCGTCGAGCATCTCGCCCACCTGGTCGATCTCGCCCGTGAAGACATGGTCGTAGGCGTCCACCCGGATCCTGCACTTCTGGCCCTTGCGCATGTACAACAGGTACTTCTCGGGCACGTAGACGTCGAGCTTCATGACGTCGAGCTTGGCGATGATCATCAGCGGTGAGGTCTTCATGGCCTGGGAGGAGGTCATGAGGTCGCCCATCTCGACGGCCTTCATGATGACGGTGCCGTCGATGGGCGCCGTGATCGTCGCGTCGGACCACGAGGCCGAGGCCAGGGACACGGCCGCGCTGGACTGGTTGACCTGCTGCTCGGCCATCTTCAGCCCCAGCTCCATCTTCTCGTAGTCGTTCTGGGTGACGGCCTTCTGGTCGTAGAGGGTCTTGATGTCCTGGAAGTTCTTCTTCGTGTTCTCATAGTTGAGCCTCGCCTGGGCCTGCATGGCCCGGGCCTGCTGGTAGCCCAGGGCGCTCTTGGCCGCGTCGAGGCGCGCCAGGGTGTCGCCGGCCTTGACCACGTCACCCTCCTGCACCTTCAGTCCCAGGACGATGCCCGGAACCATGGAGAACACGGTGGCCTGGGTCCTGGCCACCAGGGTGCCCGAGGCAGAAAACGAGCGGTCCAGGTCCATGCGCTCGACGGGCGTGACGCCCACGATGAGCCGGCGGTCCATGGCGCTCAGTTGCTTCTGCTTTTCCAACTGGGCCTTTTTTTCAGCGATGCCTTTCTGGATGCTCCGAACCACCATGAGAGAAAGCCCGCCGAGGACGACGAGGGCGAAGACGATGCTGAGGATGCGCTTCATCATAATGGATTCATTCCTTTTCCTGCGTGACAATATTCATGCTGCCGGAGGCACTTCGCTTGGATTTCTGTTCTTTCCAGTTATCAAAGGCTTCCAGGACAATTCGTTCAAAGAAAATTTGAAATTCAATCATTTCCTGAATATTCTCGCGGGCCTGTTCCGGCAGGAAGGTGAACTCCTCTTCTTTGGATTTCAGGAATTTATGGAATCCCCGGATGGCGTTCATTTTTTGCTCAAGCATGTCCACCAGGAAGTGCCGGCGAAGGCGGTAGTGGTGCCCCCGGATATTGGGCGATGCGCATTTTTCAATCGGACCAAACTGACTCAGCAGGCGCATCATCTGGCTGATGGCCCCCTTGGAACCGCCGGTCAGCCGGATCAGATCCTGGGTGCTCTTCTCCGGTGGATCGGCAAAAAGAAGGGCTGAAAACAATCTGCCCCCCAACTTGGGCAGGCCGAAAACCTCCATTTGAATGGCAAATTCCTCAATCATTCTCTCAATTCGGGGGTCATTGTTATCCATGTTCAAGGCAGATCTCCATGGGGTACATGATTTGCAATGTTTCGTAAATACAAAACCTTGCAAACTCCTTTTAGACAAGAAAAAAAATTAAGCAAGCTGAAAGATTCTGCTCTCATTAAAATTTTCCAGTAAAAGTGTTTCTTCCGGGAGCCTTGGGATTTCGAACCGGGGTGGCCACAGGAGGGACAGGGCTCGGCGAACGGTGATTATGGGATCATCGAACTTGATCGGCGAAGTCAGGGAGCCGCCTGCCTGCCCCGGACACTGACGGGGATGGATCCCTCTGTGCATGGAGGTTCCGACTCGAGCCCTGAAGTTTACTGGATCTCGCGGCGGAACTCGGTGGGATCGCCTG
>JAHITJ010000051.1 GCA_018817795.1 Myxococcota bacterium | reverse complement strand
TGGATTCATTAGAACCGATGACATCGAAAAACTGTTGATTTACGAGGAAATTGAATCGATTTCGATTTCGATTTCGATTTCGATTTCGACTTGGCACTTTGCCCCCCGAAGTTTCCAGGCGGATACGACGTGGATCCTCTTGTCCAGAAAAATTAGAACTCGACTGCCCTTCGGGAGGGTGAAACTCAGCTTGAGTTTCTATTCATTATATGGGAGAAATTCCGCCTGCGCCGGGCGCCCGGCGCCCTGGTCCACACGCATGGTCAAGGAGGTCGCGTGCTGTTTCAAAACGTCATCCTGGAGTTAATCCGGTACTGGTCCGAGCAGGGCTGCATCGTCTGGCAGCCGTACGACATCGAGACGGGAGCCGGCACGTTCAATCCCGCCACCTTCCTGCGCGCGCTGGGTCCGGAGCCCTGGAAGGTGGCCTACGTGGAGCCTTCGCGTCGTCCCGGCGACGGCCGCTACGGAGAGAACCCGAACCGCCTGGGCAGGTACTACCAGTTCCAGGTGGTCCTCAAGCCGAGCCCGGAGAACGCCCAGGATCTGTATCTGGACAGCCTCCGCCGGCTGGGCATCGATCCGCTGGAGCACGACATCCGCTTCGTCGAGGATGACTGGGAGAGCCCCACGCTGGGCGCCTGGGGCCTTGGCTGGGAGGTGTGGGCCGACGGGATGGAGGTCACGCAGTTCACGTACTTCCAGCAGGTCGGCGGCTTCGACTGCAATCCCGTGGCCGTGGAACTGACCTATGGCCTCGAGCGCATCGCGATGTTCCTGCAGAACGTCGACAACGTGTACGACCTTCAGTGGGCGCCCGGGGTGACCTACGGACAGGTGCACCAGCAGGACGAACGGGAACTGAGCAAGTACAACTTCGAGGTCGCCAACTGCGCGATGCACCTGAACCTGTTCGATCAATACGAAGCGGAGAGCGCCGCCGCCATCGAGGCCGGCTGCGTGCTGCCCGGGTACGAGGCGGCCCTGCGCTGCTCCCACCTGTTCAACGTTCTCGACGCCCGCGGCGCCCTCTCGGTGACCGAGCGCCAGCGTTTCATCCTGCGGGTGCGGACCATGGCCCGCCGGACCGCGGCCGCCTATGTGAAACAGCGCGAGGAGCTGGGATATCCGCTGCTCAAGGGGGTGTCCCATGTCTGAACGTCTGATCGTGGAACTGTTCTGCGAGGAGATTCCCGTCGCCGAGCAGCGGCGCTTCTCCGAGGAGGCCCCCGGCCTCTTCATGACCCTGCTCGACGCCGAGCGCGTCGGCTTCGAGTCCCTCAGTTCGCATACCACGCCGCGCCGGCTCACGCTGGTGGGCGAGGGCATCGAGACCATGCAGGAGGACCTGGAGACCGAGTTGGTCGGTCCCCCCGTGGACGTGGCGCTCACGCCCGACGGCCAGTTGACCAAGGCAGGAGAGAGCTTCCTGCGCAAGGCCGGCTGCGGCCTCGACCAGACCCATCGCGCCGACAAGGGCGGCCGTGAGTGCCTGGCTGCCTGGCTGCGGGAGAAGGGCGGTCCATCGGCGCTGGTCCTGTCGCGGATCCTGCCGCAGTGGATCGCCAGGCTGCCGTTCTCCAAGAGCATGCGCTGGGCTGATCACACCTACACGTTCTCCCGCCCGCTGCGCGGCATCGCCGCCGTGTTCGGAGACCAGATCGTGCCGTTCGAATCCCATGGCCTGAGCTCGGGCCGGCACGTGAGCGGACACCGCTTCGTCTCGCCCGAAGGCGGGGAGCTGGCCCACGCCCGGGACTACGAGGACCTGCTGGCCGGCCACAGCGTCATCGTGGACTCCCGGCGCCGCCGGGAACTGATCCTGGAGGAACTCGAGGCCGCCTGCGTCCGCGAGAACCTCGAGTGGATCCGCGACGAGGAGCTGCTCGACGAGGTCGTGTGCCTGGTGGAGCATCCCACGTTGGTGGTCGGTCACTTCAACCCCGACTTCCTGGTCGTGCCCGAGAGCGTCATCCTCAGCGCCATGCGCAAGCACCAGCGCTACTTCGCCTTCCGCAGTGATGGCCGGCTCGCGCCGCGCTTCGCCACGGCCCTGGGAACGAAACTGAAGAGCCCGCCCGCAGCCCTTGCAGGCAATCAGCGTGTGCTCTCGGCGCGCCTCTCCGATGCCCGCTTCTTCTGGGACGAGGACCGCAAGTCCCCGCTGGAGGCCCGCCGCTCCCGCATGGAGAACATGGTGTACCACCAGAAGCTCGGCACCATGTGGGATCGCATCGGCCGCATTTCGAACATGGCCGGCCGGTTCGCCGCACGCATGGGCGTGGACCCGGTTCTGGCCGCGCGCGCAGCCCTGCTGTGCAAGATGGATCTCGAGACGCAGATGGTCTACGAGTTCCCCGATCTGCAGGGCGACATGGGCCGTGCCTACGCGCTGGCCCAGGGAGAGGACCCGGCCGTCGCCGAGGCGGTCCGCGAGCACTACTGGCCCCGCTTCGCCGGCGACCAGCTTCCCGCGACGCCGCTGGGGCGCGTGCTGGCTCTCTCCGACAAGTGCGACACGCTCTGCGGCGGCATCGCCGCGGGCCTGCGTCCGACCGGATCCGCGGATCCGTTCGCGCTGCGCCGTGCTGCGCTGGGCTTTCTGCGCATCCTGCTCGAGAACGGGCTGGACTTCTCCCTGATGGAGGTGTTCTCCGAGAGCTGCGCAGGTCTCCCGCTGCCCTGCGAACCCGGTTCGGTCAAGGACTTCGTCGTCGACCGGATGCGCAGCCTGTTCGGCGAGAACCACGCCAAGGAGATGATCGAGAGCGTGCTCGCCGTGGACTCGGACCGTCCCGTGGGCGTGGCAGCCCGGCTCGCCGCCCTGTCGGGGCTGGCCCAGACCGACGGGTTCAACCAGCTGGTGAAGCTCTACCGCCGCATGAACATCCTGAAGAAGGCCGAGGCCGTCTCCGAGCGAATCCGGCCCGAGGTGCTCGAGCATCCCGCCGAGAAGGCGCTGTACGAGGCCCTGGAGCGCGTCTCCGCCGGCTGCTCGACGATGCTCGACGCCGGTGATTTTGGCGGTGCGCTGCGCGAGATGGTCTCCCTGTGGAAGGAGGTCGACGAGTTCTTCCACGAGGAGCGAGGTGTGCGGGTGATGGCCGATGATCCGGCCCTGCGCGAGAACCGGCTGGCCCTGCTCTTCAGGCTCGACGCCCTGCTGCGCCGGGTCGCCGACTTCAAGATCCTGGCGGCGCTGGCATGAAGGAGATCTTCGAGTATGCTGGTCTGCTGATATGGCTGGCGGGGCTCTCCCTGATCGGCTATGCCGGCTACAGCGCCTACAAGCTGCACAAGGTGCACCAGTTGTCCTTCGACGTGATGGACCGGACCTTCTGGTTCCGGTCGCCCGGCAACTACCTGTCGGGCCTGACGCCCAACGCGAAGTGGGTCCTGATCGCGCTGGGAGGTTTTGTCGTTTTTCTGATCGGTCGGCACATTCGCAATCAGGCGATGCCGTACATGAACAACTCCCGCGATTCCCATGATCCGGGAGATGGCGATTATCTTTAGACTTTCACAAGGATCCGGGTGATCCGATGCGTCGCATCCTCTCTGTGTTTCTGACCATGTTCCTCCTGGCCGCCTGTGCCCAGGAAATCTCCGGCATCGACCCGCCGACGAACATCTTCTTCTATCCGTCGGGCCTGCGGATGTCCCCCTCGGGGAATACCCTGTTCGTCACCAACGGCAACTCCGACCTCCGCTTCAACGGCTCGACGCTGCTGGCGCTGGACGCCGACCGGCTGCACCTGATGGCAGCCGACCCGCTCACCTACACGGCGTGCCGGGTCGATCCGCAGGCAGGTGACGAGTTCCTGTGCGATCTCGACACTGACCTCGTCCGGAGCGCGGTGCGCCTGGGTTCCTACGCGGGACACATCGCGGTGCTGCCGGCGCCCGAGGGCTCCACGATGGCCTACCGCCTGCTGATCTCCGTGCGTGCGGACCCCTCGTTGACGTTCGTGGACGTATACGAGGACGAGAACCATCAGGTGACATGCCTGGACTGCGGTGACGGCTGCGACGCCACCTGGCCGCGGGACTGCCGCCGCTCCCACCGGCTGGAGAAGGGCGACGGCCTGCCCACGGATCCGTACCGCATCATGGTCTACGAGGACATGCAGTACGCGGTGGTGACACACCTGAACAGCCCGTACCTGACGGTGGTCGACTATGCCATGGATCCGCCTGTGATCTCGCAGGTCTACGACGCGAACATGACCATGAACTACAACGGATACGTCGGATCCTACGACGCGGTTCCGGGCCCCGACGCCTGGCCGACGTTCTACGTGTCGAACTCCTACGCTCCCGAGATCGCCTGGTTCCGCTGGCAGTACTCCCCCGAGAATGATCAGGACCTGCTCGTGAACGTTGGCAGCATCTACCTGCAGAGCCCCTATGGTCCGTTCGAGAGCGGCTCGGAGCTTCGCGGGATGGCCTTCTCCGGAGACGGCACGAAGCTCTACGCCGCCGTGCGGTATCCGCCCGTGCTCGTGACCTTCGATGTGTCCGTGGACGACCAGGGGCGCACGCGCCTGACGCCGA
>JAHITJ010000050.1 GCA_018817795.1 Myxococcota bacterium | reverse complement strand
ACCGATGACATCGAAAAACTGTTGATTTACGAGGAAATCGATTTCGATTTCGATTTCGACTTGGCACTTCGCCCTCCGAAGTTTCCAGGCGGATACGACGTGGATCCTCTTGTCCAGAAAAATGAGAACTCGATCGCCCTGCGCCGCCCCGCCGCCGCGGTTGACACCTCCCCCGCCGCCGAACTATATTCGGCCCATGAAAACCATCGACTTCCGCAGCGACACCGTCACCCAACCGTCCCCCGAGATGCGCCGTGCCATGGCCGAGTCCGAGGTCGGCGACGACGTCTTCGGCGACGACCCCACCGTCAACCTCCTCGAGGCCACCGGCGCCCGCAAGCTGGGCAAGGAGGCCGCCCTGTTCGCCTCCTCGGGCACCCAGACCAACCTGCTGGCGCTGCTGACGCATTGCGCCCGCGGAGACGAGTACCTGGTGGGGCAGGACGCCCACACCTACAAGTACGAGGGCGGCGGCGGCGCGGTGTTCGGCGCGATCCAGCCCCAGCCCATCGAGTTCGAGCCCGACGGCACCCTCGACCTGGACAAGGTCGCGGCCAAGATCAAGCCCGACGACTTCCACCACCCCCGCACGCGGCTGCTGTGCCTGGAGAACACCACCGGCAACAAGGTGCTGCCGCTCCCGTACCAGGCCCGGGCCGCCGAGTTTGCCCGGTCCCGCGGCCTGGCCATCCACCTCGACGGCGCGCGCATCTACAACGCCGCGGTGCGCGACGGGGTGGACGTGCAGGAGATCGCCGTGCACTACGACACCGTGTCGGTGTGCCTGTCCAAGGGCCTGGGCGCCCCGGTGGGCTCGCTGCTGTGCGGCCCCGCCGAGTTCATCGGGCGGGCGCGGCGCTGGCGCAAGGTGCTGGGCGGCGGCATGCGCCAGGCCGGGGTGCTGGCTGCCGCGGGCCTGTACGCCCTCGAGCACAACGTGGCCCGCCTGCGCGACGACCACGACAACGCCGCCTACCTCGCCGTGGCCCTGCGCGCCGTCCGGCACCTGGAGGTGCTGCCGCGCTCGGGCGAGACCAACATGGTCTTCGTGAAGATCAACGTTCCGAAGCCCGCCGACCGCGCCGTGGCCCTGGCGGCCTTCCTGCGCGACCGCGGCGTCCTGATCTCGGACCGCCACCCCCTGCGCCTGGTCACCCACCTGGACGTGGACCGCGACGCCTGCGTCCGCCTGGTCGAAGGCGTGCGCGCCTTCATGGAAGAGGCGAAATGAACAAATCCCCCAAGGAATCCGGACTGGACAGGTTCATCCTCAAGAAGCTCCCGGCGGGCCCCCTGCGCGCCCTGGCCGGGATGGTGCTCGCCGACGAGGAGGTCCACGCGCTGCAGGAGTACGCCAACAACGTGTCGATCAAGCGCCTGGGCTTCAACGACCACGGCCCCGTGCACATGCGCAAGGTGCTGCTCAACGCCCTGACCCTGGCCGAGCTGCTGCACACCGCCGGCATCCCGCTGAGCCTGGAGGCCGAGGAGATCGGCGCCCACGAGGACAGCCTCACGGCGATCTTCCTGGCCGGGATGCTCCACGACGTGGGCATGTCGGTCACGCGCTCCAACCACGAGGAGTTCTCCATGCTCCTGGCGCACCCGCTGCTGGAGCGCTTCCTGCTCTTCCGCTACCCCGACGACCTGCGCCTGCGCGTCATCGTGCGCTCCCTGATCACCGAGTGCGTCACCGGCCACATGGGCACCATCGACATCCACAGCCTGGAGGCCGGCATCATCCTCATCGCCGACGGCTGCGACATGGAGAAGGGCCGCGCCCGCATCCCCATGATGATCTCGACCAACGCCAAGGTCGGCGACATCCACAAGTATTCGTCCTCGGCCATCGAGCGCATCGACCTGACCCCCGGCGAAGAGAAACCCATCCGCATCACCATCCACATGTCGTCCAGCGTCGGCTTCTTCCAGGTCGAGGAGGTCCTCTTCCCGAAGCTGTCCCACAGCCCCATCAAGCCCTACGTGGAGCTCCACGCCGGCGTCATCGGCGAAGGCATGAAGGTATATCTGTAGCCCAAGAGGAAAGAGCCCCTACGGCGGACGTCAGGGAAGCCCCGGATTGTCCGGCGGACCTCCGGCGGACGTCAGGGAAGCCCCGGATTGTCCGGCGGACCTCCGGCGGACGTCAGGGAAGCCCCGGATTGTCCGGCGGACCTCCGGCGACCGTCAGGGAAGCCCCGGATT
>JAHITJ010000049.1 GCA_018817795.1 Myxococcota bacterium | reverse complement strand
CGGCCGTGTCGGCCCCGGCGCCGGTGGGGGGCTTGTCCGCTGCGGTTCGTGAGTTTCCCTGCCGGCAGGACGTCATCGGACCGAGAACCATCATGATCACCAAAGTCGGGGTTGCCAGGCGCATCGAATTCTCCTTGAGAAGGTCCACGGTAGTCCATCGGCCCGGCCGGGTCAAGCCGGGCACTGATGATATCTGACTTGACAGACGTGGCGTTTCCCCACTAGGTTGGGTCCACGGAAAGGGCTTCCCATGAGAACCACCACGCATTTCATCCTGATGCCGCTTCTGGCGACCACCCTGATGCTGCCGTTGGCCGACACCGCCGAGGCCTGCACCAGCTTCCTGATCACCAAGGGCGCCAGCGCCGACGGCTCCACCATGATCACCTACGCGGCGGATTCCCACGAGCTCTACGGGGAACTGTACTACCGTCCGGCGGCGTCCTACCCCGAGGGCGCCATGGTCGAGGTCAAGGACTGGGACTCCGGCAAGGTCCTCGGACAGATCAAGCAGGTGCGCCAGACCTACTCGGTGGTGGGCAACATGAACGAACACGCGCTGGCCATCGGCGAGACCACCTGGGGCGGCCGCGAGGAGCTGGTGAACCCCACCGGCATCGTGGACTACGGCAGCCTGATCTGGTTTGCCCTGCAGCGCGCCAAAACAGCGCGCCAGGCCATCAGCGTCATGGGCGAGCTCGTGGCCGAGTATGGCTACCCCAGCTCGGGGGAGTCGTTCTCCATCAGCGATCCCGAGGAGGTCTGGATCATGGAGATGATCGGCAAGGGGCCCGCCGAGAAGGGGGCCGTGTGGGTGGCCCGTCGCGTGCCCGACGGCTATGTCTCCGGCCACGCGAACCAGCCGCGGATCCACACCTTCCCGCAGAGCGACCCCGACAACTGCATGTTCTCGCCCGACGTCATCACGTTCGCCCGCAAGAAAAACTATTTCCAGGGCAAGGACGAGGACTTCTCCTTCGCGGACGCCTATGGTCCGTCGACCTGCGGCGATGCGCGCGCCTGCGACGCCCGGGTGTGGGCGATGTACAACCGTGTCGCGCCCTCGAAGAAGATCCCGGTCGACTACATCAAGTGCAAGCCCGAGGCGGATCGGATCCCGCTTTGGATCCAGCCCGACAAAAAGCTCTCGGTGGCCGACGTGATGTCGCTGATGCGCGACCACTTCGAGGGTACCGAGTTGGACATGACGCAGGATCCCGGGGCGGGGCCGTTCAAGTGCCCGTACCGCTGGCGCCCGATGCGGTGGAAGTCCGGAGGGAAGATGCACGTCAACGAGCGCGCCACGTCGACGCAGCAGACGGGCTTCTCCTTCGTCAGCCAGTCCCGCGGGGGCATGCCCGGCCCCGTCGGAGGCGTCCTGTGGTTCGGCGTCGATGACACGGCCTCCACCGTCTACGTGCCGATGTATGCGGGCATCACCGCGGCCCCTCACAACTTTGCGGTGGGCACGGGCACGTTCACCGACTTCACCTGGGAGTCGGCGTTCTGGACGTTCAACTGGGTGTCCAACTTCGCATACACGCGCTACTCGGACATGATCGTCGACATCCGGAAGGTTCAGAAGGAGCTCGAAGACGGCTTCTTCTCGGCCCAGGCCGCCTTTGAGTCCAAGGTCGTGGCCGAGCACGCGAAGAACCCGGCCGCCGCCCGGAAGATGCTCACCGAGTACTCCGGGGCCGCCGCCGAACTCGTCTGGAAGCGCTGGCAGAAGCTGGGCCAGGACCTGCTGATGAAATACATGGACGGAAACGTGCGTGATGACCAGGGCAAGGTCACGCACCCGCCGTACCCCGACTGGTTTTACAAGAACATCGCCGACGCCCGTCCCGGGCACTTCGAGATCCCCGATCCCGACGAGCCCATGACCGACGCCCAGCGGCGGGCGCGCAAGCCCGCACCTCCGGCCAAACCCACCACAGACGCGACCCCCGTGACCCCGGCCCCCGCGCCGGCCCCGTGCCCCTGCTCGAAGAAGGGCGGCTGCGGCTGCTCGGTCGTGGGTTCCCGCACGCCCCTGACGCCGCTGGCCGTCTCCATGGTGCTGGTCGCCCTGGCGCTGGTCCTTCGTCGCCGTCGCCGGGACTGAACCCCCGGACAGGAGTCCTCCCATGACCCATGAACACCCCATCCTGGAAACCATCCGTCAGCGCACCTCCGTGAGGACCTTCGACGGCCGGCCCGTCGACGCCGAACGGATCGCGGCGCTCAAGGAGAAGCTGGCCGGGCTGCAGCAGGGGCCCTTCGGCTGCCGCTGCCGGTTCGCGCTGCTGGACATGAGCGGGTTTGATCCGAAGCAACTGAAGCAGTACGGAACCTACGGATTGATCCAGGGCACGCGCTTCTTCATCGCCGGTGCCGTCGAGGACGCCCCGGGAAACCTCGAGGACTTCGGCTACCTGATGGAAGTGGCCGTGCTGGCCTGCGCGGAGCTGGAGCTCGGCACGTGCTGGCTCGGCGGCGTGCTGAACCGCTCCGCGTTCGGCCGTGAGCTGGATTTGAAGCCCGGCGAGCTCATCCCGGCCGTGACCCCCGTGGGGATCGCCGCCGATCACCGGTCGTTCAAGGACAAGGCCCTGCGGTTCATGGCCGGCTCGGCCAAACGCAAGCCCTGGAAGGAGCTCTTCTTCGACGAGGTCTGGGGGCGGCCGTTCCAGGAGGAGCGGGCCCTCTCGGCAAAGTCCCCCGAAGGTCTGCAGGAGGCCTTCGAGGCGGTGCGCCTGGCCCCTTCGGCCTCGAACAAGCAGCCGTGGCGCGTCGTGTGGGTTGACGGCGCCGCGCACTTCTACCTTGAGCGCTCGGCGGTCTATTCGAAGATCATGGAGATGGCCAAGATGCCGGCGCTCCAGCGCGTGGACCTGGGCATCGCCATGGCCCATTTCGATCTGGTCACCGCCGCCCTGGGCCAGGCGGGGATGTGGACCTTTGAAGCACCCTCCATCCCGGGCGTGCCCGCCAGCGCCTCCTACACGGCCTCCTGGCGCCGCAACTGACCCCGGAGCACCACGGAACCGACATGAAGGAAACCCTCCACCAACTCTTCGCGGTGGCCTCCCCGGGCGTGGAGTCGATGCTGCGCGCCGAACTGGCCGGGCTTGGCGCCGGCTCGCCGGTCATCGTCGAAGGCGGGGTCACGTTCCAGGGAGACGACGAGCTCCTCATGCGTGCCAACCTGTGGTCGCGCACGGCCTCGCGCATCCTGCTGCGCATCGCGGAGTTTCCCGCGGCCAACCTGCGCGCGCTGGCCTCGGGGGCGGGCAGGTTGGACTGGAAGGAATATCTGGGACCGCAGCACCGGCTCCTGGTGAAGGCGACCTGCCACAGTTCCCGCGTCTACCACAGCGGCGCCGCGGCCGAGCGCGTGCGGATCGCGGCCTGCGAGGCGGCGGGTTGTGGGGGGGCCGACGACAAGAAGCCGTCGGGCGACGCGG
>JAHITJ010000048.1 GCA_018817795.1 Myxococcota bacterium | reverse complement strand
GGTGTCGGTGTCGGTGTCGGCGTCATCATCGTCGTCATCGGCGTCGTCGTCGTCATCGAGGCTGGCGCGCGGGTTGGCCGCCACCGTCGCCGGGGCCATCCAGGGCACCGGGGACAGGGGCAGGGCGCCGAACAGGAGCAGGAGGGTCGCCAGCAGGGTTCTCATTGCGGCACCTCCCAGGAGGCCACGACGGGGGCGTGGTCGGAGAGCATCAGCGGATCCAGCGAGGGGGTCGTCGCGATCTGGTGGACGTACCCACTGCCGGTCACCCATGGATGATTGGAGAACAGGTAGTCCAGACAGCGGTTCCAGGGCAGGCTGCCGTCGGAGCCGACGAACGAGAAGTACGCCTCGGGATCGGCCTCGAAGTCCGCCAGCGGGATCGCGCTGTGGAACTGCGTGTAGAGCGGGTCGAGCCACGTCTCCTCGCCGGAGTAGTCGTCCCCCTCGAAGCGGGCGTCGCCGCAGTTGTCGTCGGGGAAGTCGGCCCGCTGCGGGGAGTATTTGGGGATCGAGTTCAGATCGCCGCCGGCGACAAACGGCATGCCCGCCGCGCTCACCTCGGCGAGGACCTGGGCGAACCGGGCGAGGTGATCGAGCTTGGTGCTGTCCTCGGCGAAGGCCTCGGTGTGGACGTTGACGACCGCGAACGTGCGCGACGGGTGCAGCACCTCGGTCTTCAGGATGTTGCGCTTGAGATAGAAGTACTTCTCGATGAACGAGTAGTTGCCGATCAGGGGCAGGGCGATGCGCTCGGAGTTCGACAGCGGCCAGCGCGAGAGGATGGCGTTGCCGCTGTCCATGCGCCCGATCCCGTCGGAGGGGATGAAGTCGGCCTTCCACGCGGAGGCGTACACGCCGTAGTTGAGGTGCGTGTGATCGAGCAGGTACTGCACCTGGTCGACGTAGGCCGAGCGCTTGGACTGGACGTCGGCCTCCTGCAGCAGCAGGATGTCGGGTTCCAGTTCGCGGATCTTGTCGGCCAGGCCCTCGAGGTTGTGCACGACCTCGGCCTTGGTCATGTTGCCCACGGAGCCGCCGCACTCCCAGAAGAACAGGATCCGCGCGCCGCCGTACTTGATGTTCCAGGTGACGATCTTCAGGGGATCCGTGGAGGTCGCCACCGGAGTGAGCTCTCGGGCTCGGTAGGCGTGGGCCTTCTCGACGTCGTCGAACTGGGTGTGGAACGGATCACAGGCGGTAAGCAACCACAGAAGGATGAAGGGGACAAACTGGCGCATGGTACGGCTCCTTGCGGAATGAAACAACCCTACCACAGAAGGAAGAAGAACCAGAAGATGCATTTACCACGGAACACTCGGAAGGACCGGAAGGACATGGTCAAATGGCAGCATCCGGATCCACATCCTTTTTCCGGCGCTTCCGTGTGTTCCGTGGTGAAATCTCCACTCTGATCTTTTTATGTGTTCCGTGGTGAAATTTTTTATTTTTACTCGACGGGGGCGAAGCGGGACTGGAAGAAGCGCAGGTGGGCGGGCTCATACACGAACTTCAGGCCCTTGATCTCGGTGCGGCGCTTGTACAGGGCGATGACGCCCTCGGCGATGGCCTTCATGTGGTCGTTGGTGTACACGCGGCGCGGGATGGTCAGGCGCACCAGCTCCAGGGAGGGGCGGTAGTTCTTGCCGTCGGGCGCGCGGCCCTTGGAGACGTTGCCGCGCTCCATGGCGCGGACGCCGCTCTCGACGTAGAGCTCGGCCGCCAGGCGCTGGGCCGGGAACTCGTCCTGATCGATGTGGGGCAGGAAGCGCTTGGCGTCCACAAAGATCGCGTGGGAGCCGGGCGGGACCACGATGGGCACGCCCGCGGCCATGAGCAGGCGGCCGAGGTACTCGGTCTGCTTGACGCGGGAGTGGATGTACCGGTCGTCGAGCATCTCCTCGACGCCGCGGGCCATGCCGGCGAGGTCGGCGATGGACAGGCCGCCATCGGTGACGGCGCCTTCGCAGTACCGCAGCATCTCCTCGGACCTGCGGGCCCAATCCTCGTTGTCGCGGTAGGCCAGCAGGCCGCCGATGTTGATCAGGAAGTCCTTCTTGCCGGAGATGGTGCAGCCGTCGCCGTGGGCCATCATCTCGCGCAGGATGTCGCGGATCTTGATGTTTTTGTAGCGCGGATCCTTCTGCTGGATCATGAAGGCGTTCTCGACCACGCGGGTGGCGTCGAACATCACCGGGATCTTGCGCTCGCTGCAGTAGGCGTAGGTCTCCTTGATGTTGTCCATGGAGCAGGGCTGGCCGCCGGCGAGGTTCACGGAGAACTCGTAGGAGATGTACGCGACCTTGTCGGCGCCGTGCTTCTGCACGATGGCGTCGAGCTTCTTCAGGTCCACGTTGCCCTTCCAGATGAACTCGTTGGTGGAGTCGTGGGCCTCGTCGCAGATGACGTCGACGAAGATGCCGCCGGCCATCTCCTGGTGCTCCTTGGTCGTCGTGAAGTACATGTTGCCGGGCACGTATTGGCCCTTCTTGATCATGACCGTGCTCATGATGTGCTCGGCCGCGCGTCCCTGGTGCGTAGGCAGGATGTACTGGTACCCGAAGAACTCCTTGAGGTTGGCGACCAGGCGCTTGTACTCCAGCGAGCAGGCTGCGGTGGCGCGGGTGGCGTCGTAGGCGGCCCACTGGTCGGTGCTCATCGAGGAGGTACCGGAGTCGGTCAGGAGGTCGATGGACACGTCCGGAGAGCGCAGCAGGAAGGTGTTGTAGCCGGCTTCCTTGATGGCACGTTCACGGTGTTCGCGATCCAGCCCGCCGACCTTCTCGATGGTGTGAATCAGGTAGGGCATGGCGTTGAACTCGTAGGTCTCGAGGTTCGGGAACACGCCGCGGAACTCGAGCTGGTCACGCCAGCGGCCGCCGCGCACGAGCTCGAGGGGCTTGATCTTGTCGCGCTGCGCGTGCACCTTGATGAGGGCTTCGGCGATCTGGTCGAGTTGTTCGTTGGTCACCGCGAGCCGCGGAATCTGCACGGGCAGGAGGTTGTCGCGATCAACCAGGCCGGTGGCGGCGCAGCGCATGCCGCAGGAGAGATAGATCGCCGCCGACAGGGCTTCGTGACGGTACTTCTCGAGGTGCGGGAGGAAGGCGTCGACCTTCAGGTACGCGCCGTCGCAGCCGCGCTCCACGGGGACGCCACCCTCGACGAGCTTCTGGGTGAAGCGCTCGACCTGGAACATCAGCCACTGCACTTCGGGCTCCTCGAGCATCTCGCGCAAGCCGCGGGCGAAGACCTCCATGGTGCGTCCGGCCATGCCGCCGTAGGTGTGCAGGCCCTCGAACAGCACGACCTCGTTCATGAACTTCTCGTAGTCCACCGGGTTGTCGGCCGCCAGGAAGCCACCGATGTTGCATTTGGCGTCCTGCGCGGCGTCCATCATGAAGATGTTCGAGCACTGGGCGATGTCCTTGACGATCTCGGCGACGCGGCGGTGCTCCTGGCCGGGCTCGTGCTTCTGGATGTACCAGGCGTTCTCCACGATGCGGGAGCCGTCGAGGGACATCTTGTGGCCGTACTTTTGAATGACCGCGCGGGCGGACTTGATGTTGGCCAGACTGAACGGGTGCTGGCCGTCGGCGAAGGTCTGCAGGCCGACCAGGGCCACGTTCTTGGCTTCCTTGAGGATGCCTTCGAGCTTGGCCAGATCGACGTTGCCGGTGAAGACCTTCTCGGCGTGGTCGCGCACGTCGGGCATGGTCACGCCGCGGGGCTCCATGGTGTCCACGCGGGTGCGGCCGTTGGAGGGCACCTGGGATCCGGCCGGGATCAGCGTGGCCGCGACGAGCTTGATGCTGCCGAGGATGTTGTGCGTCGGAGTGACGTAATTGATGCCGAAGACGTCCTTGATCG
>JAHITJ010000047.1 GCA_018817795.1 Myxococcota bacterium | reverse complement strand
GCCTACCTGATCAAACCCTTCGAGATGCCCGCATTCCAGAAGGAATTCGAAGCCATGATGGGCCAGGCCAGCGGTGGCGCCGCGGGTGACATGTCCGATGCCGACGGCTTCAACGCCATCCTGCAGGATATGGACGAACACCTGGATTCCGAGATCAGCGCGAGCCTGGACAACATCATCGACAGTTCGTTCTTCGAGCAGGGCAACGCCCCCGAGGCCATGGCTTCGCTGGAATTCATGCCCAGCGCCGAGATCGAGATCGTGGAAGACGAACCGGAGCCGGTCCCGGCCCCGGAGGCCGTCGAAGAGGAATCGTTCACCATGGATTCGGCGGGACCTCCGCCCAAGCCCGTCGACATTGTTGAGGAAGACTGGTCCAAGGACGCCGAGCCCGAGCCGGAGCCGGAGCCGGAGCCCGAGCCGGAGCCCGAGCCCGAGCCGGAGCCATCCAAGGCCAAGGGTGGCAAGTCCAAGCCCGGGACGCCTGTGGCGCCGATGGAGCCTGCCCCCGAGTCCCTGTCGGCCAGCCTCGGCCTCGACGATCTCGCCGAGTCGACCCCGGTTCGTTCGGACACCTCGGTCATGGTGGAACTCGAGTCCCTGAAAAAGGACAAGGAGCGGCTGACGCGCGAGTTGACCAGCGCCAAGAGCGGACAGACCAGCTCCTTCTCGAAGGAGAAGGAATTCCTGAACCTGCGCGAGACGATCAACCAGAAGGAAAAGTCCATCATCGACCTTCGCGAAGAGGTTGATGGCAAGGAACAGGAAATTCTGAAGAAAAAGAACCGGATCCGCGAACTGGAGCGCGAGATCGCCGAGTGGAACACCAAGGGTCTGGAGCTGGAGCGCCGGTCCGTCGAGCTCGACGAGGCGCTGGTAGGCGCCAACAGCACGATCTCCGAGCGTGACGGACAGGTGGACAACCTGACCTCCCAGGTGGGGCGGTTGACCGCTGAAGTTGCGAAACTGAAGGCCGATTTGTCCATGCTCACCGACGCGAAGAAGGCCATCGAGGCCGAATACGCCGAGACGGTCGCGCGGATGGAGGCCGAACATGGGACCGAAGTGACGAACCTCAACGCCGCTCACACCGACGAGGTCGCCGGGCTCAAGAGCGAGCATGCCACGTTGTTCTCGGCGACGCGGGCCGCCCACGAGGGTGAGGTCGCCGGACTCCACGCGGACTACAAAGACCAACTCGTAAAGAAGCAGGCTGCCCACGAAGGCGAGGTCGCCGGACTGCATGCGGACTACAAAGACCAACTGGAGAAGAAACAAGCCGGCCACGATGCAGAGTTGGCATCCACCATGGCTGCCCACGAGCAGGCCATGGGCGCCGCCGCCGAGTTGCTGGAGTCGACCGTGGCCCAGCTTGCGGCCGAGCACGCCGGCGAACTGGCAGATCTGAAGCAGAAGCACGCCGCGGAGTTTGCGGAACTGAAGGCCGGGCATGCGGCCGCCACCGAAGCCGCATCCGTGCGGCACGCCGCTGAGCTTGCGGAACTGAAGGCCGAACATGCGGCCGCCACGGAGAAGGCTGCCAGCGAGCACGCCGCGGCCACGGAAGAAGCCTCGGCCGTTCACGCCGCTGAGCTTGCGGAACTGAAGGCCGAACATGCGGCCGCCATGGCGAATGCCGCCGGCGAGCACGCCGCGGCCACCGAAAAGGCGACCGCCGAGCACGAAGCCGCCACGGCCACCGCGTCGGCCCGCCACGGGCAGGAGCTGGCCGCGCTGGTCAAGGCCCATCACGAACAGACCGCCGTCGCCACGCGCGAGCACGAGGGCGTCGTCGAGACCCTGAAGGCCGAGCATGCGGCCGCCGCTGCTGTCGCTGCGGAAGAGGCCCGCTCGCTGCTGGAGACCACCGTGTCCGACTACGAGGGCAGGGTGGCCGACGCCATCGCCGCGCACGAGGCCACGAAGACGAAGTTGACCGGCGAGATCGCGGCGCTGACCTCCCAGAAGGAGGCCCTCGAGGAGAAGGTGTTCAACCTGGAACAGACGCGGATGCAGAACGAGGCGAGCATCGATGATCTGAACAGCCAGGTGACGGACCTGACCGAGCAGTTGACGGCGGCCACCGAGAAGATCACCGGTGACCAGGAACTGGTGGCCCAGACCCTCGCCTCCCTGCAGAAACTGTCCTCGGCGCTCAATGCCCGGTTTACGAATTAGAATCTGCCGGACTCCATTCCTCTGTGGCCTCGTCCCGGATTCGCGTTATACTGTTCCGCGGTATCGGGGGTTTAATGTTATGAAACGCCACTGGTGGTCTCTCTTCCTCATTGTGGGCCTTGTCCTCGGATGCGATCGGCCCGACCCAGTCGACGGGTACGATCCCGACGGTGCAGTGAACAATCATCCTGACAGCGACATCCCCGATCCGTTCCGCGTGACCCTGGTCGAGCCCGGCCACGGCCCTGTGGAGGGCGGCACCGACGTCACCATCCGCGGCTTCGGCTTCACCGAGAACATGCGGGTCGCGTTCGGCGGACGCTTCTCCGATCCCACCCAGGTGATCACCGTCTCCCCCACGCGCCTGCTGGCCCGCGTGCCCGCCGGCGAAATCGGCACCGTCGAGGTGAAGTTGATCGAGAACTCCGGCAAGGAGGCTTATCTGGGCAACGCCTTCACCTACGACCGGTTCTCCATCGATCCCCCTTCGGGCTCGGTCACCGGTGGCACCTTCGTGCGCATCTCCAGCCCCGCCGGCGAGTTGGAGGACACGGACCGGTTCTTCCTCGGCGAGCAGGAACTGAGCGACGTGCACGTGGTCACGGCGTCCACGGCCACCGGCCGCACGCCGCCTTCCCAGCCCGGCTCGGTGGCGCTGCGCGTGGAGAAGATCGACGCCCAGAACCTGCTGGTGGCCGACGCCTTCGCCTACTACGACACCACCGATCCCGCGTACGGCGGTCTCGGTGGAGGTCCCCTCGACGGGGCGTTGACGGTCACGGTGCTCAACACCTACGGCCGCGTCCCGGTGGCCGATGCCTTCGTCCTGCTGGGTACGGGCGCCTTCAGCCCCTATTCGGGCCGCACCGACGAGAACGGGCAGATCACGTTCTCCGATCCCGCCCTGCGCGGACGGCAGGTCCTGACCGTGGCCAAGGAGGAGTTCATCTCCACCTCCGTGGTGGGCTTCGACGCCAAAAATGCGACGATTTTCCTTGAGCCGGTGATCCCGCCTTCGGATCCCAACAATGGGCAGATCCCCTCCACGCCCAAGACCGTATATGCCCAGGTCGCCGGCGCCGTGGACTTCAAGGATGCCGAGTTCGAGTACTCCTGCAACTGGAACCGGCAGGTGCCGTCCCCGGCTCCGGCGGGGTACCGGCGGGCGGTCCGCGTCTTCCAGACCCTGCGGTCCTGGAACATCGCCGCACCGGCCAGTTACACCGTCTACGACACCGACACCTGCGTCGACGGCTTCGGCATTCCCATGCTGTTCGCGGTGTGGCCGGGCGCCTTCGCCCTGGTGGCCATCGCAGGCTACGAGAAGGACGACCGCTCGGATTTCATCCCGGTGGCCTATGGTGTCACCCGGCGGCTCGTGGTGGGGCCCGCCGAGACACTCAACACCAAGGTGGTCATCGAGTACCAGCTCGGCAACCGGCAGAACGTGAGCCTGGTCAACGCGCCGCCGCTGGTGCCCGAGACAGGACCCTCCCAGTACCGGTGCCGGCTGTTCGTCAACATCGGCGCCGACGGCTATGTGGTGCTCAATGACACCGTGCAGACCACCGACGCCACGCCGCAGTTCACCTACGAGAAGCAGATGTTCATGGTGGGGCCGCTGGCCGACGCCCAGTTCGCTTTGATGGCCGACGCCCACAATTACGGACAGTATCCTTTCTCGCAGGTGTTCCTGACGCGCTTCGAGGACAATCCGGTGATCGTGGACCAGTTCCTGGGCATCCCCAGGCCGCTGGCCCCCACGTCCACAGAACCCGTGCTCAACGACCGCTTCTCGTTCACCCCGAGCCCGGTGACCCAGCCCACGTTCCACATCGTGAAGATCAACACCTTCCCCAAGGGTGACGCCTGGTGGCGGCTCTATGTGAACGGACCGATCTCCACCTTCGTCCTGCCGGACCTGACCGGCTTCACCGGGGTTCCCGGAAAGCCGGCGGGCTGGCTCTACTGGCACGTGCAGTCTGTGCTCGTGCCGGACCTGTCGTTCGACGACTTCACCTACCGGTATCTCGGCGAGAAATACTGGACCTCCACGGCTGCCGACGGAAGCCTGTTCACCTTCTGAGGTACCGTGACACGATCCCGCCTTCTCAACATCCTGTCGATCCTGTGGTGGGTCGTTGTCGCGCCCGCAGCGCTGACCGCCTGCGACTCCACGACCACCAAGCCTGCCCTGTGTGAGGTCGACCGCATCTACTGTGCCGCCGGCGTGCAGGCTACCTGCACCCATCCGGCCGGACAATACGCCTTCGTCGACTGCGCTTCGGCCGGACAGACCTGTGTGCCGGATCTGGGCTGTCGGGTGTGCGTGCCCGACCAGTGGGTCTGTGACGGCGCCCACGTGGCCCTGTGCTCGGCCGACGGGCGCACCATGGAGCCGGGAGCCCAGTGCGATACCGATGCAGGCTGGGTGTGCTCCCAGGGGCGCTGCGTGCACGCCTGCTCCCAGGCTGCCGCCGACCGCTCGTATCTGGGATGCGAGTACTGGGCCGTGGACCTCGACAACGCCAAGGTCTCCTCGGGCAACGCCGCCGCGCAGCAGTTCGCCGTGGTGATCTCCAACACCTCGCTTTTGACCGCGCGGGTCATCGTCGAGGTCGACGACGCCCCCCCGAACTGGCCCGTTCAGTTGCGCGAGGTCGCCCGCACCGAGGTGCCCCCCGAGGGGCTGCGAGTGCTGTCGCTGCCCTCGCGCGAGGTGGACGGCTCCCCCCTGGGCTCCTGGGACGTCGGCACCCACTCGGCGCTGTCCACGCGGGCGTTCCGCGTCACGTCCTCGGCGCCCATCGTCGCGTACCAGTTCAACCCGCTGGAGAACGTCGACGTGTTCTCCAACGACGCCAGCATCCTGTTCCCGAAGAACGCGCTGGACTCCGACTATCTCGTGCTCTCGTGGCCCCAGACCATCGCCGACACCAACGATCCCAACAACGACTTTGCCCAGCACCTGCGCGCCTTCGTGACGATCGTGGCCACCGAGCCCGGCACCAACGTGACCGTCACGCCCAGCGCGCGCATCCTCGGTGACGGGCTCGACATCCCGGCAGCCGAGGCAGGTCAGACCTTCACTGTGGACATGCACGAGTTCATGGTGCTCAATCTCGAGACCGACGGGTTCCAGGCGGACCTGACCGGCACCCGGATCGTGGCCGACCGGCCCATCGTGG
>JAHITJ010000046.1 GCA_018817795.1 Myxococcota bacterium | reverse complement strand
CACAGCACACGTCCCATGGTCTCGGCGTCGCGCACGCCGGTGATCGGATCACGGTACACCGTGGAGGCAAGGATGAAGACGTCGGAACTCCAGTAATAGGGTGGCATTGCTTCATAGGCGACGCCGCCGACGAAGGTGACGTGATCCTGGATTTCCAGGCGCCGGGCCAGCGATCGCAGGCGGCCCAGACGTTTTCCCTTGCCCACGACGGCCATGTGCCAGCCACGTGCGGATGGTTCCTGGCGGGCGAACCACTCGAGCAGGAAGTCCAGGCCCTTCTTGTCGACGAGGCGGCAGGCGGTCAAAAACAGCGTCCGTCCGGCGGGAAGACCCAGTTCCTGGCGCAGGTGCTCCACGTGCAGGTGCTCGGGACGCGTAAAGAAGCGCGCGTCCACCCCGCCGACGACCACGCGGATCTTCTCGGGAGGTACGCCGATCTCCAGCAGGAGACGACGGGTGAAGTGACTGTTGGCCAGGATCGTGCCCGCACAGGTGGCCGCGGTGCGCACGAGGCTGCGGCGACGGTCGCGGAAGAAGACCTCGATCCACTCGGGCTTCTCGAGTTTCTTGAAGAACTGGTACAGTTTCTTCTCGAAGAGCAGATGGGCGGTCAGGGAGGAGCCCAGGGCGAACGGCCAGGCGATCCACGGGCGCAGCACGTCGTTTCCGACGGAGCGGCAGATCGTCGGGACTCCGGTGAGCCGCTCAAGCACTCCGAAGAACACGGTTGAACTGTAGATGAAGTCCGGCTGGAATCCCTCGATGGCCTCACGAAGGTGCGTGAGGTTGTAGAAGTAACTGATCCGGGAAAGCGTCCGGTGGATCGGAAACGGAAAGGTGGAGTCCACCTCGGCCGTGTCCTTTCCGGGGGACTCGGGACGGTACGTGAACACGCATACCCGGGCGCCACCGGCGTGCAGGTGACGCGACAGCAGGTTCGCGTGTGTCTGCATGCCGCCGATCGCGGGCGGGAATTCGGTCAGGATCATGAGGATGCTGGGATTCATGGGGTCGACGGTTCGCAGTATCGTCTCAGGCGGCAGTTCGGGCACCAAGAGTGCCACTTGTTACGTGCATATGCAAGCCGGATGTGGTCGAAGGTGTTATGCCCTAGGTGGAAGCCGAAGTGGCTCTCGGGGGGAAAAAACGGACAGAAGCGGTAGTACAGCCGGATCATGTCCTCTTTGTGGCTGCGGAAGGCGAAGCGAAGTTCGGTGGGGGAAAGACGGTACGGGCAGGCTGTGGCGTTTTCCGATGCGGCCAGGGCGGCCAGCGTGCGCTCTCCTGTGATCTCGGTGCGCCACCGAAGGTCCTGCGTGTACAGGTCCTCGCGGGCGCCCAGGCGCTCCATCGCCCTGCGGCGGGTGGCCTCGATGACGTCGGCCTGCAGATGCCCGCCCTGAAGGTTGATCAACTTCAGCGAGAACACGAACGACGAGTCGGGCCGGACGGCCTCCACGAATCGCTCAAGCTGGTCCGGGACGTCGTCGTGGTTGAGGATCAACTTGATGCGTTTCCTCGGAAAGCTCGCGGACAGTTCGCGCAGGTTTCGGACATACAGGTCAAAGGGAATGCCGTTGGTCTGTCGGCTCCAGGTGACCGGGTCGAAGCCAGTCATCGTATGTGTCAGGACCACGTTTTTTTCGGGCCAGTCGCGTGACAGGAGGCGCCGGCGCTCGTCGTCACCGAACTGGAAGGAGCAGAACACGAAGATGCGGCCGCGAACCAGAGGGGAGAACTCGTGCAGGTAGTCGCCGATACCGGGAGAGAGCAGCGGCTCACCGCCGGAGATGTACAGGCTCTGCGGGTGGAATTCGCGGACCGCGTCGAGGTAGAAGTCGTGAAGCTTCCTTTCCGCGCCGCGCTCGATCATCGTTTGGAAGGCGGCGTTCTTTGGCCAGGTCGCGCACCGCTCGCACCGGGCGCGGCAGGGCTCGATCCACTGGATTCGCAGGGAAGGGAACATCTCGGGAGCGATTTTTCCGGGAGCCTAGTACACGGTGGGTTCCGGACGACCGTCCATCTCGCGCTTGAGGTCTTCGCGCCGCTTCTGGAGGCGCTCGATGCTCTTCTGGAGGCGGTCGAGCTGCTCGTCGTTGGGATTGTCGGCCTTCACCTTGGCCATGCGTTCCTCGAGCTTCTCGATCCGCTCGTTGAGGCTGTCGTAACGACGCTTCTCCCGATCGGCGCGCTGCGCTTCGCGCTGGGCGTTGAGCTCCTCGGGTGTGCCGCCGGCCTCATTGTAGGGAACGGGATTGGAGGCTTCGGGGCCCCAGTTCTTTTCCGAGTCGGATCCGGTCTTTCCGGGGTTCAGGTTGGGCGATGCCAGCATGGGAAGGGCGACGTGTTCCCGCCCCAAGCGGATGTTGGCCGCCTTGAACTTGTTGTCCGGCCGTGACAGATCGTGCGACGGACCCGGCGGCATGACGCCAGGAATACCTTCTTCGTCATCGGATTCCGTTGGAAGGACTTTTGTGTCCGCGGACTTCGATGCCAGGAAGGTCTTGTCGTTCGTGGATGGGGGCGTCACGGGCTCGGCGCTGGCCATCAGCACGTAAAAACCCGTGCCTGCACACAAAAGCAGGAGGACGCCCGAGAAAAGCCAGGCACCTGAAAGCAGAAGTGGACGGATTTTCATCTCGAATTCTTCCTTTCCAGCATCCGGCATCATAGTGAAAGTTCCGGAAAGTGCAACTGCGGACTTGATTTTCCCGTCGAATGTGTTCATCTCGTCGGGTTCGACTCCGGCCCTTCCCAGGGCCGCACCCGGAGGCCTTCGACGGTAGTCATGACCAAAGCGAAAGATTCCACCACCGGCGCCAAAAATCAACCTATAACGATGGAAAACTATTCCCCCGTCTACGGTTTGTTCGGCGACGATCCGCTGGCCCGTGATCGCTTTCTGGGAAAGTTGCGCGAATTGTTCACCGGGTCAGACCCGTCCGGGCTCAACCACGAGAAATTCGACGCCCAGGAATCACCGGCCGACGTGGTGTTGTCTGCAGCCCAGTCGCTGCCGATGTTTTCGACGGCCCGCTTCGTGGAGGTGCGCAACACCGACGCCCTCAACGCGGCCCTGCTGGAGCCGTACCTCGCGTATCTGGCCGATCCGAACCCGACGACCTGTCTGGTCTTCATGGGTGAGAGCGTGGACAAGAAGAAGAAGTTCTTCAAGCTGCTCGAGGAGCGGGGCTACCTGCACCTGTTCGCCCGCGGAAACCGCACCCAGATGATGGCCACGATCCGCGTCGAGCTCGAGACCGCGGGGCTGAAGTTCGATCCGGACGTTCCGGCGCTGCTGGTGGACCTGCTGGGTACCCAGGACCTGAGCCTGGCGCTGGAGAAGCTCAAGCTTCTCAAGGCAGCAGACCTGAAGTCGAGACTGACCATCGATGAGGTTTTCTCGGCTGTCGGCGACGGGGGCGAGGGCGCCGTGTTCACGTTCATCGACGACGTCTTCTCCCGGGATGTGCAGCGCGCCTTCGAGCAACTGATGCGCCTCAAGGAAGATCGGCAGCAGAGCCCCATCGCCATCATCGGCCTGCTGGCCCGCCAGCTGCGCGCGCTGGTGTTTCTCAAGTCCAACGAGACCCCTCCGGGCATCCCTCCGTTCCTGCTGGGGAAGCTCGGTGGCCTGGCCCGCGGCTTCACCTGGAAGCAGTTGTTCGAATGGCATAGTGCGCTGCGCGACGCGGATCGACGTTGCAAGAGCTCCCGAGCCGAGCCCTGGCTCGTCTTCGAGGCTTTGCTGCTGTCTTTTTTCGTCACTAAACCGCAAAAATAGAAAGTCATGAGCCGCAAAACACGCGGAAAGAACATTTCAGCCGGGGGTCAGTAGAGCGGGGCAGCTTCTTCTCCAGGGGTGCCCGCCATCTGCTGGGCTTCGATCAGTGGAGACTGCAGATGCTGATAGCATGCCGGTTCGCAGGTCTCGCGGATGAACGCCAGCAGCGTCTGCAGCGAACGGTCCAGCGGGCGGGAGACGCGCAGGACCGAGACGCCCCGGCTCTCGCGGGCGGTCACGCGCTTGTCGAGCAGGTTGTCGAACCGGTTCTGCTCCTCCTCGAGGCGGTGAATAAACGGCAGCAGGCCGAAACGGCGCAACGTCTTCATCTGCTCTTCATCCTGCAGCCACACCAGACGATGGTAGAGGACCGTGGTGTCGGAGAGCAGCGCGCCGACGATGAAGTCGATGGGGTGGATCTGCTGCAGGATGCGGTCGGCTTCCATTCGTGCGTCCTCATCCTCGGGACAGAGCTTGTTGGCCTGCAGGATCATGATGATGGCCCGGTAGGCGTTGTCCCGGTTTGCCTGGACGTCCTCGAGCTCCTTCATGTACAGGTCCTGCTCCGAGGGCGACTCCAGGATGGCCTTCAGTTCGCTGGCCCGTTCCTCGACCTGATCGGCCAGCAGGTTGGCGGCCGTGTTGTCGGGGAGGTTCTCGCGAATCAAGGCGACGATCTGAAGACCGGCGATGACCTTCGCCTGGGAAGAAAGGGATCCAACGTTGGGTTCCATGCCATCACCTCCGGCCCGGACTGTTGGTCACGAGACTGAGATGATTTTATATCAGAAGCGGTGTTCTGGTTCACGCATTTTCTGCGTGGGATCTATTTCTTGCGGTCGGGGTCGCCCAGAAAGCGCATGAGCTTTTCAACGACCACGTCCAGCGCGATCTTGTTCTCGCCGCCCTCGGGAATGATGAGGTTGGCCCAGCGCTTGGAGGGCTCGACGAACTGCAGGTGCATCGGGCGCACCGTGCTGTAATACTGTTCGCGGATCGACGCGAACGAGCGCCCGCGCTGGTCCATGTCACGGCGGATGCGGCGGAACACGCGGATGTCGGCGTCGGTGTCCACGAAAATCTTGATGTCGCACGCATTGCGGATGTGCTCGTCGGCCAGAATGAGGATTCCCTCGACGATGACGATGGGCGCCGGAAGGATCCGCTCGGTGCGTTTTTCGCGCGAGTGCGTCACGAAGTTATATACCGGCTTCTCGATGGGCTCGTTGGCGCGCAGGGCGTGCAGGTGGCGGACCAGCAGGGGATTGTCCAGGGAATCCGGGTGGTCGTAGTTCAGTTTCTGGCGCTCCTCGATGGGCATGCCCTTGTGGTCCTTGTAATAACTGTCATGATCGATCAGTACGGCGGAACCCTTGGGTAGCTGGTGCATGATGTTGCGGGCGATGCTGGTCTTTCCGGAACCGGTTCCGCCGGCGACGCCGATGATGAGGCATTTCAGCGCGGTCATCTAAGTCCTTTCAGGACGCTTACGTCCTCCTAGGACGCCACCATGGCGTCAAAGGTTTTCTGAACGGTTTGTACGGCTTTCTCGTGAAGCTCCAGCAGTTCTTCCTGCAAGAGCGTACGCTCTTTGTGTGCCAGGTGCAACCGGAACGAGAGGCTCCGGCGATCGGGGAACTTCGGGCTCTCGTAGACGGCAAAGCACGTGACGTCGCGGGTGATCTCGGGCGCAAGATCGCGCAGGGCGCGGACGATGTCGTCGGCGGAGACGGTCTTGGGCACCAGCGCCGTGAGGTCATGCTCCATCCCCGGGAAGCGCGGCAGCGGCGAGAACGGCACGACCACCTTCGGCAGGGCTGCAATGGCGTCCAGATCGATGCAGGCCATCACGACGACGCTCTCGAGCCCGAGTTCGCGCCGGACCAGCGGGTGGACCTGGGCGATCCAGCCCACCGGGGCCCCGCCAAGGGTCACGCTGGCGCAGCGAGCCGGGTGCGCCACTGGAGGCGGATCCACGAGTTTTGCCACGGCCGCGTTTCCGCGCTCCTGTGTGCGAAGTCCGCGCAGCACGGCGTCCTTCATCTGGAAGAACAGGGTCGTGTCGGAGACGTCGGCGTGGCGGTCCGACAGCACAAGCCCGGCCATCCGGGGCTGGGAAAGCCACGGTTCCCGGGCAGAGGGCGTGGCCGCCGGGTCCGGGAGGTACACGCGACCGAACTCCGCCAGGCGCTGGCGGGATTCGCGCCGCTCGTTGCGGATCACGGCCGCCAGCAGGTTCGGGAACAACGAGGTGCGAAGGACGGGCTCCTCCATGGAAATGGGGTTCTCCATCCAGAGATGAGCGTCGGGGTCCATCCTGCAGCCGCGCACGTCCTCGATGCGGTTGAAGGAGTACGTCATGGCCTCCAGGAAGCCGCTCTCCGAGCACAGGGCCTCGCGAAGGCGGCGCACGACTGACCGGATCGGCAGGGTGAAGGGCCTGGCCATCGCCACCGACGGCAGGTGCGCCTCGATGTTGTCATAGCCGTGCCAGCGTCCAACCTCCTCGACGAGGTCCTCAGGAATGCCGATGTCCTTGGTGGCGCGGAAGGTCGGCACCGTGACGGTGAGCTCTTCGCCGTCGCGGGCGACCGTGAACTGAAGGCGTTCCAGCACCTCGGCCACCTGCGCTGCCGTGATTTCCATGCCCAGGCGGCGTTTCACGAACTCGCCCTTGATGTGGATGATTTTGGGTGCAGGCGGGGCCGGGAACACGTCCTCATAGCGCGAGGAAACCCGCGAACCGGGGATGTTCGTGAGCACGAGGTCGGCGAAGTACAGCGAGGCGTCGCGCACCAGGTGCGGGTCCAGGCTCTTTTCAAAGCGGGCCGAGGAGTCGGTGCGTTCCTGCGTACGCACGGCGGTCCTGCGGATGGTGCCGGCGTGGAAGTTGGCGCTCTCGAGCACGATGTGCGTGGTGTCGTCGGCGACCATCGAGTTTTCGCCGCCCATGACGCCAGCCAGCGCCACGGGCTTGCGTGCGTCGGCGATGACCAGGTCGCCCGCGGTGAGGCGGTGGGCGCGGCCGTCGAGGGTGGTGAAGGGCTCGCCTTCGGTGGCGCGCCTGATCACGATCGTGTCACCCTCGAGCTGGCGGCGGTCGAACGCGTGCAGCGGGTTTCCCACGGTGAGCATGGTCAGGTTCGTGAAGTCCACGAGGTTGTTGATGGGACGCTGGCCCAGGCGCCACAGGAGGATCTGCAGCCAGAGGGGCGAAGGGCCGATCCGGATGCCTTCCATCGAGTAGCACGAATAACGCGGACACAGGTCCGGCGCCTCGTCCCGCACGGCGATGTCCGCCTCCGCGGCGAAGTTCACGTCCGGCGCGCGCCAGGTGAACGGGCGGCGGCACATCGCGGCGATCTCGCGGGCCAGGCCCACGTGCCCCCAGCAATCCGGGCGGTGGGTCAGGCTCTTGTTGTCGATGTCCCACAGGACGTCATCGAAGGCCGGGGCGGCGGCCGACAACAGGGTGCCCGGCGCGATCACGTCGGGAACTTCAATGACGCCGGCATGATCGTCGCCTATGCCCAGCTCCGCAAAGGACACGAGCATGCCCCGGCTGGGCACGCCGCGGATCACGGCCTCGCGCAGCGTGGTCGGGGCGCCGTCCTTGCCCACGATGACCGCGCCCTCGTCGGCGAACACCGAGAGCAGCCCCGGGCGCACGTTGGGCGCACCGGAGACGATCTCGCGCGGGGTTCCGCCGCCGTCGTCGACGGTGACGATCTGCAGTTTCTCGGCCTGCGGGTGCGGCCGGCAGGCGACGACCTTCGCGATCTTCACCCTGGACAGCGCCTCGGCGCGCGCCTCGCCGGTCAACGCGGGATCGGGCACGCCCACGCGGTGAACCTCGTCGATCTCGGCCACACCGAGGGTGAAGCGCAGGGAGATGCCCACGGCATCGATGTCGCCGACCTCGGCGAAGCGGGAAATCCAGCTCCAGGAAACCTTCATCGCGCACCTCCTTCGGGGAACTGACGCAGAAAGCGGGGGTCCGCACCCATGAAGTGCGTGATGTGGGATATTTTGTAGCGCATCATCGCCAGACGGGACAAGCCCAGGCCGAACGCCCATCCAACCCACTTTTCGGGATCCACTCCACCTGCGCGCAGGACGTTCGGGTGCACCAGGCCGCAGGGCAGCAGCTCGACCCACCCGCTGTGCTTGCACACCGAGCAGCCGGCGCCGCCGCAGTTCATGCACAGGATGTCCAGCTCGAAGCCGGGCTCCACAAAGGGGAAGAACCCGGGTCTGAGCCGCACGGTCACCTCACGCTCGAAGATGGTCTCCAGCAGCACCTTCATGATCGCGATCAGGTTCGACACCGACAGTTCGCGGTCGATCATGAGCCCTTCGACCTGATGGAACGTGTGCTCGTGACTGGCGTCGGTGCGTTCATAGCGGAACACGCGGCCGGGGAAGATCGCCCGCAGGGGCAGCGGGTATTCGTGCATGGCGCGCACCTGCCCGGGGGACGTGTGGGTGCGCAGCAGGCAGCCGTTCTTCAGCCAGAAGGTGTCCTGCATGTCACGCGCGGGATGGTCCGCCGGAATGTTCAGCGCATCGAAGTTGTAGTGCTCGGTCTCGACCTCGGGGTAATCGAGCACGATGAATCCCATCTGCTCGAAGGCGCGCTCCACCCGATCTGCGATGATCGAGACCGGATGCCAGGTCCCAGGTTGCGAGGGAAGGGGGATCCCCGGCAGCGTCAGGTCAAAGCCGGTCTCGGCCAGCTCGCGGTCCAGCGCCTCGCGTTCCAGTTGCCCACGGCGCCCGGCGATCATTTTTTCAATCGCGGCCCGTGCGTCATTGACGGCCTTGCCCATGGCCTTGCGTTCCTCGGGGGCCATCCCGCCCAGACTCTTGAGCAGGGCCGTGACCTCACCCTTCTTGCCAAGGTATTGCACCTCGGTGTCACGCAGGACATCGGCGGTCGCGGCCGCCGCCACCTCGGCTTGCGCCTTTTCAACCAATAAAGTGATGGAATCCGACATAGGTACTCCTTATCTGAAATCCCGCGCGGGATATTGCCAGACGAGCGGCAAAAAGCAACGATCCATTGCGTCGTAAAAACTTTTTATTCTGCCCTGTAACCGATGGTCACGGGTTTCGGGGAGGCATGGCACAAATGTCACGGTCGGTTGTGACGGAGCGCACGCCGGAAAGGGGAAACCATGATTTTTCGGGGTCCTGCCAACTTTTTTCAGGGCTTTTGCAGGTCTTGGCACACCGCTTGCGAATCATTGCGACCGGAAGCGAGGTGAACCATGACCAGCACCGTGAAACACATTGATTTTCCCACGTTGATTCGTCGGCTGTCCCCGTTCCGCACGCTCTCGAGCGATGCGCAGGCCGACATCGAACAGCGGTTCGCCTATCGCCGTTACCCCGCCGGAACGACGATCCCGGGCGCCGCCCAGAACACGGGCGAGCTGCTCCTGATCCGCTACGGCAAGGCCAAGGTCGTGATCTCCGGCGCCGGCGAGAACCAGGAGAAGCTGGTGCTTCATGTGCTCGGGGCGGGCGATCTGTTCGGCAAGCCTTTCCCGATGGATCAGGGTCCGGTTCCCGCGGATCTGGAGATCATCGACGAGGTCGGCGCCCTGGTGCTCACCCGCGAGGCATTGACCGCGCACCTGCGCCGCTTTCCGGCGACCTCGCTGGTGTTGCTGCGCATGCTCTCGGAGCGGCTGGAGGAGACCTACGAGGCCATGGCGTGCTTGAGCCTGGGTGACGTCGAGGCCCGTCTGGTGCGCCTGCTGACCCGCCTCGCGAAGAAGGAAGGCCGCCGCGTACCTGAGGGCTTCCTGCTCCCGGCCGCCCACACGCAGACCGACATCGCCTCGATGATCGGCGCCCGGCGCGAGACCGTCTCCCGCCTGCTCACCCAGTTCGCCCACGACGGCCGCATCGTCCGCCTCGGCCGCGCCATGATCCTCGTCGCCTGAATGAACCTTCTGACAGTTGATCAGTTTCAATAACTCGGGCGGGCCATGCTGCTGAACCGCGATGAGGTGGTAGAAACCATCGTCAGTCGCTCGGTGACGGGGGCTGTCAGGTACGCAATGTCCTCTGGCCGATCCACGTACCCAGACCGCCAGGTGCCTGCCCGGGACCTCCACGTGTCTGTCCGCGACCTCCACGTGTCTGTCCGGGACCTCCAAGTGTCTGTCCGGGACTGCCAGGTCCTTGTCCGACGCGGATATTGACGGGGACCGTCTACGACTTCGCTGGGGTCGCCGTATCGATCTGTCAAGTCACCGGCTCAGGTGCGCATTTCCGATCCACACAGGAGAAGCCTTTGGAGTGGCAGAACCCGGCCAATTTGGCGTCCGCTGCACAGTCGCTTTCAAGAACCTGCCAGCACTCTGATCATCCATTTTCTGGCCTTGACCCGTACTGGCCCCGGTCGTACATGCCCACTGTAAACAATCATAGATTGTACCAAGCACACAAGTTTTCGCTCTGGCGGCCGCCGTTAGTTGTGTATGTTCATGCGATTCCTCCGTTGTCAAAGTCGCCAAAAAGTTGCCAGTAAAACCCGTTTCTACTGGACTCTTCCCAATTTCTTTCTTTTTTCTTGTCTATGTCCTATGGTGTCTTGACTTCAGTTTCCGTGAGAACGAGCGAGGAGACATTGATGGAACAGCAACATCAGGAATATGTGGATTATTACCGTGTGCGCTACGAAAAGGTGGCGAACCATCCGAAGTACCCGTTCACGGCCCATGCCGAGCGGGAGCTCTACGAGGCCATCGCAGGTGCTCCCTCGCTGGAGGCTTTCGGCGAGATCCTGCAGGCACGGGGGTTGAACGTGAAGTGTGCCGTGGCCCGGATCCGGGACAACTACACCGCACGGGCCCGCTTTTACACCGAGCTCGAGGAGACGGTCCGCGCCGGGGCCGCGCTGGAAATCCTGCACCACCTGGAAACCACGGAATACACCGATGTCATGGCGCTGCAGTCGATGGTGTCGGACGTGGAGACGCGCTGGATGAACCGCATCTCCTCGGATGAGCACCTGATCGAGGAGTTCTGGGGAGACTGGAAGGTGCTCGAAGACATCGAATGCGCCGAGTATGCGCCGGTCCCTGAGCGCTGGAAGGAGAAGCGACGGCGGTTGAACGCGCAGGAGATCGCCCGGGGGATCGAGGCCTGGCGCACGCGGACCCTGCCCGAGATGCGGAAGTTCGATCCGGCGTACGTGCCGGATCACGACCTGCTGCGCGCACCGCGCCACCGCCGCAAGGTGCCCGTCTACGACGGCGCCTTCGAGCGCCGGATCCTTGGACACAAGAACTATCTGGGAGTGACCAGCCATGCCCGTTGAACTCATGTACACCGAAGCCATGCTCAACCCGTTCCGCGACATGATGCGCGATGTCGGTTCGCGCGGCCTGACGGGGCCCGACGTCGACGCGATGGGCGCCGCCCTCGGCGAGATGGAGGCGCTGGCTCAGTCCCTCGACGACTTCACCACCTTCTCCGGGCAACTGACCCAGCGCCAGTTGTTCTCGAAGTTCTCCGACGCCTATTCCCGGGCGCTGGTGGCCGCCGCGGCGCCCCGCCCCGGGGAGAAGCCCTCGGATGACTCCCTGATGGAGACGACCCTCAGGGCGTACGAACAGGTCCTGCAGACCTATGAGAGCGGCGGCGCGGGTGAGGGCATGAAGAAAATGGCGCCGGCGGTTCGCGAGCTCGTGGAGCTTGGCCGCTCGGGGATCAGTTTCCCGGTTTTTCTGCGTCTGGTGGAAGAACGCGGCATGGCCGACCTGCTCTCGGGGGCGAAGACCGTCGCACGCGAGGGGCTGCTGGAGTCACTCGCGTTCTCCAGGGCCGGTTGGGCGCACTACGACATCCTCCAGCACCAGCGCGAGGTGGAACTGTATGATCAACTCGCAGCCGCAGCCCCGTTGGGGGTCCCCGATCCGTTGACGTTGACGCTGGAGACCGAGCGCATCGCCTGGGAGCTGGAGCCGTCCCGGCGCCGCTGGGACGCCATGATCCGACGCTGGGAGACCCTGCTGGACCTGCTCGTGGACTGGCTCGACGCCTTCGCCGCCTTCGCCCCCTATGATCCGCGCTGGAATCCGCCCGGGGCCTCACGGGAGCAGGCGATGGAGAACATCGCCGACACCCAGGAGTGCAACCCGGGCGACTTCCGCTTCCGCGAGGCCCTCTTCAAGGAGTACTTCTCCCTGACCTGGCCGGAGATCTGGCAGCACGAGACCTTCACCTGGCAGTACACTTCGAACCAGATTTCCCACAGTGACGAGCGCCTGATGCTGGTGCTGGAGACCTATCCGTTGTGTCAGCCCGGTGGGCGGCCTTCTCCGGCCCTGATCGCCCGGACCGAGCAGATGCACGCCCGCAAGGCGCATTTTCGAAGCACGAATGGACTGCCGCCGCCCGACAGCCCGCTGACGCCGTTCATGCTCCCTCCCTCCATGCTCTGACGCGCGAAAGGCGTTCTTCTGCCGATGCCAATGCGTGAACTGACCCTCAAAGTGAACGAAGCCCAGTCGGGGCGGACGATTCAGAGCCTGCTGGTGCGGGAACTGAAGCTCTCGGCGGGGTTCGTCTCCAAGGTCAAGTTCCGGCCCGCTGGCATCCTGCTCAACGGCGTGCGGGCCCGGACCTCGGCGCGCGTGGCGGCCGGCGACGTTCTGTGTGTGGACGTGGGGGACCATCGGTCGGGGAGGCGCTCCTTCGAGCCGGTGGACATCCCGCTGGCGATCCTGTTCGAGGACCCAGACCTGCTGATCATCGACAAGCCCGCCGGGCTGCCGGTGCATCACTCGGGGCTGCGATCGGAGTCGCCCACGGTGGGGGACGCGGTCGCATTCCACCTCGGTGCCGACGCCGTCTTTCACGCGGTGAGCCGGCTGGACCGGGACACCAGCGGCGTGATGTGCATCGCCAAGAGCGGCTACATCCACGACCGGCTGCGACGGCGGCTCCACACGACGGATTACCTGCGCGAGTACCTGGCCGTCGTCATGAACACGCCCGAGCCGCGCACCGGTGTCGTGGCGCTGGGGATCGTCAGGGAGCCCGGACACAGCTCCAAGCGCCTGGTCTCGCCCGACGGCGCCCCCTCGATGACGGAATACGAGACGCTCTCCTCGGCCGCAGGTCTGAGCCTGCTGCGCGTCACGCCGCGCACCGGGCGGACCCACCAGATCCGGGTGCACCTGGCGGCCATCGGCTGCCCCCTGGCGGGCGACTGGCTCTACGGCCGCGCCGACTTGACCCTCATCGCACGCCCGGCGTTGCACTCGTCGCTTTTACGCCTGAAGCACCCCGTCAAGGGGAATTGGATTTGCGTGGAGGCCCCGCTGCCGGCGGATTTGAGGGCTCTGATCGAAGGAGTTGTCTGACCAGTCTGACCAGTCTGACCAGTCTGACTCGTCTGACCAGTCTGACTCGTCTGACCTGTCCACGCGGAGGTTCTGCTATTTCATCGGATCCTGCATCACCGGTGGGGTGTCGGTCGTGGCGGCGCTCTCTGCGGCCGCCTTTTGGGCCTCGGCGTCGGCTTTGGCCCGGGCCTCGGCCTGATCAATGAGGTTTCGCAGGTCCGTGGTCAGTTCGCCGGCGTTGGGAGCGCCCGAGATGATCGTCGGGATCAGGGCGCGGGCCTCGTCGAAGCCGTCGGTGGCCATCAGCAGGGTGAACAGCATCTGGAGGGCCCACTTCGCGCCGGGGTAGGCCCCCGATAGGGCGCGCGCGTCGGGCAGCACAGATCGCATCGCGGCCTTGTCCCGCACCATCAGGGTGCCGACCAGGCGCAGGTACCGGAGCTCGGGCAGGTCCGATGCGGGCAGGGCCGCGAGGGCCGCCTGGAGTTTTCCCGTGTCCTGGGCGCCGATCGCGACCGGGATCGCCAGCGGAGCGAACTCCGGATCGGCCTTCCCGATGGCCTCTTCTGCACCGGCGGGGGCCCCGTCGACGAACTGCATCAGGGCGGAGAACCCGTACAGCCGGCGGGCGTCCTGCTCATGGACGAACTGCGTGCCGGTGGCCTTCTGCAGCAGCATCTCGTACTCGGAGACCAGCGCACCGGCGGTCGTCCGCGCCTTGCGGTGCATCCCCAGACACACGTGGCCCCAGACCGCGGCGGCCTTGACCACGGCCAGCTCAGGTGCCAGGGCTGCGGCGGCCTGCAGGCGCTGCGAGGCGAAGCGGGCGTCGTCGTCGGAGGCCGCGCGCGGCTTGTCCCGCGGCAGGATCAGTTCCATCGGACGCTTGACGCAGGCGATGCGGCCCATCGCCGCCTGGGAGAGCACGACGGCCAGGACTTCGGCGCCGGAGAGCGGACGCGCCTCGGCGCCGGTGCCCGGAGCGCCGAAAGGAATCACCCTGGTGGCCGGCTTGTCGAGGCCGTTCTCGTGCAGTTGCGTCGCGTAGAGCCCCAAGGCCCAGGGATGCGCCGCCGTGCCCGCGGGGAAGCGGAGGATCGCGATGGCGACGGGCTTGTTCAGGCGCACCGCCAGCGCGTGACCCAGCAGCGCCCACTCCAGCGGCGTCGCCTTCGGTGGCTGGCCCTTGGCCAGCTCGGCGGCCATCGCTGCGGGCATCAAAAACGGCCCCGACGGTGCGTCGAGGTGCACACCGATCTTCGCAGCTGCCTCCAGGTTCGCCCACACCGTGGCCGCTTCGCCGCCCCACGACTTGACGAGCTCCCCGACCGCCACGGGCGCCAGGAAAGGATCCTCCGCGGCCGTCAGTTCGAGCCCGCCGGCCTCCTTCGCCTTTGCGGCGGTCGTGGCGAAGTCGTCGGGTGGCGATGCATATCGGGAGGACGACCGGGGATTGGAGCTCACCAGCAGCAGCACGATCATCGCAACACCCACCGCGATCACGGCGGCGCTGATGGCCATGATCAGCGCCAGGCGACGCGCTTTCTTCTCGGGACCGGAGGATGCTGCGGTCCTGGGGGCCTTGCCCTCTTCCTCCAGGATGATCCCGTTGCGGCGCAGGCACTCCGGACAGCGGGTGCCGGCTTCGTCGTTCTCAAAGTGATTTCCACAGTTTGTGCAGACCCATTTCATGAGGTCTCCTCCCAGGCCCGGCGGGCGATCTCGTCAGCGCGGACATGGCCAATCTTGTATTTCACCCACACAGGAAGATCAAGTGTACCTTCAGCGACGGGGCCCACGGGTCCCGCTCGTGCCTATGAAACCGCCAATATTTCCTTTTATTTCAGAGAGTTGGAGGTCGTCGTTGCAGGTGTGCAAGGTTCACGGAAAGCATAACCGTTCTGGACTGGGCGCTCTGTAAATAGATTTTCCCGTCGCTGCAGCGGGCATTTTCGAGAAGGGGGTTTTGTTCCCCTTGCATTTGTTTTACACACAAGCGTTTCCCTGATCGGGAGCATCCCCTAGGAGGCGGCCATGTCCAGCAGCAAACTTGTTTTCTCCCATGTTTTCAGTCAGCCGGACGTGCATCCGTTCGACGCCGTAACCTGGGAAAACCGCGATGCCGTCATCCTCGGCCGCGACCAGACGCCGGTGTTCTCACAGAAGGATATCCGCGTGCCAACGACGTGGTCGGAAACGGCGTACACCATCGCCGCACAGAAGTATTTCCGCGGCAAGATGAGCTCCGAGCGCCGCGAGAAGGGCATCGACGATCTGATCCAGCGCGTGGTGACGACCATCGCGAAGTGGGGACTCGATGATGGCTACTTCGACGAGCAGAACGCGAAGATTTTTGAATATGAACTATGCCACCTGATCCTGCACCAGATCGGCGCGTTCAACAGCCCCGTGTGGTTCAACGTCGGGGTGGATCCTCATCCGCAGTGTTCGGCGTGTTTCATCCTGAAGGTGGAGGACAGCCTGCAGTCGATCCTTGAGCTGGCCCGCACCGAGGCCATGATCTTCAAGGGTGGATCGGGATCGGGCATGAACTTCTCGGCCGTGCGTTCCTCCAAGGAGGAGCTCTCCGGTGGCGGCCGCGCGTCGGGCCCGGTCAGTTTCATGAAGGGCTTCGACGCCTTCGCGGGCGTGATCAAGAGCGGCGGCAAGACACGCCGCGCTGCGAAGATGGTCATCCTGAACGTCGATCATCCCGACGTCGTGGAGTTCATCCGGAGCAAGATCACCGAGGAGGACAAGGCGCTGGCGCTGGTGCGCGAGGGCTACGACGGCTCCTTCGACGGTGACGCGTACGCCTCGGTGTTCTTCCAGAACGCCAACCACAGCATCCGCGTGACCGACGACTTCATGCAGGCCGTCGAGGACGACGCGATCTGGGGGCTCCGGGCGGTGACCAACGGAGAGGTGCTCATCGAGATGCCGGCGCGCGAGATCTGGCGCCAGATCTCCACGGCAGCCCACCGCTGCGGCGACCCGGGACTGCAGTTCCACGACACCGTCAACCGCATGCACACATGCCCGTCGCATGGCGCGATCAACGCGAGCAACCCCTGCTCGGAGTTCATGTTCCTCGACGAGAGCGCCTGCAACCTGGCCTCGCTGAACCTGCTGAAGTTCCAGTCCGCTGACGGCACCTTCGACTGCGACCGGTTTCAGCGCGCCGTGGAGGTGTTCATCACCGCCATGGACATCATCGTGGATCGCGCGTCGTATCCGACCGAACCCATCGGCGCCAACAGCCGCAGGTTTCGCCCGCTGGGCCTCGGGTACACCAACCTCGGCGGCCTGCTGATGACCCTGGGCCTGCCCTACGACAGTGACGAAGGCCGCAACCT
>JAHITJ010000045.1 GCA_018817795.1 Myxococcota bacterium | reverse complement strand
TGTGTCAGCCAACGTGGCGGCACTGCGGGACCTCCTGGCACACCTGCAGGATCGCATGGTGTGCGGACGCGTGACCGACACCTCCGGCCGCCCCCTGCGGGCGCGCCTTCAGGTCACGGCCCAACCCCAGCCGTTTTTGACGACCGCCAGCGGAACGTTCTGTCACGTCACCGACGCGGATCCGATCCAGTGGATCGTTGATGCCCCGCTGCACGGTCGTGGCACGTTCTCCATGCCGGCGGCGTCAATCCCCGACCCGCTGGAGTTCCAGTTGGCCCCCTCCACGGCCTCCTTCGGCGCCTTCCGCATCGTATCCGTCGGAGATCTGGGCTCCGTCGCCAACACGGTCAACCCCGCCTACCAGGTGCTTGGCACGCCCGACGGCCGCACCTTCGTGCTGGGCCGCGACGGCTTTGTCGTGCTCGACGCGGGCCTGCCGCTGCGCAACGGAGCGGGCGCCGAACTGACGGTCGTGTTCGATCCGGCCCGCCAGGGCGCACGGGTGAGCGCCTCGGTCTCCGACGAGCCCGCCGGCATATTCGCCGCCTGCGGCGACTACACGGGGGATTTCGACCTCGACCTGTCGACCTGCGGCGTGTCCACCGCCCGTTACCTACGCCTGGCCAACCTTCTGCAGAACCCCCAGGCTGCCCTGGACGGCCTCCTGATCTCGCCGTCGGCGGTCCCCACGGCCGTTGACGACGACTCCGACGGTGCGACCGCCGACTTCGACTGCGACGACTCCCGCCCCGAGGTGGGCCCCGGCTTCGAGGAGCTCTGCGACGGCATCGACAATGACTGCAACGGTCTGGTCGACGAAGGTTACCCGGTGGCCGCCGACGGCCTGATCGACTGCACCGCGCCAGACGCCGGACCCGACGCTGACGGCTCCCTTCCCGACGCCGATGCCGACGTCCCCGACATCGACACCGACGCCCCCGACACCGACACCGACGCCGATCAACCGAAGGTCCAGGACGGCGTCTCCTGCGCCTGCCGCCACTCCGGCTCCGGGCCCCATCCCGGTCCGTTTCTCGTTCTTTTCACGATCGGCGCCCTGCTGCTACGTCGAAAAATCCTTTGATTGACAGTCGCTTTTTCGTTTTCCATTGCCCAAAAACAGGGAATTCGTATAATAGCGCGCTGTCTTTTTCCATTGACGAACAGGTGTGTGATGCCCAGACAGACTTATACGACGAACGCGGAGCCCATGGAAACCCAGAAACTGGACGAAGATGTCCAGAACTTCAACAAGGTCCTTGCAGGCTGGGACGAGCACCGGAGGAACCAGTTCGCCCATGAGGTCAACATCACATGGTGCTTCCATGAGTTCGCCCTCGAGGGCGTCGTCCTCGGTGAGCTCGAGATTCGCTCCGCGCTTGACGACCGGGTCATCTCCGACAGTTCGCTGATCCCCCATTACGATGATGTGGTCGCCTTCTACAAAGGCATGCAACAGGCGCGGCAGGATGCCCAGAAAAAGCGCATCACCGTGAATATGACCTACATCAAGGAACTGCACGAACTGATCACGCCGCCTGAGGACACGAAACTGCTGGCGTACCGCAAGGAAATGCCCCTGCACCGCCAGTACGCCCATGACTTTGCGCCGCCCGAGAAGATTCCGTACCGCATGCGCAAGCTCGGCGAGTGGATGCAGAGCCCTGGCTACCGCAAGCTCACCCCGATTGCGCGCGCGGCAGCCCTGCACAACCGGATCATGGCCGTTTTTCCCTGGCCCAAGAACAGCGGCAGCCTCGCCCGGCTGATCATGAACATCGTCCTGATGCACGCAGGCTATCCGCCGGCGATCATCCCCCACCAGGAGCGACAGATCTACTACGATCACATCCTGGCGGACATCAACCAGGACAATGAAGTCCACATGGTCACGATGATCAACGACACGATCTCCCTGTTCATGAACAGCGCGGTCAAACGCTATTCCCGTTGATCCCGTCGCATCGCTTTCCCCCGGAGCCACAGGTGGAATCATGAGAAACGTCATCCTCAGTCTGCTGCTGCTCGCCACGACGGCCTGCACCTCCTACAGCCGGCCCTATACGACCCCCACGGCCCCCGAAGTGCTCAAGGCCGTGTCTTCGCGCCCCATCGAGGGTCTGCGCGCCAAGGGAAAGGTCGACACGTTCACCTCGCGGGGCCGACTGAAGGTCAACGTGTTCATGCTCGCGGACCGGCTCGGCCGGCTGCGCTTCGATGCGGTCACGCCCCCTCCGATGAACGCCACCGTGCTGCTGGTGACCTCCAACGGCAGCCAGTTCATCGCCAACGACCGCGATCACAACCTGTACTTCGTGGGCCCCACGCAGGCCTGCGCGGTCGCCCAGGTCCTGGGTATCCGCCTGTCCCCTGCCGAACTGTTCTCCCTGCTGATCGGGGAGAATCCCTGGCCCGTCGCCGGCGGGACCCTCTCGTGGGACTCCGACTGCGGCTGCGAGGTCGTCACGACCACCGACGGCAAGCGCACCGTGAAGCTCTGGGTGCTCGGTCACCGCGGGCGCGCCAACTGGCGGCTGGAAAAGGCCGAGGTGACGACGCCGAACTCCCGTGTCCATGTCGAGTATCGGGGCTGGAAGAAAATCAACGGTCGCCTCGTGCCGATGCGGATGCGCATCACACAGAAGGGCGTCAAGGGCGATGCCGTGTTCGCATGGTCCCGCCTGGAGCTGGATCCCGAGATGGAGCCGGATGCCTTCCAGCAGGTGCCTCCGGTCGATGCCGAGATCCGGCGCGTCGGCAACTGTGACGTGCCCCCCGTCCAACTGAAACAGCCGGTACCCCATGTCCCGCAAGAAGACGACGGAAAATAATCCTTCTGCCAAGGGACTCCAGCTCGAGTTGGCCGTCCCCGGCTGGAGCGAGACCGACGGTTTGAACCAGGCCGCTCCACCTGCGATCGACGTGGCCCGCGAACCGTCGGGGCCTTCGTCCGATCCCCTCGCACCGCCGCCGGCCGAGCCCCGGGATCCGGTCCCTCCGGTCTTCACCGTCACCGACCTGATCGCCGACGTGAACGTCCGCCTGCGGAACCGCTACGGCAGCGTGTGGGTGGAGGGTGAGCTTGGCCGGATCAACGAGAAGAACAACATCTACTACTTCGTGCTCAAGGACGCCCGCTCCAACATCGACTGCGTTCTGTTCGCCCGCGCCGCGCCACCACCCTTCGAACTCAAGGAGGGCATGCAGGTGCTGGTGCGCGGCTATCTCGAGATCTTCCCCGCGCGGGGCAAGTTCACCCTTTATGTTGAAATGATCGAGCCCCGCGGAGAGGGTGCGCTGCTGCTGGCGTTTCTGCAGTTGAAAAGAAAGCTCGAGGCTGAGAAGCTTTTCGACAAACCCAGGCGCACGCTCCCGGCGGTGCCGCGTACGGTGGGCATCGTGACGTCGGAGTCCGGCGCCGCCCTGCAAGATATGATCAAGATCGCCAGGCGCCGGGTCGGTTGCCGCATCCTGATCTCCAACGCGCTGGTGCAGGGGACCGCAGCCCCCGCCTCCATCGTGGCTGCGCTGCATCTTCTTGAGCGGCGCCACGACGTGGACGTGATCATTCTCGCACGGGGCGGCGGATCCCTCGAGGATCTGGCCTGCTTCAACGACGAAGGCGTCGTACGGGCAGTGCATGCATGCTCGGTTCCCATCGTCACCGCGATCGGGCACCAGACCGACACCACGCTCGTGGACTTCGTGTCCGACCTGCGCGCGGCCACGCCTACCGAGGCAGCCGAACAGGTGTTCGCCGATCCGGCCCTGCTGGGCAAGCGCATCGAGATGCTGCTCTCCCGCTGTCATCGAGCCACCGCCTCCCGTGTCGACCGCTCGTTCAGACGACTCTCGGACCTTCACCTGCCGGAACCGCGCATGCTGATCAACCGCAGATCCATGGAGCTGGCCGACGTCCAACTGCGCATCGAACGCTCCGTGGCCGGACGTCAGGAGCGTGCCCGGGGACGCCTCGAAGCCGCCTCGCGCAGGCTCTCGACATTCCTGCCTCAGCGCCGCCTTTCCGAGCGGGAGAACCAACTGCAGAAGCTCTCCGCACGGCTCGACGCCGTGGTCCTGATGCAATTGCGGGAACGCACCGACGCCCTGTCCCGGCAGAATGCGCGACTGAGAGCGCTGTCTCCGCTGGCGGTGCTGGAGCGCGGCTACGCCGTCGTCTCGGATGCCGGTGGTGGTATCGTTCATGACGCGAATCAGTTGAATCCAGGCGACGGGATCCGGGTCCGCCTCGGTCGCGGCCGCATCGACGCCACGGTGAACAAGGTGCTTCCGCCGGAAGGAGACCCCGGATGAACCGCGGAAAAATCTCCTCAGCCCTCCTTGCCGGTGGAGTCGTGGTCCTGACGTTGCTGGCGTCGGGTTGCCTGCCCAAGCCCGCAGACGACGGTCAGGGCACGGGACTGATCGGACAGACCCCCGACCAGATCCGCCGCGCCACCGACAGCCCGGACCCGGCTGCCGTGGTGGCGGACGCCTCCGGCCCCGGCAAGAACCCGATTCCCTGGGAAAACCGCAAGGAGACCTCGGAGCCCCCCCTGCCCGACGAGGACACCGAGGATCGCGTGCGAGACCTGTTCAAGGGTCTCTCCCAGAGCCGCCCCGATGCCATCGAGCGCTGGTTCGTGCCGCTGGTGGTGCTGACCAAGATCAAGGACATGCACATGGCCTCGCCCGCCGAGCAGGACCGCGCCGTCCGCTCGCTGCACGCGGACCTCCTCGCCCGGAGCCGGGATCGGCTGGCCCGCATGCTGGGGCGCCGCGCCTTCGGCACGGCCACATTCGAGTCCCTTGAGCTGGGCGCCTGCCGCTTCGTGGGTCCCGGCACAGACTTCAACCGCCTGGCCTACTGGACCTGCGAGAAGAACACCGTGTACTACCACGTCGACGGCGACCGCAAGACGCTGACCGTGCGACGCCTGATCAACTGGGGCCGCTCCTGGTACGTCCTGGAGTGGTGATGCAACCTGGATTCGGATTAAAAAAAAAGCCGGAAACTCTTGGGAATTTCCGGCTTGGGGTGGCGATGCAGGGACTTGAACCCCGGACACAGCGGATATGAGCCGCTTGCTCTGACCGGCTGAGCTACATCGCCGTCAGGAAACGCTTCTTAGAGTTTAACAGGGAAAAAGTCAAGTAAAAAACGAGGAACTGAAAAGCGACCCGCTGGAATATCCTGCCCGGCAATCATAATCCGGCGATGGCTTCGGGGGAGCCGCGCTGGATCCGGACCAGCAGCGTGTTCAGGTGACGGCTGCGTGTGAGAAAACGAATACCGACGCCGACGGTAGGGATGCAGTGCATTACCTCGCCGTCGAAGGTCACCCATCGGTCGTCGCCGGTGGGCAGCGTGATGGTCAGCACCATGGTCGAAGGTAGATCGCGCGTATAGCGGGTGTACACGAAGATGCCGCCCAGGCTGATGTCCTTGGAGACGACCTCAATCGGACTGACCCACCGGTGATGGTTCAGCGTGACCTTGATCTCGGCGGTCAGCCTTGGGTGTTCGCGGAATTCCATGCCGTCAGTTTCGCTCATGCAATGGCTCCCTATGGCTGGATGAAGAAGCTGCCCGCGATCACGCTGTCGAAACCGGCGACAGAGGAGACCTCGGGATTGGAGGAGCCCGCGTCCACGACCTGCAGCCCACCCTCCTCAAGGGAGATGTACAGCAGGCCCGATGCATCGTAATACAGGGACAGGGGCTTCTTGGTGTCGGAGCCGACCGGCAGCGAGCGGTACGGGGTGGCGGTCGTTCCTGCGACGGAGAAGAGTTCGAGCGTCTTGGAGTTCACGCACAGGACGGCCAGCCGCTGGTCACCGGCGACGAACTGCAGGCTGCGGGGATTCTGGCAGCCGGTGATGTCGGTGGGCACCACGTTGCGTGAGTCGAACTCGACGAGGAACAGCCGGTTCAGGTCCGGATTGACTGCGGCGATGTAGGCGCCGGAACGGGCGATGGCCACGTCGGTGACGTTGGCGCCATCGGTGGTGAGGGAAATCTGCACCTTGGTCGAGTTGTTGGTCGGAAACGGCACGGAGTTGAAGACCACCAGGACACTCTCGGTGGTGGCGCCGACGGCTCCGGCCACCACGATGCGGGCGCCGGCCCCCTCGCTGATCACATCGCTGATGTCGACCGCGTTGAACGCCGCAGCCTGGGAAATCCAGGAGCCGAACGAGACCTCAGTGCCGGCCCCGACCGAGTTCACGAGCAGGGTACCGACGCCGCGGTCGGTGGCGACAACGAGCCCGCGCGATAGCGCCAGAATGTCCGAGGGCTTGGCGTTGACACCAGGGGTGTCCGAGGCGATCGAGAGCGACGGCGCGACCACGCCGAACGTCGAGGTGTCGGAGTTGTCGACGGAGAGCCAGTCGATGCGGCCGTCGGTGGGGGAGAAGGCCACGAAGTTGGACTGGTAGTTGAGCATGCGCAACTGGTAGGTTCCGATGCCCATCGATCCCCGGCGCAGCACCTTGCGTGGGTTGTCGATGCTGTACATGATCACGTTGCCGGCGCCATCCCCCGTGACGAAGCCACGGAACAGGTTCACGTCAATCTTGTACGGTCCGCTGGTGGATCCTATCTCCAGCGTGGCCGGACCGGTGGCCACGAAAGGTGGCACCCGGAAAGAGAACTCCTTGCCGCTGAAGTAGGAATACTCCATCATCGAAGTCGTGGGCGTGAAGATGCCTCCATCGGAGTCCACAATTTTGAACTGCCCCTCGACGAAGTTCGAGCCCTGCTGAACGTGGATGGTCACGGGCTGGCCGACGACCAGGTTCTTGGGGCCGGAGACCTGCGGCGAAGAGTCGCAGGAAACCATGAGCAGAAGCAGGAGGGAAAGGGCGAAAAGGGATATATTGTTCTTCATGACTTGACCTGTTCGGACGGGTTCACAAGGGAATCCATGGTCTGGGCGTCCACGCCAAAGGAAGCCGCCAGTTGACGCAGTTGTGGGTCTGTGGCAATGTGCGAAATAATAAACTGGCGCAGGCCGGCCGGGTCGGCTCCGGTGGCCTTCTGCACAATCGAGTCGATGACCAGCTCCATTGCCTGGGCCGGAGAGAGCTGGCCGCTGTCGACCATGGCGGCAATCGTCTGCGCGCTCTGGGAGACTGGCAGCTCAACACGGGCGACCGGAGCCTTGTTGCCCATCGGCCCGGAATCCTGCACCAGGGGTGACCCCTGAACCGTTCCACCCTGTATGATGGGCGGCGCAACGGGTTTTTCCGGTATTTTCATTCATCACCTCGGTTCGGCATGGAAGCCATCGGCTCTGGCATTATGAAGAACTTCCCCCCGAATTTCAAGGAGGGACTTAATAATTTGATGCCCGGCCTGCCAGGCAAACACGGGTTCATGTTCATAACCCTTGTCTTGCGTCCCCGATTCAGGTACTTTTCGTACCGAGGAGGAACATCATGCAACGCCATCTCTGGAGTGCACTTTTTCTATTATCGTTTATCGTCGGTTCCGGTTGCACGGTTGGAAGCAGTTTCGAAGGAAACAACACCAACAACACCAACAATACCAACAACGTCAACAACACCAACAACGTCACCAATGACCCCACCGACGTCCTGACGGGCTACTGGCGCGTGACGGCCGTGGACACAGTCATCGACACCGTCGACGGCACGCAGATGATGACGCTGACGAACAACCCCCAGCAGGTCACTCTTGCCGGCGGCGGCGTCGTCACCCTGTCGGTCGTTGGCAATTTCCTGTTCAACAAGCTCTCCGCGAGCACCGCCGACCTGACCGCGCCGATGTTCATGCCTGTCAATGACCTGATCAACCGCATCCCCGAAGCCCCGGCTGCGACCGGCATGACCGTGACCGCCGGCACGACGGCGACCGAGGTGGTCATGGAGATGCAGGATAGCGGAAACACGGTGACCTACCGTGCCACGCGCACCCTGGATTCCTTGGAAATCGTCTACGAATCCACCACTTCGGTCGATCCGTTCACCAGCCCCACCCGCTACCTGCTGACCCGTGTCGGTGACACGCCGGCGGTGTTCGCGACGGCCGGTGCCATGGACAACGTCACCCTCCTTGACACCAATGGATCCAACGCGACGCTCGCGACCGATACGTGGACGCTGCTGGCCGATGGCTACTATTATCAGGAAGGCAGTGACTGGACGACCTCCACCCTGGGCATCTGCTCCTGGCACAACCTGTGGTCCTACGCGGTGGACGATCAGGGCACCACAGTGGAAGGCACCGTCGACGTGACCCGCACGGGCTACCTGTGGGACGACGGCATGGGCACGCTGCGTTTCTATTTCTACGGCTATGACGGCACCGGCACCGAGCGCGCCGTCACCCTGTACGCGACCCTCGCTTCCGTCGTGAACGTGCACTCGTTCACCGTTTCAGCCTGCATCGACAGCGCCAGCGGCAGCCCCGATCTGGCCTGTTCCGGCCGTGAGTTCCCCGTATCTTTTGATATTGAGGCTCCATGATTCCAGCGCTTGAGCATTTTTCGTTCAGAGAACTCGAATACGAAACACTGAGCGTGCCTGCCTTTGACGGCACACCACTGCATGTCGAGCGCGCGGGCAGGCCTGACGGCCCCGTGGTCCTGCTGGCCAATGGCATCGGCGTGCGCTGGTATGGATTTGCTCCACTCTTCGAGCGCCTGGCCCCCGAGGCATGCGTCCTCTCGTGGGACTACCGCGGTATGGGCGGATCCATGCCGCTGCAGTCCGCCCAGCTCGAGATCTGCGACGAGGCAGGCGACGCGCTGGCCATTCTCGACGCCCTGGCACCCGGCCAAAAGGTGGCCGCCCTGGGCTGGTCCATGGGCGTTCCCGTGCTCGTCGAGGCCCATCGCCGCGGTCCGGACCGCTTCTCACGGATGGCGTTGGTGTTCGGCGCTCCCGGCCTGCCGTTCGTCCACGCGTTTTCACCGAACATTGACCGACTGATCCAGAGCATCCTGGGCGCGGCCGTCTCACAGCCCGTGGCACCTTTGTTGCTGCGAGCGGGCCTCTCCCGCGTCGAGCCGGCAGTCCGCGAGTTCCTGTACCAGATCCGGTTTGCCGGCCGCCGCACCGATCCCGAACTTTTCCAGATGTGCGTCAAGGGCGTGCTGGCCAACCGACTTGAGAACTACGGCCGTACGCTGATCGGCCTGTGCCGGCA
>JAHITJ010000044.1 GCA_018817795.1 Myxococcota bacterium | reverse complement strand
GCACTTCGCCCTCCGAAGTTTCCAGGCGGATACGACGTGGATCCTCTTGTCCAGAAAAATGAGAACTCGATCGCCCTGATTTCCTCTTGAAGTCACCTTGACATCGGCCCGGTTCATATGGTTATTTCGATCCTGTCGAAAAACCGTGTTGAAACCATCCTCACCGTTACCGGAAGGAGCCAAAATGAGCAAACAGAAGTATCTCGATGCAGCGAAACGGGCCATGGAATGGCATGCCGAATATCGGAAAGACCTTCGCAACTGCCGGTTTGACACCATCGCCGTGCACGGCCTGTACTCGATGCAGGAGGCCCTGGACTTCAACCAGGGCTCCATCATCGAGCCGATGTACCTGTCCACCTCCCAGGCCTACCGTGATTCCGACGAGATGGAGCTGGCCCTGGGCTACCAGATTCCCACGTGGTGCTATTCCCGCATCGGCAACCCCAGCATGTACTACCTCGAGGGGCTGCTCGCGCTGCTCGAGGAGTACCACTCCGGCTTCGAGGCCTCATGCCTGGCCACGTCCTCGGGCATGTCCGCGATCCGCACCGCCACCGAGGAGTTCCTGCATCCGGATCCGCAGGATCCGAAGCGGCCCCGCAACTTCGTGGCCACCTCCCAGGTCTACGGCGGCACATACCAGCAGTTCTCTGTGCGCCGGGACGCCGAGGACAAGGTGGAGTGGCGCAAGGTGATCAACTCCAACGACCTCGCCGAATGGGAGTCCCTCATCGACGAGAACACGCGCTTTTTGTACGGCGAGATGCCCAGCAATCCCACGCTGGCCTTCTTCGATCTCGAGAAGGTCGCGGCCCTGGCGCACAAGCACGGCATCCCGATGATCGTCGACGCCACGGTGGCTTCTCCTGCGCTCATGCGGCCGCTGGCCCACGGCGCGGACATCGTGATCCAGAGCGTGACCAAGTCCCTGTGCACCAGCGGCTTCGGCGTCGCCGGCGCGATCATCGCGAAGAAGAACATCCCGTGCAAGCTCGACAACGACGCCCTGAAGGCCGACTTCTGTGCCTACCTGAAGATGCTGCCGGCGCGCGACAACGGCCCCAACCTCACGCCGCAGCAGTGCATCCTCATCATCAACGACGTCCGCACCCTGCGCATGAAGATGGACGCGATGTCCCGCAACACCATGAAGGTCGCCCAGTTCCTCGAGCAGCACAAGGGCATCGAGAAGGTCAACTACCTCGGCCTGGAGTCCTGTCCGCTGCATACGGTCGCCAGCAAGTACATGTTCCTGGTCGACGCCGAGCACGACGAACTGTACGGCAAGCCGGTCAACCGCTACGGGCACCTGATGTCCTTCGAGGTCAAGGGCGGCGCCCAGGCCACCCGTGATGTCTTCGACGCGTTCACCCGCATCTGGCGCGCCACGGATCTGGGCCGCATCAAGTCGGTGGCGACCATCCCGGCGATCTCCACGCACTCCCAGCAGGGCGAGGAGGGCCGCAAGCTCGCCGCGATCCCGTCCACGCTGATCCGCCTCTCCGTGGGCGCCGAGCATCCCGACGACGTGATCCGCGACCTCGACTGTGCCCTGGGCGTCCTCGACGGGAAGCCCGTCGTGCACACCACCCCCGAATACTCCGCCGGAGGCGCCTCCTCGGCGCTGCTGAGAAACCCGGTCTGAGCCCGTTTCCCGGAGAGAAAATCGTTTCCCTGGAGAGAAAATCAATGAAGTACTACTCGACGAACCTCAAAGCCGAAAAGGTCAACTTTGGAACCGCGCTGCTCAAGGGGCTGGCCGACGACGGTGGCCTGTACATGCCCGAGACCTTCCCCGTGTTCTCCCCGGACGAACTCGAGGCGCTCAAGGCCATGGACTACCCGGGCATCGCCTACGCGGTGCTCCACAAGTATCTCGCCGACGAGATCCCCGCCGACGAGCTGCGGCGCCTGGTCGACGACGCCTACGACTTCGAGGTGCCCCTGGAGCCGGTGGCCGACCGCCGCTTCGTCATGCGGCTGGATCAGGGGCCCACGGCCTCGTTCAAGGACTTCGCCGCGCGCATGATGGGGCGGCTGATGCAGTTCTACCTGAAGAAGGAGCACCGCAAGCTGCTGATCCTGACGGCGACGTCAGGGGACACCGGCTCGGCCATCGCCAACGCGTTCTACGGGCTGGACAACATCGAGGTCGTGGTGCTGTTCCCGACCACCGAGGTGACCGCCCGCCAGCGCAAGCAGATGACCACCCTGGGCCGCAACATCCGCGTGCTGAGCCTCGACGGCAAGTTCGACGACTGCCAGGCCCTGGTCAAGCTCGCCTTCAACGACCGCGAGCTGGACCATCTGCAGCTGTCCTCGGCCAACTCCATCAACATCGGGCGCCTGCTGCCCCAGGCGGTCTATTACTTCCATTCCTGGGCGAAACTGGCGCGCGACCCTGGCGAGGAGATCATCCTGTCGGTGCCGTCGGGCAACTTCGGCGACCTCATGGGCGGCCTCATCGCAAAACAGATGGGCCTCCCCGTGGCCCGGTTCGTCGTGGCCACCAACGAGAACGACGAGTTCCCGCTGTACTGCGAGAACGGCGAATACCACGTCATCGCGCCCTCGCGCAACTGCATCTCCTCCGCCATGAACGTCGGCCATCCGAGCAACGTCGCGCGGCTGATCGCCATGTACGGCGGCGTCATGGACGAGAAGGGCGTGATCCACCAGCCCGCGGATCTGGACAAGATCCGCCGCGAGATGTACGCCGTGAGCGTCACCGACGCGCAGACCGAGGAGACCATCCGTTCGGCCTACGAGGCCCACAAGCTGCTGCTGGAGCCCCACGGGGCCGTCGCCTGGGCGGGCCTCACCCGCTTCCTGGAAGCCCACGCCGAGCTCCGCGACCGGCTCTGCGTCTCCATCGAGACCGCGCACCCGGCCAAGTTCCCGGAGAAGATCCGCGAGCTGCTGGGCTTTGATCCGGAGCTGCCCCCGTCGTTGCAGAACCTCGACGACAAGGAAGAGTTCGTCTCCCCGCTGGAGAACAATTACCCGGCCTTCAAGACCCTGCTGCAGGAGAAGTATTCGAAATGAAAACCATCATCATACTCGGCGACGGCATGGCGGACCTCCCCATCGAAAAACTGGGGAACAAGACGATCCTGCAGGCGGCCCGCAAGCCCCACATCGACCGGCTCGCGGCGCTGGGCCGCAGCGGCATGCTCAAGACCGTGCCCGACGACATGCCGGCGGGCTCGGAGGTGGCCAACCTCGCGGTGCTCGGCTACGACGTGAAGGCCGTGTACGAGGGCCGCGGCGTGCTCGAGGGCGCCGCCATGGGCGTGGAGCTCGAAGCCGACGATCTGGCCATGCGCTGCAACCTGATCTGCCTCGAGGGCGACCGCATCAAGAACCACTCGGCCGGCCACATCCCCACCGAGGAGGGTCGTGAGCTCATCGCCGCCCTCAACGAGGAGCTGGCCCGCGACGGGCTGCGGTTCCATCCGGGCGTGTCCTACCGCCACCTGCTGGTCATCCGCGGCGGCGACAACGGCCTGAAGCTGACGCCGCCCCACGACGTGCCGGGCACCCCCTGGCGGGACGTGCTGCCCGAGGCGACCACCGAGAAGGGGAAGGTCACCGCCCAGCTGCTGCGCGACCTCATCGTCCGCTCCCAGGATTTCCTGGCCACGCACCCGATCAACCTCCGGCGCATCGCGGCGGGCAAGGACCCCGCCAACTCGATCTGGCCGTGGTCGGCGGGCCGCAAGCCCCGCATGAAGACCTTCCAGGATTTGTTCGGAAAAACCGGCGCGGTCATCTCCGCGGTGGACCTGCTCCACGGCATCGGCAAGTACGCGGGCTTCCGCGTGATCCACGTCGAGGGCGCCACGGGGCTGTTCAACACCAACTACGAGGGCAAGGTCGCCGCGGCCTTGGAGGCCATCCGCGACGTGGATCTGGTCTATCTGCACATCGAGGCCGCCGACGAGGCCGGCCACGAGGGCAACGCCCACCTCAAGCTCCAGTGCGTCGAGGCCCTCGACGCCCGCGTGGTGGGGCCGATCATGGAGGCCACCGCGGCCATGTCCGAGCCCGTGGCCCTCGCGGTGCTGCCCGATCATCCCACGCCATGCGCCCTGCGCACCCACACCCACGACCCCGTCCCGTTCCTCATCTACAAGCCGGGCATGACCCCCGACGCCGTCGAGCGCTACGATGAGCAGAGCGCCCTCGCGGGCGGCTTCGGCCTGCTGCACAACGGCGAGTTCATCCGCGCGCTGTTCGCGGACTGAGCGGGACGCACGGACCGCAACGGCCTTGCGGTCAGTTGCTTTCTCCCAGGCGGCCCGGTCCGACTTGTCAGACCCGTCCGACTTGTCAGACCCGTCCGACTTCCTGCGGGCCGCCCCTTTGTCTCCTTCCGCGTGTTCCGCGGTAAAAAATTCTTCTTCTTTTCTTCTTCTTCTTCTTCTCTGCTTCTGCTTTGCTTTCTCTTCACCGGTCACGGCTATGATCGCCATGACCGGTCATCTCCGGCGGCTTCTCTGTGATTTCTGGTTCTTCTCTTTTGCCCGGTGGCGGGCACCCCGAACGCGCTCCCCCAGTCGCGGAGTCTTCTTCTTCAGGCGGCCCGGCCCGGTCCGACTTGTCCGACATGTCCGACATGTCCGACCCGTCCGACATGTCCGACTTCTTGCGGGCCGCCTCTTTGTCCCCTTCCGCGTGCTCCGTGTGTTCCGTGGTAAAAAACTCTTCTCTTCTTCTCTTCTTCTCTTCTTTTCTTCTTCTTCTTCTTCTTCTTCTTCTTCCGCGGTTCCCGGCTCAGTCGATGACGGCGGTGATCTTCTCCATCAGGAAGTCCACGACCTGGGCGATGGTCATCTCGGTGGTGTCCACCAGGATCGCGTCGGCGGCGCGCTTGAGGGGGGCCACGGCGCGGTTCTCGTCGCGGGCGTCGCGCTCGATCTGGTCGGCCAGGACGCGCTCGAAGGCGATGACGGTGCCCTTGGCGGTCAGTTCCTCGTGGCGGCGGCGGGCGCGGGCCTCGGGGCTGGCGGTCAGGAAGAACTTCACCGGCGCGTCCGGGAACACCACGGTGCCCTGGTCGCGGCCCTCGGTGACGGTGGGGCCGGGCAGGGCCAGCCGCCGCTGGATGGGCACCAGCGCGGAGCGCACCTCGGGGATGACGCTGATCTTGCTGGCCCATGAGGAGATGTCCGGCGTGCGGATCGCGTCGGTGACGTCCTTCTCACCGACGAACAGCCGACCGTCGGCGTCGATGGAGAGGGTGAACGACGCGGCCAGGTGGATCAACTCCCGCGGGTGCTCCTCGATGTCGCGGGAGACCGCCTCGAAGGCGAAGGCGCGGTACATCGCGCCGGTGTCCAGCCTGCGCCCGTCGAGCCGCTGGGCCAGTTGGTTGGCGATGGTGCTCTTGCCGGAGCCGGCAGGGCCGTCGATGGTGATGATGAGGTCTTCTTTGCGCATGTTTAACCCACGGTAGCTGTTCCCACCACCTCGGCGGGACGCTGGATGTTGAGTTCTTCGCACAATTCAATGAATTCCCGCAGGATGCGGACAGGGGCGGTCGGTTCGATCAGGATCGCGGTGCCCACCTGCACGGCGGTAGCGCCCGCGAGCAGAAACTTCAGCACGTCCTCGCCGCGGCGGATGCCGCCCACGCCGATGATGGGCGTCTCCGGAAAGGCGCGGTGCACCTCGGCGACCTTGAGCAGGGCCACCGGCAGCGTCGCGGGGCCCGACAGCCCGCCGCGCCCGGGGCCCGGCAGGAACCGCCGGCGCCGGACGTCGACGTCGCAGCCCAGCAGCGTGTTCACGCAGGTCAGGCCGTCGGCGCCTCCCTCGAGGGCGGCCGCGGCCATGGCCACGATGGAGGTGACGTTGGGCGACAGTTTCACCAGCAGGGGCTTTCTGCACACGCGGCGGCAGGCCTCCACCAGCGGCCGCAGCACGGCCGGAT
>JAHITJ010000043.1 GCA_018817795.1 Myxococcota bacterium | reverse complement strand
TGAGCGACGAGCGCATCGAGACCTTCGACATCGCCTCGGTCGACGCGCCGGTCAAGCTCGACACCCTCAAACTGGCCCGCGCGGTCTTCAACCTGGCGACCTTCGGCGACGGTTACGTGGCCGAGATCGTGCAGGACTGGTGGGCCCACACCGCCCGCCTGGACATCCTCACGGTGGACGACCCCGACGCCATGACGCCGGTCGGATCGCTGGACCTGGCCTCCCTGATCTATCCGTACGAGCATCCGTACTACTACTGGTGGAACATCTTCAACTTCGGGCGCACGCGCATCTTCGCCAACGGGGATTACCTGTACCTGATCTGGGGGGAGAACTACTGGTACTGGGACTACTACGCGACCGAGGACGGCGACGTGGTCCCCGAGGAGGAGCGCTTCCCCACCCGCCTGGCGGTGTTCGACGTGTCCGATCCCGAGGCTCCCGAGCTGGTCAGCCTGACGGGCCTTCCCTACGACATGCCGTGGCAGCGCGGGCACTGGAGCTGGTGGTACACCGTCGAGGCCGGCGACAACGTGGTCCAGGTCGGATCGGCCATCGTGGTCAAGCGCGACACGTACGACTACTGGTGGTGGTATGACGGCGGCCAGGGCACCCAGGTCACCCCCGAACTGTACGTCATCGACGTCAGCGTGCCCGAGGCCCCCGTGATCAGTCACACCCTCGACCGTGTCGAGGGGGTCCACTATGGTGCGCTGCTGACCCGCGGCCACGACGTGGTGACCTCGTACTACCAGCCCGAGCCCGGCGACCCCGACGGCGCGGTGGCGTTCTTCATGCACCGGATCGACGTGTCCGATCCCTCCAACCCGGTCTGGGAGGCGCCGCTGAACATCCCCGGCTCCCTGGTGGAGTTCAACCCGTCGACCAACCGCATCGTGTCGGTGGACTACCATGCGCGCACCGCCCATGCCGACACCTGGGATGACTGCTACGCGATCTCCGCCTGGTACAACTGGTTCGACGACGCGGCCGACGTGTGCCACTACATGGAGCGCTCGGTCAACATCAGTCACTACACCGGCGACACCGCGGTGCTGCAGCGCACGCACACCTTCGACGGCTGGATCCGCAACGTGCGTACCACCGGCTCGCGCGTGTTCATCGACGAGCAGATGAGCTACTACTGGTGGTACTACGACGACGGCAGCGGCGAGGAGAACCCCGACATCCGCCCCCTGCTGCACGTGATCCCGCTGAACTCCGCGAACTATGACATCGCCGACTCGGTGCGCATGCCCAGCCCGTATGCCTACCTCGTCGAGGCCTTCGGAAATCATGCGATGGTCGTCTCCGACACGCCTCCGACGCTCATCATCTACAACGCCGCCCTCCCGGCCAACGTCCAGACCCGCGGCGAGACGCTGCTGACGGGTTACTCCTATGATCTGGAGTTCGTCGACGGCCGCGTGGTGTCGGCCAACTCCATGTGGGGCGTCCAGACGATCGTGCCTTAGGCACGGTCACTTCACGGTGCGCTTCTCCTTGCGCTTGAAGAGCAGGTCCAGCGGGGCGTTCTTGAGACGGCGGGCCATCATGCGCAGGTCGTTGTAGATGCTCGGATCACGGATGAAGCTCTGCAGGGTGCCTTCGGGAGAGTCCAGCGCGGCCACCAGCCGGCGACCTTCCTGCTGCAGGGCCTCGAGCTCCTTTTCGATGCGTTCCAGACGCGCCTTCAGGCGCCGGATCCGGGGGGCGAACGGCGCCCGGGTCCAGATGTGCAGGCCCTGCTCGAGCTCGCCCGTGAACCCCTTGAGCCGTCCGGAGGCGGCCTCGAGATCGTCGAGCAGTTTCTTGATCTGGGCCAGCAGGCTGAGGTCCGGCAGACGGTCTCCGACGTGAATCCATCCGCCTGCCTCCGGAAACGCCCTCGCCTTTTTCAGGATCGATCGGGCGCGGGGCAGCAGTGTGTCCTCCAGAAACGGCCGATGGCGCTCGAATTCCCGGAGCTGGGCTTCGACTTCACGGATCTGGGGACCCAGCTCCCGCCACAATCGGAGGTTGGTGATGAGGCTGTCGTAGAGCTTGATCAGGAGGTTGTCCATGTGCGCCGGATCCTGTCCGCGCAGCACGTCCCCGTCGGTGACAGGATTCCCCAGGGGCTCCTCGGCCGAAGGCAGCACGATGTTCACGTGCCGCTCGCCGATCAGCGAGAGGCTTTCCAGATACACCCGGCTGTTCGAAAAGATGTGCGGCGCCATGCGCTGATCGATCCACAGCGTGACGCGCACGCGCCCCACGTCCGACCGGAACTGGATCTTCTCCACCACCCCGACCTTTTGGGCGCCGATCTTCACCGCGGCGCCGGTGTCCAGGATGCTCAGCCGCGAAAACTCCACGTGCAGCCGGATTCCCGGACGCAGGTGGAGCGCGTCGAAGAAGAAGATCCAGGCCAACCCGGCCAAAAACGCCAGGACTCCGGCGGCGCCGAGGAGGGTCTGGTACCGATGCTCGAACAAGAGCCTAGTCCTTCCAGAACAGTTTCCAGGGGTTCTCGCGCAGGTCGCGGACGAGCTCCTTGAGATCCTCGTAGACCTCGCGCTTCATCAGGAGGGCGCCGGCGGTGCCTTCCCCGGCGTTGATCTTCTTGAGCATGCCGCGGGAGTCCGTCGCCACCAGCTCCAGCTGGCCGCTGAGGCGGTCGAGCTTGTCCAGGGAGGAGAAGATCCGGTCCCGTTCCTTGGGTCCCATCAGGCGCGTGAGGTTCTGGGCCTCGACGAGGGTCTTCTCGACGGAGTCGATCAGTTTCGGCAGGCGCCCGGACAGGACGTTGACCAGGTACTGGGCGCTCTGGAGGGTCTGGACCAGCATCTTGCCGTCGCCCAGCGCGGCGTTGGCGCTTTTGGCGGTCGTGGTGAGCTCGACGAGGAGGCCGTCGCTCTCGGTGAGGACCTTGCCAATGGTGTCGTGATTCTCCGTGAGGAGCTTGTTCACCGATTCGAGCATGGAGACGGCCTCATGGAGGCCCTTGGACAGGGTGGGTTTCTCGGTGGTCAGCAGGGTGGTGATCTCGTCGAGGAACGTGTACAGCCGCGCGATGACCAGATCCGTGCGCGGCGGATTCTCGCCGGCCAGCGGCGGCAGGTCCGGGGTCCACTCGCGGGAGCCCTCCACGTCGGGGTTGCCCGGCTCGATCTCGATGTACTGCTCCCCGAGGATGCCCTGGGTGTTGATGTAGATCCGGCTGTTGGTCCGCACCGTGGCCCGGGCCCGGCTCTCCAGCCACAGGTGGAGCCGCACGTAGACGCGACGTTTGGTGCGCTCGTCGACGCGACCGCCGAGGAACGAGATGCGCTCGACGCGCCCGACCTTGATGCCGGCCACCTTCACCGGGGCGCCCGGCGGCAGGTTCCCGACGAAGTCGAAGTCCACCTGAACGGTAAAGCCTTCTCCGAACGAATAATTCCCCAGGATGAAGATGAAACCACCCAGGACGACCGCGGCCACCACCACCAGGAGCCCGACTTTGATCTGCAACGCGCGCTGACCCATCATCACCTCACGCAGACGTTATTATCATGGATGGCGGTTTCGCGAAAGAGGTTGGAGATGCTGGAGAAATGACGCAGCGCGTTAAAAAATCCGCGTCGATTCGGCTGAATCGACAAGCGGATTCACCCGTCAGGGTGAATCCGCACAGCATCGGAAACCCGTGCTGTAGTCCCAGTGGGAGACGTTGTGTGCGGTGGTGGTGTAAAGGCAGCCGTTGCCGTTGATCACCGTATCCACGTAATATCCGCCCTTGAAGGTGCCGGACGGGTCGTCGATCCACTCGTGGAGGTTGCCCATCAGGTCGAAGAATCCCTCGGGCGTGACGCAGCCGGGGTTGTCGCCGGTGCGATCCAGGCTGTCATGCAGCTGGTTGATGCAGGGATGACCGAGCTCGCTCCAGATCCACTCCTCGGAGGTGCCGAAGTACTCCACCACGGGGTGCGGGGTGCGGGCGTCGTTGCACAGGCCGGGCTGGCGCGTGGTCCCGTAGGGATACGTCCAGCCAGAGGCGCCGCCGCAGACCGCCTCCCACTGGGCGCGCGAGCACAGGCGCCTGCCCGCCTCGGCGCAGGCGGCCGTGGCCTGCACCTGGGTGATGTAGCCCTGCGGCACGGCGCCGGGCGCGGACACGGCACGCACGCGCACGGTGCCGGGGTTGAAGTACGGCGACCAGGGCTGCGTCGAGCCGTCCTGGGCCACCTCCACCAGGTGCGCCTCCCAGCGGTCCATGCACACGCCCGCGACCGCAGAACGAGCCATGCCCGGCGGGCAGCCGTCGAGACCGGCCGGCGCCACGATGCCGGTGTTGGGCTGCGGCACCTGATCGGCTGTGCAGGCCTGGGAGGTCTCCGGCTCGCACACGCCCGTCTGCGGGTTGCACGCCTCGCCGTCGTTGCAGATCCGGCCGTCGCACAGGCCCACGCACACGCCGCGCAGCTCGTCGCAGACGAACCCGGCGTCGCAGGTCACGTCGACACAGAGGCCGACACACTCGGCTGTGGTCTCGTCACAGCGCCCGGTCTCGCAGGTCAGGAGGCTGCACAGATGAACACACTCGCCCGGGTCCCCGTTGCAGGTGTACGGATGCACGCAGGTCCCGGGATCGCACGCGGGGGGCGGGGCCTGGCAGGTCTGCGTCTCCGGATCGCACACCTGATCGTCGTCGCAGATCCGGTTTCCGCAACCGGGCACGCATTCGGCCTTTCCCTCGTCGCAGAGCTCAGGAGCGACGCACCCCGGCGCGCAGTTCGAGGGAGATGACTTTTGCGACTTCCCGGAGCAGCCCAGGATCAGGGAGAACAACAGAATGGGAAGGTACCGCATGGTCCTTCACGTTGACACAAACCACCAAAAAAGCAAGGGCAGCGGAGCAGCCATTCCATGGCGATCGCACGAATATCGAAATCGAAATCGAGCCAATGGGTCTGTTCAGTTTTCATGGTAAATAATCTTGCGATTGCCCTGGGCCACCAGATCTGCCAGGACCCTTCACTCGCCGATGATCTTGATGAGCAGCCGCTTCTTGCGGCGTCCGTCAAACTCGCCGTAGAAGATCGACTCCCAGGGACCGAAGTGCAGCCGGCCCGCGGTGATCGCGATGACGACCTCGCGCCCCATGATCTGGCGCTTGTGGTGGGCGTCGCCGTTGTCCTCTCCGGTGCGGTTGTGCAGATATCGCGAAGGCTCGTGGGGGGCGAGCTCCTCGAGCCAGCGCCGGTAGTCCTGGAGCAGCCCCGACTCGTTGTCGTTGATGAAGACCGAAGCGGTGATGTGCATGGCGTTGACCAGGCACAGGCCCTCCTGCACGCCGCTGTCGCGCACGGCCTGCTCAACCTGCTGCGTGATGTTGACGAAGCCCATGCGCTCGGGCACCTCCATCGTGAGTTCCTTCGTGTGCGATTTCATTTCACACTCCTAGTTGTAGCCCCAGCGACCTTTGCGCTTTCCGTACCGGTTCCGGCGCAGGATCCACCAGGCCCGCAGCCTCGCCGGCCAGCGGGGTTCGAGGAAGAACGCCGCCACCAGCACCGTGGCGACGAAGCCCAGAGACTGATCCATGGGCTCGTCGGAGACCCAGGTCAACAGGACCTGCATGGCCAGGCCGCCAAGCAGGAAATAAAAAAGCACCTCGACCTTTCCCAGGCCGTAGTTCTTCCACACGAGCAACTTGTTCCGGTGCAGCCTGCAGGCCGCCAGGGCCGCTGCCCAGGCCAGGTTCGGCGCCACGCTCGCCACATGACCGGAGAACGCCCGGGACCAGGCCCAGGACACGAGAAAGCCCGCCACCGAGGAGGTGACCAGAAAGAGGATGAACCTGCGGCGACCGAGCCTGAACTCCAGGTCGTCCCCGAAGAACCAGAACACCAGCGAACCAAGCACCAGGCCCAGTATGGATATGTTCGACGAAGGACCCCATGCCACCGGCAGCAGCAGCGCGCCGGTCCAGGAAAACGCCGTCCCGGAGAGATGCCACAGCCACCGGTCGGCCAGCGACGGCGCCACGATGTAGAACACGAACATTCCCGCCCAGGCCATCAACACCAGCGCCGAGAGCCGGGCGGGTTTGCGCGTGTGCAGGGGGTAGTGATCAGAAGACAGGAACATGGACTTCCTCCGGGGGACGGAATCACCATGGGTTCTTGGGAGGTTCTTGTCAAGGGCCTGCCCGGTTTCAGGGAGCCTCCATCTTCGGGATTGCGCCCGTGTGCGGAAGTGGGGTACCTTCAGCGGTCGGAGGAACGCCCATGGCCGTTTTCAGCATGACCGGTTTCGGACACCAGCTCGAGGACTTTCCGGAGGGCCGGTTGTCGGTGGAGGTCCGCACGCTCAACGCGCGCGGGCGGGAGGTCGGCGTGCACGGCTCGGGGCTCCTGGTGGACGAGGCCGCCTGCCGCGAGATGGCTGCGGGCCGGTTCGCGCGGGGCAAGGTTGAGATCACCCTCCGGTTCGAGCCGCACGACCGCGCCAGGCCCGACTCGGTGCCCGACTTCATCGAGGAGTTGCGGACCCGGATCTCCGGTCGCGACATCCTGATGCAGGAGGCGCTGCTGGCCCGCCTGATCATGGCCATCGAAGGCTCCACGGGAGCCCGGCGCACCCCGGATCTCGATCCTGCGGCTGTGCTTGCGGCCGTCTCCGGTGCCTGCGAGAAGGCCCGGGGCCACCGTCTGCAGGAGGGCGGCCGCATGGGCGAGGCCATCACCGGAGTGCTCCTGCGACTGCGGGAACATCTGGCCACGATCGAGGCCCGGTGCCCGGTCCAGGCGCAGGCCACGCGGGAGCGGCTCGAACGTCGGATCGCCGAGCTGGTACTGCCGCAGGATCCCGACTTGGGTTCCGCCATCGGCCCCGCCTTCGCACGCGAGATCGCCCAGATGGCCGACCGGGCCGACATCCACGAGGAGCTCGCCCGCCTGAAGACGCACTTCGCGCGCATCGACGAGGCGCTGGTGTCGGACCGTCCTGTCGGGCGCGAGCTCGACTTCATTTGCCAGGAGCTGCTGCGTGAGACCAACACCATCGGCTCCAAGAGCGTGGATTCCGGGATCACCGCGGCCGTGATCTCGATGAAGACCGGATGCGAGCAGGTCCGGGAGCTGGCCGCCAACCTGGAGTGAACCATGACCCGGATTCCGGGATTCCTGTTTGTCATCACCGCGCCGTCGGGCGCCGGAAAAACCACCCTGATCACACGCCTGAGGCAGGAGTTCCCCCAGATCCGGTTCTCCGTCTCCACCACCACGCGCCCGCCCAGGGCCGGTGAGGTGCACGGGAGGGACTACTTCTTCGTCGACCACGGGACGTTCTCGGACATGGTGACGCGCGACGCGTTCATCGAATGGGCTCACATCCACGGCAACGACTACGGCACATCCCGCGAGTATGTCGACTCAGCGCTCGACGGTGGCTCCGAGGTGCTGTTCGACATCGACGTCCAGGGCTTCCGCGCCCTGCGCGCCCAACTGGGCCCCCGCGCCAACTACGTGTTCATCGCGCCGCCCTCGCTGGAGACGCTGGGCCGCCGGCTGGCCGGACGCGGCACCGAGAACCCCGAGAGCCTGGCCCTGCGCCTGAAGAACGCCCGCACCGAAATGGAGGCCGCCGGCGAGTTCGACTTCATCGTCGTCAACGATGATCTGGAGACCGCCTACACGGAGCTGCGCGCCGCCTATCTGGCCTGCCACCTGCGGCCGCAGTACCGGACCGGTCTTCTCCCCGCACCGGGACAGGATTCCCATGAAGGCTGAGTTCGAGCGCATCCGGGAAACCTACCTCAAACACTTCCCCGGCACGGACACCTCTTTTCTGGATCGGGTTGCTCCGGTCGCAGAGGAGATATACGCATCCATGGACCGCATCTCCGGGGACCCCTACCTGATGCATGCGCTGGCCGTGAGCCGCACCGTCGCCGAGATGGGCCTCGACCGCGACGCCCTGATCGCGGCCCTCATGCATGACGCCGCGGGAGATCCCCGCGTGAAGACGCGCCTGGGAGACCTCTGGACCCCCACCGTGCAGATGCTCGTGGAGAACCTGGAGAGGCTGCGCCGGATCCGGCCGGCCACACCAACCGAGGAGGAATACGAAGGCTACCGCCGGATGATGCTCGCCGTGGGAGGCGATCTGCGCGCGGTGCTGATCCGCATCTCCGACCGGCTCGACAACATGCGCACGCTGCGGCACCTGCCCCGCGAGGAGCAGATCCGCGTGGCCACCGAGGTGCGGCACATCGCCGTGCCGCTGGCCAACCGCCTCGGTCTGCAGGCCATCAAGTCCGAGCTGGAGAACCTCGCGTTCCTCTACCTCGAGCCGGAGGCCTTCCTCCAGCTCGATCAGGGTGTGAAGGAGTTCGAACGGGCCCGGGCCAGCTACGTCGACGAGGTCGTCCGGATCATCTCAGCGCGGATGACCGCGATGGAACTGGAGGCGGTGGTCTACGGTCGTCCCAAGCATCTGTACAGCATCCACCTGAAAATGCTGGAGGGTGGACGCCAGCTCGAGGACATCCATGACATCATCGGGTTCCGCATCCTGGTGGATTCGTCGGCGCAGTGCTATGCCGCGCTGGGGCTGATCCACAGTTTGTTCAAGCCCGTGGAGGGCCGCTTCAAGGACTACATCGCGGTGCCCAAGCCCAACGGCTACCAGTCGCTGCACACGACCGTGCTCGGACCGAGGAGCCGGCGCATCGAGATCCAGATCCGCACGCGCCAGATGCACGAGATCGCCGAGAAGGGCGTCGCCGCGCACTGGTTCTACAAGGAACGCAGCCAGAAGGCGCGCTTCACCGACGGGGAGGGACTGTCGCAGGTCGACCTGCACGCCGGGGACGCGAAGTTCTGGTCCCTGGCACAGTACCAGACCGAGATCTTTGTCTTCACACCGCGGGGCCAGCTCGTGGTGCTGCCGGTCGGCTCCTGCCCGGTGGACTTCGCCTTCATGGTCCACTCCCTGGTCGGCGTCCACTGCACCGGCGCCCGGGTCAACGGTCTGATGGTGCCTTTGAAGACCCCGCTCAAGACGATGGACGTGGTGGAGATCATCACCACGCAGAACCAGTGGCCCAAGTCCGACTGGCTGAAGTTCGTCGTCACCGGCAAGGCGCGCAACAAGATCCGCTACTACCTGAACCAGGTCGAGCGTGAGCAACTGCGCCAGCGGGGACGCGAGCTGCTGGAGCGCGATTTCAAGCGCAGGAAGATCAGCCTGAGCCGCTTCCTGCGTGAGGATCTGGTCGACGAACACCTGTTGGAACTGAAGTGTCAGAACCTCGACGACCTGCTGCTGGCCCTGGGAGACAACCGCCTCACCGTGGACAAGATCCTGGCGATCATTCATCCTGTGGCGGAGAAGCCCGAGGAGCCCGAGCCTCCCAGGGAGAAGCCGAAAAACCGGAAGTCCCGCATGGTCTCCGGCCCGCCCATCGCCATCGAGGGGATGCGGCACGTGCTCGTCAAGCTCGCCCAGTGCTGCCGTCCGGTGCCCGGCGAGGACATCGTCGGCTTCGTGACCCGCGCCCAGGGCGTCTCGGTGCACCGGCAGGATTGCCCCCGGGTCGTGGGGCTCCCGCCCCAGCGGCTCACCCAGGCCACCTGGATCCTCGACACCGCGCTGGGGGAACCGATCCGGCTGCGCGTGGTCACCGACGACCGCCCGGGCCTGCTCGCGCAACTGAGCGAGGTCTTCGCCAAGCTGGGCATCAACATCCGCAAGGTGCAGACCGAGCCGCTGCGCAACAACCGCTCGGCGGTGCTGTTCCACTTCACCTCGCCCCGCACCGGCCTGGAGATCCTGATCCGCAACCTGAAGAAGATCAAGGGCGTGCACTCGGCGTCTAAGTCCTAGAAGCCTGACGATACACGAACTGGTTGCCCCGCTTGCCGCACAACTCCAGCACGCCGGCCTTGCGCAGGGTCCAGGCCATCTTTCCGGCGTGGGTCCCGGCGCCGGCCTGGCCCAGCTCCTTCACCGTGAACTCATCGGGCAGGGAAGCGGGCAAAAGACCGGCCCAGTCCCCGAGGGTCCGGAAGGTCTCGGTCCCGTGGATCTGCATCAGGCTGCGATCCTCGATCCGGACGCCCTTGCGCCGCCATGATCCGGTCCCGTCGGCCACGCGTGTCTCGAGGATGTCGGCGAAGACAACCTCGAGTTCGAGGCCGGGGTGTCCCAGCAGCGACCACAGGCCCGTGAGCTCGGCGAAGACCCGGTAGACCGTGTCGTGCTTCGGGCTCTTCCGGCGCGACTTGAGGCGCCCTCCCCGGGTGCGGGTCTCGAGGACCTTGTTGCGCGCGACCGGATACACCAGTTTCACGCGGTGATGCTCCAGCAGCTTGTCCAGCTTCCGCTTCAGTTTCCCGAGCTGGCGCGTCTGGATCTCGACCACCGTACCGTCCTCGTGCAGGACATCGCAGATCGATCCCTCCACGGGGACCTCGGTGAGCCCGGTCTCACCGCAGTAGAACTGCTTGAGTTCTTCGTGCAGGAGGCTCTCGTTGAAGGTGTTGATCATGGAGGGGTCAGGCAGCCGGCGGACTAATCGAAGTCGCCGATGCGGATCGTTTCGGACCAGTCGACGAACGTCGTGTCGGGCAGGACCTCGGTCACGCGCAGGACGTCGCCCACGGTGATCAGGTTGCAGTCGGTGCACTCGGTGATGTCCACGAGGTTGGGCGAGCCGCCGGAGGCGAACTTTCCGAACGCCTTCGGGGGATCCTCGTCGGCGGCGTCGGGCGCATACACCTCGAAGTCGATGTCAACCAGGTCCGCGGGGACGTCATCGTCGACCTGCAGGGTCGGGAAGTCCGGCAGGTTCGGTATCACCTGATCGATGGCGTATTCGACAGGGCTGGCCCACCAGTTCCAGCCTGCATGCATGAACAGCCGGTCCGTCGAGAAGAAGGCCAGGATGCGCGGCAGGTCGATCATGTACGAGAAGTTCCACGTCGCGCCGTATGGCGGTGCCAGCGTGCCCACGAGCGCGTCGCCCTCGGACAGCATGCCGTTGCCGTCCAGGTCGAGATAGGAGAACGGCAGGATCAGCAGCTGGGTGAGGGGGAATCCCGCGCCGAGCTCCTGGGTCAGGCTCCAGGCCTCGGCGGTGGCGGCGTCCAGGATCACCAGCGGATCGGCGGTCATTCCGGCGAACTCGCCGTCGACGACGGCCGCGTCGAGCAGGGAAGCCGAGTACAAGGGATCAAACAGCAGGACCCAGGGGTTCTCGCCGTTGTTGGCCATGTCCATGAAGGTTGGGCCGTCCACGACCGCAAAGGAGACGCGCAGGGCCTCGGTGACCGTCGAGGTCACCGGACCGCCCACCTCCGGCACCCGCACCGGGGCCGACACGATGGCCATGTCCTGCAGCAGCGCGACGTCGTCCCAGATCAACAACTGGGGGTCCTCCTCCAGCGCGCTCAGGAAGTTCCAGCCCACGGCCGGAGGCTCGGTGGTGGTGTCGGGCGCGATGTAGACCAGCGCGCCGGGAGCGCCATGCACGGCGCAGATGAACTCGTCCTCGTCCCACACACCGTTGTCGTTGGTGTCGTTGTAGAGCGCGGGTGGGAAGTAGCCCAGCAGGACACCGCCCTCGATCGGGAAGAGGTGCTCGACCGGCGGCGCAAACGGCAGGTGAAGAATGTAGGCGAAGTTCTCGGCGGTCGTGTCCAGGGGAACGGAGCCCTCGATTTCACCGAGGATCTCGGGCGTGCCGCTGAAGACCTGCACGGCAAAGACGCCGATGCGCGGATGGACCAGCTCAGCGAAGGACATCGCCTCCTGGACTGTGCCCGCGATGGTCGGACCGAGCAGTTCGGCCGAGGTGTTCAGGGGCTCCTCGATTCCCTCCAGCTCGAAGGAAAAATCCATCGCTCCGGGGATGATCGCCGTGGCCGAGAATGCGGCCTGGCCGATGGTGTCGGTGGTCAGGGCCTCGGGATCCACGGTCACGCCGTTGAACGCGGGCAGATAGGTCAGGCTCGCGCCCTCGACCACACCCACGGGGTCCGTCAGCGTCACGCGCAATGTATAGCTCCCGCTCCCGGGCGCGTAGACCGCATCCCCGATGAGCTCGAGGGACACCGCGGCGGTGAAGTCCACCAGCGCGGTGGCGTCCAGCGCCACGGCGGTCTCCGGGTCGATCGGCGACACACGGGAGACCAGCGCCGAGATCGTCGTCTCCTCGAGGTGATGATTGATCACACCGAAGACGGCCTGGCCCAGAGCGTCGGTCATGATCTCGGTCGCGTCGGTGGTGGCCCGGCCCGAAGCCAGATCCAGGCTGACAAACACGCCCTCGAGCGGATTTTCCTGTTCGTCGCGAACGGTGACGGTCACCTCGGTGACGAAGGCGCCGTCCTCGACCGAGTAGGAGACCGGTCCGGCCTCGAGGGTGGAGAACACGGCCGAAGGCTGCGGCTTCTTCGGTGCTCCTGAGGAGTCGTCGCAGGCAGATATGCCGAAGAATATCAGTAATGCCAATAAACCATTAAGAATTTTCATAATTAACTCCTTTCTAAACATTTCTGTACGCCGGAAAGGGCGATCGTGCGATGTAAAGATAGCATGATTGAGGAAAAATGCCATTTCTCCTGCCACCCGGGGGCGTCCGGAGTGCCGGCCGTCGTCCTCAGCGGGGCTGGTTCAGCACGCCCAGTTCCGCCAGGGCGCGGGCCAGTCCGGCGACGATCACCGCGTTGGTGACCTGACCGTGCAGGGTGCGCTCGGCCACCTGCGCCAACGGGATGGTCTCGATCTCCAGTTCCTCGTCGGTGTCGAAGGCGGTGGGATGGGTGCGGCGCGCGTTCCGGGCGATGAACGTGGTGCAGCGGTTGTCCTGGATGGCCGGGTTGGGATACACCGATCCCAGGGTGATCCACTCGTCGGAGGTGTAGCCCGTCTCCTCGACGAGCTCCCGCCTGGCTCCCTCGAGGGGATCCTCGCCGGGCTCCATCACCCCGCCGGGCAGTTCCAGGGTGTATTCCATGACACCCTGGCGGAACTGGTGCACAAACACGACCTCGTCCTCGGGCGTGATGGCAAAGATGTTCGCCCAGTCCGGGAAGTGCAGCCGGTAGAAGCGGGCGCGCCGGCCGTCCCCGTCGCGGACCGAGTGGGTGCGGGAGATGGATACGAACGGCACCGAAAAGACGGTCTCCTCTTCGAGATCTTTCCAGGATCGTGTGGGGCTCATGGGTTCTCCTGTCTTGTCAGGCACCGGGTGCCTGTGCTATGCCCGTTCCATGTCGCCTGCACCGAAAAACCTGCTGTTTCCCGTGGTGATCGCGCTGTGTATCTCCTGTGCTCCGCACCGGCCGTGGGATCGGTCGGTTCCGGCGGCCGCGCGAACCCGCTGGCGTCTGGGACAGGACATCTTCGCCTCGGTCTCGCGCGACGTCAAGTCCGTCGACATGGAAGCCCCCTCCCAGGATTACGCCGTACGCCGGGCCGCCGAGTCGGCGCTGCTCTCGATCACGGCCCACGTGCGGCTGCCGGACGATCCCGCCCGCACCCGCCGCCTGATCCGCCAACTGGAGAAGGCCGGCTTCCGGTTCGCGGCCTCCCGACTGACCGCCCCGAAAGATGCGGGCGCCTCGAAGGAGGCGGGAGAAACCAATGCGGAGTTCCGCCTGGCCGTGCGCGAATGGTCGGATCTGCGCGGCTTTCCCCTCTCGCCTGACCAGGTGAAGGCGGCCTCCTCGGCCCAGCTCGTGCAGTTGATCCGCACGCACCTGTACGATCCCTCCGGCGCCGTGGCGATCTGGGCGCTGGAACTGGCCCGGCGCAGCCCCACCGGGGCCCGGCGCAGCCCCACCGGGGCCCGGGATGAAGACGGTGGCGGGCCCAACCTGGAAGGACTGGACTGCGCGGCCTGGCAGAAACTGACCTCCTCGGCCGTGGAGACCCACTCCGAACGTGTCGTGGAGGCCCTCTGGCCGATGCTCCGCGCGGCCTGCACGATCGATGAACTGGAGGCCTGGGCGGAGGCCCTCGACGGCCGTATCCCCGAGGTGCTGCGCCTGTTCGGAGAGGCCGCCGGATTCGAGCGACGGATCCGCGTGTGCACCACCACGGGGGCCCTCTTTCCGGCAGCACCCCTGCGGGCCGCACTCATGGAGAAGCCGTCTCCGTCACCCGTGGATCTGGCGCTGGGCTTTTTATGCTCGGGACCGGAATTTTTGGACTTTTCCGCGCGTGATCCGGCCCTCGAGGCCCTGCGGCTGCACCTGTCGGGCCGCACCGCCGACGCCATCGCCCACCTGGCCGACCGCAGGCCGCAGGACAACGCTTCCAGCCGCCTGAACGCGGGTCGCCTGGCGCTCTTTTTCGGGGATCGGACCGCTGCGATGGGCCACTTCCGCTGGGCCGCCGCGGCCGCCGACCGCCCTGACCTGAAAATAGCCGCCTATCATTACCAGCGGCTCATGTCCCGCTTCACCGCCGAGGAGGAGTGGACGGCCCTGGCCGAGCAGTGGCGGCTCGATCCCGTCGCGACGGGACGGGAATTGTGGCTCGCCGGTCATTGGCCGGCGCTGGTGCTGCTCTCCGGACGCGTACCGGCCCCGTACGCCGCCGAGGCCGCCAGGGCGCTGGCCGACTATGCCGCGTGCCGTCCTGATGGCGGGGCCCTCGCGCCGTACTGGAGAGGGCTCATGGGCGACGAAAATCTCCGCAAGGTGTGGCCTGTCTTTGACGGGGAGCCGGCCTGCCGGACCCCGAAGACGCCGCACCGATCCGGAGAGACGACGACCCAGGTCCCGCCGACGACCGCCTTGCACGGGGACTTCCACTCCGACCTGGCCCTGCTGCTGGCCCTGCCGCAGCCCGCTTCCACCTGGGAGATCTTCTTTCGTCGTCACGCCGCCCATCCCCAGGTCACGGCCGCGGCCGAGCTCGTGCTCGTGCTCTTTCCGGGCTCCCACCGTCATGGCCTGGCCGCCGCTGCCGCATTTCTGCTGCGCAGCGATCCAGGGCGAGCCTGGTCGGCCCTGCGCGCCACCTCGGAGTCACATCCTGATCGCGCCGGAGCCTACCATGACCAGGCCGAGATGTTTCTGCACGCCGGCTTCAGGCATGAGGCCGCCCTGGCCATGCGCGACTGGTTCGCCTGGAAGGAGGCCTTCCAGACCTCCGCGGAACGCGACCGCGAGGACTGGCGTCTGGACGCGAACCTGGAGCTGGTGGGCTTCCTCTGGCGCGCGGGCTTCTCCGGGCAGGCCGAGGCACGTCTGACGCGCCTGCTGGCCGCCACCGCGCAGGGCGATCCGCAGCGGCTGTCCCGGGTGGCCGGACTGGCCGCACGCCGTTTCCCCGGCCTGGTCACGCCCGAGAGCCTGGCCCGGACCACCGGGAACCCGCTGCTGCTGCTGAGAATCGCCGGGGATCGGCCCGGCTTCGGCAAATGGCGCGACCACGTGCTCTCCCAACTGGCGATCCTGCTGCCCGACGCCCCCGAGGTGGCCTGGACCGCCTGCCTCTGGCAGAAGACCGCTGCGGCCTGCCTCGACGCACAGGCCGTCGGCGTGTCCTCCCCCGACGGGATCCGGCTGCCGGTCCTGCTGCCGATCCTGGACCGCCTGGGCGTGCATGACACCACCGGCCGGCCCGACGACCTCCGGCTCGCGCTGCACGTCGCCCGCTGGCGCGCAGGGACCCATGCGGACTGGCAATTCGTCGAAGACGCGCTGCAGAATGAATAATCGTCGCGCGGGCGACGTTTGTGTGCTAGGTTTTTCCACGGTGCCGCCATGCTGAGATTCTCCACATTCCTTCTCTGTTCCCTCCTGTTCATCCCGCACGCAGCGGCCCAGAAGCAGGGCCCCCTGCCCTCCAACAGTCCTCCGCCGGTCCAGCTCAAGCTCCTGGGCACCACTCCCAACAAGGACATCAAGCTCGGAACGTGGGTCGAATACGCGGTCACCGACGGTCAGGAAAAGAAGAGCTACAAGATGAAGATCGCCTTCGTCGGACGCGAGGGCGGCGGCAAGTTCAGTTGGCTTGAAATCACGCTCGCGGGCCTGGGACGCACCGTGTACCTGAAGTTGTACATGGAAGGCAACCCGGGCGCCGCAGGCCAGGTGAAACGACTGATCATGCAGATCGGCGCCATGCAGCCGATGGAGATGCCCCTGATCAAGATGAACGACGTGCTGCCGATCCTGATGCAGAAGCCGATCATGTCGCCCAAGGTCGTCGGCAACGTCGACCTGCGCACGCCCGCCGGGCTCTTCCCCGGAACCATGCATGTGCGCGCGGTCAACGCCGATGGACAGTTGATGAATTTCTACCACCACAAGCAGGCGCTGATGTGGTCGCTGGTGAAGCTCCAGGACGGCCGCTTCGAGATGGAACTGATCGGACAGGGATTGGGGGCCGTCTCCCGCATCCGCCAGACCCCTGTGCCCTTCCACATGCCCAAGTAATTCCAAGGAATGATCCCGATGCCATTCTGGAGACGCCCCGAGTTGTCTGATATCCCCGAGGGGCAACTGTCGGTGCCCGACGACGCGGGCGAGCCGGCGCGGGAGGCGATCGCCGCCTTCAACGCAGGCGACTTCTCCCGCTGCCGCCGTATTCTGCGGGAGTTAGGTGGTCCTGACGCCGCAGGAGCCGACGCCACCGTCGCACGCGAACTGGAGCAGCGCCTGCGCATGGATCCGGTGCTGCTGGGCATCGCCGCGGTGAGCCTGTTGCTGCTCGTCTTCCTCGCGATCTGGGCCGTCACGGTCTCGCACTAACAATCTCCTTGCGCATCCGCGCCATTCTTCTTACACTTTTCGGTCTTCCCACCTGTTCATAGTGTGTGGATCGTTCGCAATAGGAGGAATCATGTCCGATCGTTTTTATCCCGTGCCGATTGCCCGCCTGTTCACCCTGCTCAAGCAGGAGTGGGAAGCCCGCCGCAGCATGCTGGGGCTTCCCAGGACCGTTTTCTTCACCCCGTCAGCATCGGATCGCTTCCGCAGCCGCCGCTACGGCCGCCTGCTGGAGACGCCGGTGGGCGTGGCCGCCGGTCCCCACACGCAGATGACGCAGAACCTCGTGGCTGCATGGCTGTGCGGCGCGCGTTACCTCGAACTGAAGACCGTTCAGACGCTGGACACCATCGAGGTCACCAAGCCCTGCATCGACGCTGCCGACGAGGGATACAACTGTGAGTGGTCCCAGGAACTGACGCTGGCACAGTCCGAGGAGGAGTACTGCAAGGCCTGGGTGCTCATCCACGTGCTGCAGCGGTTCCTCGGGCATGACAGAGCCCCCTCTGAGCTGGGCTGCCTGTTCAACATCAGCGTCGGCTACAACATGGAGGGCATCCGGAAACCCAACGTCCAGCACTTCCTCGACGCGATGACCCGGCCCAATCCCCGCATCCGCGAGCTCTGCGCGGAGCTGGCCCCGCTGGTGCCGGACCTGGACCTCGGAGATATCCCCGATATCATCACGGATCACGTCACGATCTCCACGATGCACGGATGCCCCCCCGACGAGATCGAGGGCATCGCGGCCTACTTCATCGCCGAGCGCAGGCTGCACACCGCCGTCAAGTGCAACCCCACGCTGCTGGGCCCCGTCGCGCTGCGCACGATCCTCAACGACGTGATGGGCTTCGAGGTCGAGGTCCCGGACGCCGCCTTCGAACACGACCTGAAGTGGGAGGACGCGATCGGGCTCATCGCCCGGCTCCTCGAGAAGGCCCGGGCCACCGGCGTCGCCTTCGGCGTGAAACTGACCAACACCCTCGAGAGCTGCAACATCCGGCACGTGCTGCCTGCCAGGGAGGCCATGCACTACATGTCCGGGCGCGCGCTGCACCCGGTGTCCCTGGAGCTGGCCCACCGCCTGTCCGAGCAGTTCGGCGGCACCCTGGACATCTCGTTCTGCGCGGGCATCGACGCCGACAACGTCGCGGACGTGCTCTCGTGCGGGCTGACCCCGGTCACGGTGTGCACGGATCTGCTCAAGCCCGGCGGCTACGCACGGCTTTACCAGTACATGGAGAACATCTCGGCCGCCTTCGAAGCCACGAAGTTCGAGCTCCCCGAGACCGGCCGCGTGGGCGGTCCCGGCGGCGACCGCGCTGTCCTGTTCGAGAAACTGCAGGCGCTGGCTGCACGCACGCTCCATGCCGAGGCCTGCCGCAAGGGGGCCCACCCCTGGGACTCGATCAAGGGACGCCGCGAACTGGGTCCGTTCGACTGTGTCAAGGCCCCCTGCGTGGAGAGCTGCCCGACCAACCAGAAGGTGCCGCTGTACATCGCCCTGGCCGCTGAGGGCCGTCATGACGAGGCGCTGCGCGTGATCCTGGAGGACAACCCGCTGCCGCACGCCACCGGCATGGCCTGTGATCACAAATGCCAGGAACGCTGCACACGCATCAACTACGACTCCCCCGTTCTGATCCGCGAAATCAAGCGCTATGTCGCCCGCAACGGTCAGGTTCCGGCCCCCGTCTCCGGCCCGGAAAAGGGCGTGAACGTCGGCGTGATCGGCGCCGGACCCGCCGGTCTGAGCGCGGCCTATTACCTGACGCTCGCCGGCGCGCGCGTGACGATCTACGATGAGAACGGACGCCCCGGCGGCCTTCTCGAGCGGGCGCTGCCGGGTTTCCGGCTCGATCGGGGGTTCCTCCGCCGCGACTTCGAGCGCATCCTCTCGATGGAGGTGACCTGGAAGCAGGAGCGCGTGGGAAACCGCGACGACTTCAACCGCATCGTAGGCGCGCATGACGCGGTGTTCCTGGGCGTGGGCGCCCGTGCCTCGCGCGAGCTGCACATCGAGGGGGAGGATCTGCCCGGCGTCGTGCCGTTTCTGGACTTCCTCGAGGGCGTCAACGAGGGACGGATCAAGAGCATCGGGCACCGCACCGTGATCATCGGCGGCGGAAACTCCGCGATGGACGTGGCGCGCACGACCCAGCGCCTGCGGCGGGAGCACGACCATGTGATGGTGCTTTACCGGCGGACCCGCAAGGAGATGCCGGCGGACCTCGAGGAGATCCGGGACCTCCTCGAGGAGGGCATCGAGATCCGCGAGCTTGTGGCCCCGATCCGGGCCCACGCCGAAAACGGCCGTCTGAACCAGCTTCTGTGCGCACGCATGATGCTTTCGGATCCGGACGAGAGCGGCCGCCGGCGCCCCGTGCCCGAACCCGACGGCGAGTTCGTGCTCCCGGTGGACATGATCCTGTCTGCGGTGGGCCAGGATCCCGAGCTCGGCTTCCTCGACGGCACCGCCGTGGCCCTCACCCGCTGGGGCACGGTGGCGGTCCGGCCCGACGGCTGCGCCACCGGTCACGAGAAGGTCTTCGCCGGCGGTGACGTCGTGCGCGGCCCCATGTCGATCATCGCCGCGGTGGCCGACGGCAAGAACGCCGCCCGCGAGATCGGCCAGCGCCACGGCCTGGTGTTTCCCAAGGACAGGCTGCCCAAGGCCGTCCTGCCCGCCAGGGCCGATCTCATCCTGCACCGCGCCCGTCGCTCGGCGGCCTCGGTCGTGGCCCACACCGGACCCGACGCGCGCGCCACGTTCGCGATGGTCGCCGGTGATCTCACGACCAACCAGCTCGTGGCCGAAGCCCGCCGCTGCCTGGCCTGCCACCTGTTCTGCGACGTCTGCGTGAGCGTGTGCCCCAACCGCGCCAACATCTCCTACGAAGCCACCAAACGGGACTGGTCCGTCCCGTCGCTGGTGCGGGAGGGTGATCACTTCGGGGTCACCACCACCACTCCCTACGCCATCTCGCAGGAGGCGCAGGTTGCAAACATTAAGGATTATTGCAACGAATGCGGCAACTGCGTCACCTTCTGTCCCTCGGCCGGACGTCCGTTCGCAGACAAGCCGCGCCTGGCGCTCTCCATGGAGACATTTGACCGCGAGCCGGAGACCGTCTTCTGCGAGCGCACCGCATCGATCCACACCCTGTACTTCCACGCCCCCGAGGGTGATGGCCTGTTGCGCACCTCCCCGGGCGACACCGGCTTCACGTTCGAGTGGCGCGGCGCCCGCGGCACCATCTCATGGGCCGACTTCACCTGCACCGATGCCACCGGCGGACCCGACATCCTCGGACTGGCACCCCTGGCCCCCATGGCGGTGCTCCTCGACGCCTTCGTCCGCGGCACGCTGATCCTCTGAAAATCCCGGTGGCCCCGGGCACCAAGTTCCAGTATAAAAGGAGTGGGACTCCGGCGGCGGCTGTTCCCGGTTCGCCACACCCGGCCCCGGTTCCCGTAACCGAACGTTCACAGATCCCGCGCGTTTTTTTTCGCCGGTGGAAATCAGTTCGGAATTTCCATTGTCCCGGAACGATTTTTTTCGTTTCCACTGGACAACGGCCCTTGGCATGGTTCTTGCGAATTTTAGGACCGACTTTTGGAGGTGTACGATGAAAAAACTTTTCCTGGCTTCCTTCACCCTGTTCGTCCTGGCTTTTTCGACCGCGGCTTCAGCCCAGATCATCATCCTCGAGGGCGTCCCCGGTGACGGCTGCAGCATGGGCCTTTCTTCCCCGTGTGCGCCAGCCCCGGCCCCGGCCCCCGTCTACCAGCGTCCGATGGTCCGGTCCCGCTATGCGCCGCCCCCGTTCGTGGCCGCGCCGGCGACCACCCTGCCCCCTCCCCCGGTGGGCCTGCCGCGCTATGCCCAGCCCCAATGGTTCCCCCGCTGGGGCATCAACGTGATCTACAGCGTCTCCGGTGACAGCTACGGCACCCTGGTCGGCGGCGGCATGAACCTGGAATACATGTTCTCGCGGCACTTCGGCATCGAGGGCAGCATCCTGGGCATGGGCGGGGCCGAAGAAGACGTGTACGCCACCACCCACCGCAGCGGCGCCCGCTTCGGCGCGTCCCTGATGTGGTTCCCCGGGGGCCTGAAGACCAACGGTTCCTCATTCTACCTGCGTGGCGGCGTCGTGGGCCAGACCATCGACACCTACGACGATTACTCCAGCACCTACGAGCCCATCTACACGAAGGACACCTCCTTCCGTGAAGTGGCCGCCGGCCTGCGCTACACGTTCGAACTGATCCCGCAGTTCTACGCCATGAGCCTGGGTGTCGAAGCCTCCGTGCTGTTCGACACCGATGCCAGCAACAGCGATTATGACGACGGCTCCTCCGACGAGTCCACGGCCGCCTTCCGCCTGACCTTCGGCTTCCACTTCTAGCCTGTTTGGCGGTCCCTGGGGCCCGTGATGCGGCCCCTCTCCCCCACTTCTCCTCCAGACTTCATCAACCCCCTTGACCGATCGCACCGGTACCCTTACCTTGAGGTCCCCGGCTTCCCGGCCGGCAGTCCTCGGCCCAAGGGCCGGCATTCTTCCGGAACGGACCGAACCATGTCGATTCTCTCCATGATTCTCTTTTTGCTCGTTGTTCTCTCCATCTATGCTGTCGGGCATCTGTACGTCTACAAGACCTTCGTCAACGTATGGTTGCTGTCGACCCACGGCCAGCGCCTGCTCCTGGGCGTGATCCTGGTGCTGTGGATCTCACCCTTCCTGATCGGCCTGGCGAGCCGTGTCATCCCGGGCCTGTTCTCCTCCCTGCTGGCGCAGATCGGCTACATGTGGATGGGCCTGCTGTTCCTGTTCATCACGGTGCACCTCGTGCTGTCGGGTCTGAACTGGGTGCTGGCACACTGGGAGATCGGCACCACCGCCCGCGTGGTCTGGATCGCCGCGGCCGGGCTCAGCCTCGTCGGCGTTGTCTGGGGCCGCATCGACGCGGAGATCATGCGCGTGAGACATTATGATGTTTCGATGCCGACGTTCGACCTGGGCCAGAAGATCCGCCTCGTCCAGATCTCGGACACCCACTTCGGACCCACGCTGGGGGTCGGCTTCGCCGAGCGGGTCATCGACAAGATCCGCGCGGAGAATCCCGACCTGGTTGTTTGCACCGGCGACTTCCTCGACCCCGGCATCGCCGAGCCGGAAAAACTGATGCGCCTGTGGCGGGAGCTTCAGCCTCCGCTGGGCAAATATGCGGTGCTGGGCAACCACGAAGCCTACTCCGGCGTCAAGTGGAGCGAGAAGATGCTCACCGACGCAGGCTTCGTCGTGCTTCGCAACACCCACGCCCAGCCGGTGCCCGGTCTGGTGATCGCGGGCGTGGACGACCCCTCCGTGTCCCGGATGGAGGGGAGCTCCGTCTCGGAGATCGACCTGATGCGGTCCCTGCCCCGTCCCTCGTCGGTGATCCTGCTCAAGCACCAACCGCGCGTGGAGTCCCGCGGCCTGTTCGACCTCCAACTGTCGGGCCACACCCACGGAGGACAGATCTTTCCGTTCGACCGGATCGTGAGCCTTGTGTTCAGATACCTGCGCGGTCGATATGAGCTCCCGGGAGGGGGCACGCTGATCGTCTCCACAGGCACAGGCACCTGGGGTCCGCCGATCCGCCTGTTCGTGCCCCCCGAAATCGTGGTGATTGACCTGGTCGCGAAAAAGACCCGCTGATTACAGCCGACGCAGACGGACGGTGAAGTGGCGCATGATCGGCGCCTCGGAGACGATGCCGAAGCCACGGGTGATCGACTCGCGGCGATCCCACAGGTTCTTCAGGGCCACGGCCATGTACTCCATGTGCTGCTGGTTGTACACGCGGCGGGGGATGGCCAGGCGCAGAAGTTCGAGGGCCGGGTAGCGCTCCTGCCGGGTGACCGGATCGCGGTCGGCCAGCAGCATGCCGATCTCGACGGCGCGGACGCCGGCTTCGATGTACAGTTCCACACCCAGCAACTGGGCCGGAAACTCGTCCTGCGGGATGTGCGGGAAGAACTTCTTCGCGTCGACGAAGACCGCGTGGCCGCCGATGGGCCACTGGACCGGGATGCCGAACTCCCGCAGGCGCTTCCCGAGGTACTCCACCTGTCCGACGCGGGCTTGCAGATAGTCGAACTCGGTGGACTCGTACAGCCCCTGCGAGAGAGCGCCCAGGTCACGGCCGGCCAGTCCGCCGTAGGTGATGTATCCTTCGTAGATGATGTTGAAGGTGCAGCACTTCTTGAACAGGTCCTCGTCGCGGAAGGCCAGCAGCCCGCCGATGTTGACGATGCCGTCCTTCTTGGCGCTCATGGTGAAGCCGTCGGCGTAGGAGAACATCTCGCGCACGATCTCGCGGATGGTGCTGTCGGCGAAGCCGGGCTCGCGGACCTTGATGAAGTAGGCGTTCTCGGCGAAGCGGGCGGCGTCAAAGAACAGGCGGACACCGTATTTCTTGCAGAGATCGCTGACCGCGCGGAGGTTGGCCATCGAGACCGGCTGTCCACCCGAGGAGTTGCACGTGACAGTGACCAGCACCAGCGGGATGCGCGATGGACCGTATTCGCGCAGGGCGGCCTCGAGCTTCACAAGGTTGAGGTTCCCCTTGAACGGATGCTCCAGCGTGGTGTCGAAGGCCTCGTCGATGGTGATGTCCAGCGGCTTGGCGTGCCGGAACTCGATGTGTCCCTTGGTCGTGTCGAAGTGGGAGTTTCCGGGGATGACCTGGTCGGGTGCGTCGTGGCCCAGCAACGTCTGGAACAGCACGTTCTCGGCCGCGCGCCCCTGGTGAGTAGGCAGGAAGAACGGAAAGCCGAGCAGCTCGGAGATGGCGTTCTTGAGCTTGTAATACGATGTCGCGCCGGCGTAGCTCTCGTCGCCGAGCATGATCTCGGCCCACTGTTTCTGGCTCATCGCGCCGGTGCCCGAGTCGGTGAGCACGTCGATGAGCACCTGCTCGCTTTTCAGGTTGAACAGGTTGTAGTCGGCTTCGCGGATCCAGCGTTCGCGGTCTTCCCGGGAGGAAAACAACACCGGTTCCACCATCTTGATCTTGTACGGTTCGATACGCGGCAGTTCCATGAGAGCCTCCTTGCGCGGTCACTCTATATAGCCCCACCGCGTTTTTTCAATCTTAAAGTGTCCGGGGGGAGCATTTGCCTTCCCTGCCGTCTCGTGGCGCTCACGCCTTGACGAACCAGGACTGCGGGACGAACAGGCTCTCCCACTTGCGGATGGCGTAACGGTCGGTCATCCCGGCCAGGTAGTCCACGAGCTTCTCCTCGGTGAACTCGCCTTCGAGGCCGGTCCACTGCCGTTTCTCGGAGAAGATCGTCCACAGATCCCGCAGGAGCCGTTCGGCCTTCTCAAACTCCACGCGCACGGTGGGATGATCATAGCAATGTTCATATAAATAATTCCGCAGGAGCACGAGGGTCTCGTGGGCGGCGTCGGAGAGCAGCACGAGGGGCTCGCGCTCAAGGTCGGTCGTCTCAATGACCGACAGGATCAGGTTCCCGATGCGCTCCCGGTGCGTCGCTCCCAGGTGTCGCACCACCTCCGGCGGGATGTCGGCCTCCGAGAGCAGGTTCGCGCGCAGGGCGTCCTCGAGATCATGGTTGACGTAGGCCAGGATGTCCGAGAGCCGCACGATCTGCCCTTCGAGGGTGGCCGGCAGCGCGTCGGGGTTGCGCGTCAGGATCGGTCCCTTGCCCTTGGTGTGGCGCAGGATGCCGTCGCGCACCTCCTCGGTGAGGTTCAGGCCCTCGCCGCTGTTCTCCACATGCTCGACCACGCGCAGGCTCTGCACGGCATGGTGGAACCCGTTCCTGGAGACCTTGTTGAGCACGGCCTCGCCGGAGTGTCCGAACGGGGTGTGGCCCAGGTCGTGACCCAGGGCGATAGCCTCCACGAGGTCCTCGTTGAGATGCAGGGCACGGGCGATGGTGCGGGCGATCTGGGTGACCTCCAGTGTGTGGGTCATGCGGGTGCGGTAGTGATCTCCGTCGGGGTTGAGGAACACCTGGGTCTTGCGCGAGAGGCGGCGGAAGCTCTTGGAGTGCACGATGCGGTCGCGGTCGCGCTGGAACTCCATGCGCACGGTGCAGCGATCCTCAGGGCGCTCCCGTCCACGGGTGGCCGCCGAGCGGGTGGCCATCGGGTGGAGGAATTTGTCTTCGCGTTGTTCGGCACGTTCGCGGGGTGTCATGGGCTTCTACCTCCGGGATTTCTTCGGACGGGACTTGGGATCGGGCCGCTCGGGCTTCTTGTGTCCGCCGGCCTTGGACGCCGGTCCGCCGGCCTTGGACG
>JAHITJ010000042.1 GCA_018817795.1 Myxococcota bacterium | reverse complement strand
GTCGGACTGGTCAGACTGGTCGGACTGGTCAGACTGGGCCGCCAGGATTCAGTTCCCGACTGAAATGCTCGGGTTCCTGACTGAAATGCTCGTGCCCGGGACTGTAATGTCCGGGTTCCCGACTGAAATGCCCGTGTTTCGGGGCTGAATACGGAAATTCTTCCGCTGAAATGTTCGTGCCCGGGGCTGAAATACTCGTGTTCGCGACGGAAACACCCCGCGCCCCGTTCGACCAATTCCTACACCCCGGGTGAATCGGGGGCGGCGGGGCTGGCGCCCACCTTCGACGCGGGCAACTGGGCCCGGCACATCGCCAGCCGCTCGGGATCGTCGGCCAACGCGAGGGTGGCGGCGGCCACGATCGTTGCAACGCCTCGGGTTTTCCGGTGGGTTTTGTGCGGATACGGGTGGACGATCCCGGATGGGAGTTGTACTTTCGGACCATCTTCCTCAGGAGCGGAGACATGAATTCCCCTCACCAGCCGTTCACCGCATACGGACACACGTTTCTAAAGACTGTCCTCATGGGTCTCATTCTGATTGGCATGATCTGGCTATTCCCGTCGAGGACACACGAGGCGCCGCCGGTCGATCCCGGCAAGCTCTTTGAGGGCCCCTATGTCAACATCCACGCGCCGGCATCGGCCGGATGGAAGTTGTCCCAGGCCGACAACAGGGGAATGGGCTTCATCCGGCGCGACGCGACAACCGGGGTGACCTGGGCCGCCGAGGTGTTGATCTCGCGGCCCGATCCGGCCATGGACCTCCTCGAGGCGGCCAGAACCATCGCCGGGGGACGCAGTCAAGGGGAGCGGTACAAGACCCTGGAGACGAAGTTCGAGGTCGTCTCGGAGCGATCGTACCCGTGCGTCCGCTTCCGAGGCACTATCCAGGACACCCGGGCGCAGACCCCGCAGGGGACCGTCTCACTCCCCATGTACGTTCGTTCGTTGATCTTCCGGCACCCCGTGGAGAAGAAGCTGGTGTTCGAGGTCACGTTCTCCCAGCGGGGCGGTGAAGCGGGACCGGATCTGGAGTCGCAGGCCGAATCTTTTTTCAAGGGCATAGACCTGCCCCCGGGGAAGTGACCGCCTTCAGGTGAAAATGATTACTTCAGACCGCGCTGCTTGAGGAGGGGTTCGATCTTCGGCTCGCGACCGCGGAAGGCCTTGTAGAGCTCCATCGGCTCCTGGGTGTGGCCTGAGGCGAGGAGCTTGCGGAACTTCGCCGCGGTGGCGGGATCGAAGATGTTCCTGGCCTCGCGGAAGGCCTCGAAGGCGTCGTTGTCGAGGACGGCGGCCCAGATGTAGGAGTAGTAGCCGGCCGCGTAGCCGCCCACGACGTGGCTGAAGTAGGTGCTGCGGTAGCGGGAGATGATCTCCGGGATCAGGCCGAGCTTGGCCAGGGTCTTCTTCTCGAAGGCCGCTGCGTCGAGCTCGGTGGGATCGGTCAGCGTGTGCCAGGCCATGTCCAGCATGGAGGCCGCGAGATACTCGACGGTCTCGAAGCCCTGGTTGAAGAGCTGGCTCTTGGTCATCTTCTCGACGAGGGCCACCGGGATGACCTCCCCGGTCTTCCAGTGCTTGGCGAAGCTCTTGAGCACCTCGGGCTCCGACGCCCAGTGCTCCATGATCTGCGAGGGCAGCTCCACGAAATCGGTGGGGACGTTGGTGCCCGCGACCATCGGGTAGGTGCTGTCCGAGAGCAGGCCGTGAAGCGCGTGGCCGAACTCGTGGAACAGGGTGCTGACCTCCTCGAAGGAGAGCAGCGCCGGCGTGTCGGGCGTGGGACGCGTGAAGTTGCACACGATCGTCACGATGGGCTCGACGTTCTTGCCGGCCTTGCGCTTCTGCTGGCGGTACTCGCCCATCCAGGCGCCGCCGCGCTTGCCCGGCCGCGGATGGAAGTCGGCGACGAGAACGCCCACGAGCTTGCCGTCGGCGCCCAGCACGTCAAAGCTGCGGACCTCGGGATTGTACTTCGGATAGTCCTTCTGCTCGACGAACTTCAGGCCGTAGAGCTTGCCAGACACGCCGAACACGCCGTTGATGACGTTCTCGAGCTGGAAGTACGGACGCATGGCCTCCTCGTCGAGGTCATACTTCTCCTTGCGCAGCTTCTCGGCGTAGTACCACCAGTCCCAGGAGGCCAGCTTGAAGCGCGGCTTCTCCTTGTCGATCATCTTCTGCAGGGCGGCGGCCTCCTTCTTGCCGTTGGGCAGCGCGGCCTTCCACAGTTGATCCAGCAGCTTGTACACGCCGGCACTGTTCTTGGCCATCTGGATGTCCAGCGCGTAATCGGCGTAGTTCTTGAAGCCCAGAAGCTTCGCCTGCGAGACGCGCAGGGAGGCGACCTTCGCGATCAACTTCTTGTTGTCCAGATCGTCGTTGTGGTCGCCCTTGTTGATGTAGCCCTTGTACAACTTCTCGCGCAGGTCGCGGCGCTTGGAGTACTGCAGAAACGGGATCCACGAGGGCTTGTCCAGCGTGAACACCCACTTGCCCTCCTTGCCGCGGGCCTTGCCGGCGGCCAGCGCGGCCGCGCGCACGGACTCGGGCAGCCCGTCGAGCTCGGCCTCGGTGGTGAGCACCAGCTCGAAGCGCTTGACCTCGGCGAGCAGGTTCTCGTTGTACTTCAGGCTCAGGTTGGCCAGCTCCTCGTTGATCGCGCGAAGCTTCTTCTGATCCTCGGCCGACAGCAGCGCGCCGCCGCGGACAAAGCGCTTGTAGTGCTTGTCGAGCACCATCCGCTGCTCCAGCGTGCCCGCCCAGTTGACCCGCGCCGTGGCCAACGTCCTGATCCGCTCGAACAACTTCGCGTCGAGCAGGATGTCGTCGGAGTGGCGAGTCAGGATCGGCGTGATGTCCTTCTGGATCTTCTGCATCTCGTCGTTGGTGTCGGCCGACGCGATCAGGAAGAACACATTGGCCACGCGGTCCAGCGACTCGGAGGAATACTCCAGCGGCTCGATGGTGTTCTCGAACGAGGGCGCCTCCTTCTGGGAGGTGATCTTAGCGATCGCGGCCTTCTGGTCCTTCATGCCCTTCTCGAAGGCGGGCATGTAATGTTCCATTTTGATCTTGTCGAAGGGAGGAATCTCATGGGGCGTGCCCCAGGTCTCCTGCAGGAAAGGATTCACATCTACCACCTTTGCCGGTTCGGGTTTGACGGGCTCCGGCGCCGCCTTCTTCGAGGTCTCCACGGGAGGATTACCGTTCCCGGGCGTGGTGTCCTTCTGCTTCTTTGCATCGCAGGCGACAAGGCCCAGAACTGCCAGCAGCGCCACCAGGGAAGCGGTGACGGCCCGCCGGGCTCGTGTCGGGATTGATGAACAGCGTTTCATGAATAAAGCTCCTTTGTGACTAGAATTCAAGGAAAAGGGAAAGCCCGCAGGCTGAGGTAGAGCAGGAGGGAGAAAGCAGCCAGGCTCCATGTCCGGGTTTCTTCTCCTTGTCAGGGCTGTCCGGGCCGGAGAACAGGGACGTCCAGATCGTCAGCGCGGCGAACCCGACGGTGGCGATGGCCAGACCGGTGGCCAGGTTGCCATACAGCCGGCCGTCCTCCCTGGTCTGTTCGTCCCAGGTGTCCTTCCAGTCCTGGTTCTTCGACCAGGCCAGGTACCCGAAGACGCCCGTGCCCACGCCGAACAGGATGGTGCCGGCCACGCCGGTCCACCACCAGAGGGACCGGCCTTCGTCCCCGTTCTTCGGTGGCGGCGGGGCCACCACCGCGATGGCGTCGGGGTCCGTCTCGAGCTGGGACTCGATGGTGTGCAGTTCCCGGGACTTCACCGTCACGGGGAAGGTCTTCTTGAAGAAACCGTCCTTCTTCACCAGGAGCACGTGGGGGCCCGGCTCCAGATCGAGCACGGTGGGCGTGGTGCCCACGTGCCGTCCGTCGAACGTGTCAACCCACACCAGCGAGCCCGGCGGCTGCACCATCACGATGACCTTGCCCTGCCCTGGCGGGACGACCTGATCCTGCTGGGCCTTCTTCTGGGCCTCGAGCTCCTGGGTCATCGCGGAGATGTGCTTCTCGACCAGCTCCTTGTTGGGCGCGTTGGGGACTTGCGAGAGGTACCGCCGGTAGAAGAACAGGGCCTTCTCGTACTCCTTGAGCATGCGGTGGCACTGCCCGATGTTGTAGTACATCTCTGCGGAGTCGACGAACTCGAGAACCTTCTTGTACTCGACCAGCGCGTTCTCGAACTCCCCGAGGCGGTAGTACTTCTCGCCCTGATCATAATGGGCCCGGGCCTTCTCCCGATCCACGGCAGCGGCCGACGGGACCACCAGGGCGATCGAAAGCAGACAGAGCATCACAGAGAAGAAAAATCGCATGGTTTCTCCAAGAGACCGTCCACGGTCTCAAAACATCGGGCGCAGCGTGTCGTCCTCGCCGATCATCGGCGGGTCGGGCGGCATGGCCGGCGCCGTGGTCTTCATGCCCGAAACCGGCGGCCTGTCCATGGGCGTGGCCGGAGGTGCGTCCTGCGCCTCGGGGGAGGCCTCGAGCTTGATCTCATGATCCAGCGTGACGATGACCTCGCGGATGACCTGCCTGTACCGGGGATGCTCGGAGGTGATCCGGACCGAGGCGCCCGCCGGGGCAAACACCGTCAGCGGCGTGGTCCCCGACAGGGGTTTCTTCCTGTCGATGCTCACCAGCACCGGGATCTCGGGCGCGTCGGCACTGATGATCAGTTTGTGCACCTGCGGCCGTGGCGCCTCGGCGGGCATGTCCGTCGGAGAGTCCATGGCGGGCCCGGTCGCCGGAGGCGTCATCGACTCCTGCATCGGTGCGACAGGTGTTGGGCCGGCAGGGCCCGGCGCGCCGGATCCAGGAAGGCCAGGTCCAGTGGGCGACGGATCACCGGATCGGCCGTCCTTCAAAAACACGAAGTACACGATGGTCGAAGCGACCAGCACGCCGATCAGAGAGGCTGCGATCCACAGGGGACGTCGCCGCCGGGGACCGGCCGCGGACTTGGGCAGCGGATCGAGGGTGATGCCTTCGGTGCTCTCGAAGGGCGACAGCGTCCGGTTGGTGGCCATCCGCTGCACGATGCCGAAGAAGGAATCATAGAAGTCGCGCGCCGTCTTGGGTCGATCCGCGGGGGCCTTGGCCAGCGCGCGGGCGAGCACCTCCCAGAGAGCCAGCGGGAAGTCGGGCAGGAACCGCGAGATCGGGGTCGGCGGCTCGGAGATGTGCTTGAGCAGGATCTGGGGCACGAAGTCCCCCTCGATGGGCAGGCGCGCCGACAGCATGCGGTACACGATGATGCCCAGCGCGTAGATGTCCGACGCCGGTCCGATGTTGTTGACGTCTCCGGTGGCCTGCTCGGGGCTCATGTACGCTGGCGTTCCCATGATTAGGCCCGTGGCGGTGCGCTCGCCGCTGTGCATCTCGGGCTCGAGCAGTTTGGCCACGCCGAAGTCGACGATCTTGACCTGGAAGCCGGTCTTTCCCTCCACCAGGAAGATGTTGTCGGGCTTGAGGTCCCGATGGACGATGCCGACCTCGTGGGCGGCCTCGAGTCCGGAGGTCAACTGGTCGAGGAGCTCGAGGGTCTCGCGCAGGGAGAGCCGCCGCTTCTCGTCCATGTAGGAGCCCAGATCGCGGCCCTTGAGGAACTCCATGACCAGGTAGAGGCGTCCGTCGGGCAGCGTGCCGAAGTCGAACACCTGCACGATGTTCGGATGGTTGATGCGGTTGACCGCGCGCGCCTCGGAGAGGAACCGCGTGGACATGTCCGAGTTCGAGGAGAGCTGGTGGTTGAGCACCTTCACGGCGACCTTGCGGCCGATCTGCGGGTGCTCCCCCATGAAAACCTGCCCCATCGCACCGGCGCCCACCAGATCCTTGATGTGGTAGTTGCCGACGGTGCTGCCGACCAACGGGTCCTGATAATCCGCGAATCGATCGTTCAAGGGGCGCTCCATGGGTCAAAGGGACCCCAAAAAAAGTAAGCAATTACCAACGGAAAATCAAGTGACAACTGAGCCACAGCGGTAGTCACGTTCGATGATCCATCAATCACCGTCGACTCACAGACGGTATCATCCAAGTTGATTAGCGCTGTGAGGTCACAATTGGTACCGCCGCGAACTGACGCTCATCAGCAGGCCCGCGCTGACCATGAAGGTGAGCATGGAGGAGCCGCCGTGGGAAAACAGCGGCAGCGTCACGCCGACGATGGGCAGCAGGCCCATGACCATGCCCATGTTGATGATGGTGTGCCAGAAGAACATCGCGCCCACACCCAGGCAGATCGTCGAGGCGAACCGGTCCCGTGTGGTCACGGCCATGCGCAGCGCCCAGGCCACGAGCACGAAGTAGAGGCTGCACAGCAGAACAGCGCCGAGGAAGCCCCACTCCTCGGCCCAGACCGCGAAGGGGAAGTCGCTCCACTGGGCGGGCAGAAACTGGTACTGGCTCTGGGTGCCGGCCATGAAACCCTTGCCGAAGAACTGGCCCGATCCGATGGCGAACATGCTCTGCCGGATGTGCCAGCCATCGCCGGTGGGATCGCTGGCGGGATCCAGGAAGACCAGGATGCGGCTCTTCTGGTATTCCTGCAACACGAAGGTCCAGATCAACGGCAGCAGGACCAGGGCCGAGGCGGCCAGCGTGAGCAGCGACCGGACGCGCAGCTTGAGCAGGAACATGATCGAGAAGAAGACCAGCAGGATGATCATCATGGTGCCCAGATCGGGCTGGATCAGGATCAGCAGCGCCGGGAGCCCCACCAGGAACGCGGGCACCGCGAGTTCCTTCAGGGAACGGCCTTCGTCGTTCTTCGGCGGGCTGGCGTTGACATAATGGGCCATTGTTAGAATAATGATGATTTTCATCAACTCCGACGGCTGGATGACCAGCGGGCCGATGTTCAGCCAGCGGCGCGAGCCGAAGAACATGCGCCCCAGCACCAGCACGGCCACGAGGCTGATGATTCCCAGGATGTACAGCAGGTTGGCCGCCCGGTCGTAAAAACGGTAATCGATCGTCGCGGTGATGAAGAACGCGGAGAAACCGAGGAAGATCCAGTAGATCTGCTGGGTGAACAGCGGCGCCGAAAAGGAGACCGACGTGCTGTAGAGGTTCAGGAGACCCAGCCCCGTGATGCTGATGATCAGCAGCATCAGCGTCCAGTCAATTCGCAGGTAGAAGCGGCCTTCGGGTTCGAACATCAATCCTTCTTTTTGGGCCTCACGGCGTCACCTGGTTCTGGGCGCCGGTTATCTTGAAGTATTCGTCGAGGATGGCCATGGCGGGTGCGACGGACATCTTCGACGCGAAGCCGCCGTGCTCGACGAGGACAACGACGACGACCTGTGGCTTTTCCACGGGCGAGAAGCCCACGAACCAGGCGTGATCCTGGTTGCGCCAGCGGCTCTCCTCGGGATCCTGTCCGGGCTCGCGGCGCATCGCACGCACCTGGGCTGTGCCCGTCTTTCCTGCCACGCGCAGGTGCGAATCGCGGGCCTTGTAGGCGGTGCCCTCCGGGTTGTTCACGACGCCGTCGAGGGCCCGGATGAGCAGGTCCCAGGTCTCGGGCTTGAACTCGAGACGCCGCTTGACCACCGGCATGAACTCCTGGACGGTCGCGCCCCGGTAGTCCGTGATGCGCTCGACGAGCTGGGGCTCCATCACCGAGCCGCGGTTGGCGATCGCGCCATAGGCCTGAGCGACCTGCAGGATGCTCGCCTTCACGTCACCCTGGCCGATGCCGGAATTGAGTGTGTGGCCGATGCGGAAGCCCTCCTGGTATTTCTGTGCATACCATTGCTTGGTGGGGATGAAGCCGGACTTCTCGTGGTTCAGGTCGAGGCCCGGAGGCGTTCCGAACCCGAGCAGCCGGGCGTACCTCGCCATGCGGTCCATGCCGACGCGCTCGGAGAGCATGTAGAAGTAAACGTTGCAGGAGGAGACGATGGCGCTCTCGAGGTTCATCAGGCCGTGCGCGTGGGTGCAGCGGAAGGAGCTGGAGCGACCGTACTCGTACCACCCCTTGCACAGGTGATACTCCTCGAACTCGACGAGATTCTCCTCGATCGCGGCGATCACCGAAACAACCTTGTAGGTGGAACCGGGAAAATACGTGCCCTGGATGACCTTGTCGAGCATCGGATACAACGGGTTGTTGTAGATCTCGGCTGCCCGCATGGAACTGAGTCGCCCGGACACCTCGTTGGGATCGAACGCAGGCTTGGAGACGTAGGCCAGAACCTTCCCGGTGTCCACCTCCATGAGCACCGCCGAGCCGGAAACGAAAGGAGCCATGACCAGCTCCACGGCCCGCTGGATGTCGGCGTCGATCGTGGAGACGACGTTGTAACCGGGCTGGGCCGGTACATGGAACGGCCGGGGGAGCCAGCGCATGGCATCGGCGCCGGTCTTTATGCGGCCCTTGGCGTCACGCACGCGCCACAGGCTGCCGCGACGTCCGCGCAGGGACTTCTCCATCTTGGACTCCAGGCCGAACTTCCCGATCCAGTCGCGATCGTGATAGTCCGCAAGAGGCTGCCGCAGGATGTCCTCGGCGTTGACCTCCCCGACGAAGCCCAGGGCGTGGGCCGCCATCGGGCCATTGGGGTACTGGCGCTTCTCCTGCGTGGAGATGTCCAGCCCTGGCAGGTGGTCGCGGTTGCTCTCCAGGATCAGCGCCCATTCCTTGGGCACGTCGCGGATGGCCAGGAGGGAGAACCCCCGCTTGCGGCCCTCGGCGAGCATGATCTTGGACTGGATGTAATCCAGGTCCATCTGGGGTATCTGGATCAGGTTCTGCAGGGTCTCGAAGGCCTTGGCGTTGAAGAAGCGCGGCGTGATGAAAACGTTGTAGGCCACGCGGTTCTTCACCAGCACGGCGCCATGGCGGTCCAGGATCAGGCCGCGGGGAGCTTCCAGGTTGATCTTCTGCAGGAAATTGGTGCGGGAGAGCTCACGGTATTCGGCGCCATACACGATCTGGAGCTGGGCCAGCCGTCCGATCAACACCAGGAACGCCACACCCACGAACACGAAGGCGATGCGGTATTTCCTTCCGAATTCGCTGTCGTCGGACAGCACCAGCCTTCTCATTTGAAAATCCCTTCCACGGAGACCTCGTAGCTGGCCATGCGGTCCACACGCCACAGCACGTAGAAGTACGCGGGGGCGAAGAGGCCGGTCACCAGCATCTGCAACGGCAGGTGGGAGAGCATGGACCAGGAATGCTCCACGGGATTGAGCCACTGGTCGATCGAGATCACCAGGACGCCGGTGGCGCCCGAGGCGAGAGCACCCAGCAGCGCCTGCAACCACAGCGCGCGGCCGTAGATCCGGCCGAAGGTCGCGCGCACCAGGAAATACACGAGGACATAGACCAGCGCGTGCATCCCCACCGGCGCTCCTGAGAACAGGTCGATGACGTAGCCTATTCCCAGGGCGGCCGCCGCGCCGCGCGAAAGGCTCCCCCGGATGCCGTGGGCGCAGTAGACCACCGCGATCAGTCCCAGTTCGGGGATGTTGAAGGTGAAGAACGGCACCGCGAACAGCAGTACGGGTTCCAGCAGAAGGGTACCGAAGGTGAACAGGAACAGTGCGGTGACGCGATTCATGAGCGCACCTAGAAGGGCCGCAACCCGGTTCTGGGCTGCTCCTTCTGCAGTTCCGGATCCGGGGCGGTCTGGGGATCGGCCACCGGTGGCGGGGTCACCACCACAAGCACCTTGTCCAGCCGCGAGAAATCGACCGCAGCCTCGACGATGGCGTCCTGAAACTTGCCGAACTCCTTTTTCTGAACGGACACGATGCGACCCACCTGCAGATCAGCCGGGAACCGGACGCCCGAGGTGCCACCCATGCCCGAGGTGACCACGAGGTCGCCCACCTGAACCTCCTCCTCACGCCGAAGGTATGTGAGCCGCGCTGTGTACTTGCGCGGATCGCCCGTGCCCACGAGCAGGGCCTCGGTTCCGGTGCGCTTGACCACCACAGGAATGCGCACCTTGGGATCGATCGCCAGCTGGATGTCGGCGTAGTCGCCGTAGACGCGGTGAACCTTGCCCACCACGCCCTCGGGGATGATCACCGGATCATCGGGCTTGATCTCGTGGATGCCGCGATCGATGCGGAGCCGAAGGACACGGTAGTACGGAGAGAAGCTCTTGGAGATCACGCGTGCCGCGACCATCTCCGCGGAGCTGGCCTCCTTGAAACCCAGAAGTTTCTCGACCTCGCGGCCCCGCTGTGCCCAGATCTCCAGGATCGCGTTGTTGGCCTTGAGGATCCCGTTCTCGGAACGCAGTTGGTCGTTCTCTTCCTTGAGATTGACGAGGTAGATGTAATTCATCCAGATCCCGTCGACCCACCGGTAGATGAACATGGAGGCCTGGTGCACCGGAGAGGAGAGCTTCAGGATCAGCCTGTCCAGGGTGTTGAGCCGGTGGGGTTCCTTGATGTTGGCGAACAGGAAAACCACCGGGATGGCCAGCAGGAGCACACTGAAGATGATTTCCTTGGCACGGCGGGAGAGAAGCATCAGGACCATGGTATTTAGAAGAGTTCGGCTACGCGCCTCGCGTCAGCGTCACTTCCTTGAGCAGGCGCAGTTCCTCGAGGGCGCGGCCTGTGCCGAGCACGACGGCGTATTCGGGATTGTCGCACACGGAGACGGGCAGTCCGGTCTCGGTGCGCAGCAGCATGTCCAGGTTGCGCAGCAGGGCACCACCGCCGGTCAGCACGACGCCGTGGGCGATGATGTCCGCAGACAACTCTGGGGGCGTCTGCTCGAGCACCTCTCGCACGGTCTCGACGATCTGCGAGAGCGGCTCGGCCAGCGCCATGCGCACCTCCTCGCTGGAGATCACCATCGAGCGCGGTATTCCACCCACAAGGTCGCGGCCGCGCACCTCCATGGTGAGCTCCTTCTCGAGCGGGTGGGCGCAGCCGATCTGCACCTTGATCTGCTCGGCCGTCTGCTCGCCGATGAGCATGTTGTGCTGGCGCTTCATATACGCGATGATCGCCTCGTCTAGGCGGTTGCCGCCCACGCGCAGGCTCTTGGCGAACACGATGCCAGACAGCGAGATCACGGCCACCTCGGTGGTGCCTCCGCCGATGTCGACGATCATGTTCCCGCACGGCTCGGTGATGGGCAGGCCCGCGCCGATGGCAGCCGCCATGGGCTCCTCGATCAGGTAGACCTCGCGGGCACCGGCGGCCAGGGCGCTGTCCTGAACGGCACGCTTCTCGACGTCGGTGATGCCCGCCGGAACGCAGATGATGATGCGCGGCTTGACCAAGGTGCGATGCGAATGCGCCTGTCCGATGAAGTACCGGAGCATGGCCTCGGTCACGTCGAAGTCCGCGATGACGCCGTCCTTGAGGGGGCGAACCGCCACGATGTTGCCGGGCGTGCGGCCGAGCATCTCCTTGGCGGCCTTGCCGACGGCCAGGATCCGCTTGCCTCCATGGGGCATGCGCTGGACGGCCACCACCGACGGCTCGTGGGACACGATGCCGCGGCCCTTCACAAACGTGAGCGTCGTGGCGGTCCCGAGGTCGATGGCCAAGTCATTAGAAAAAAGGCTATAGAGCCAATTGAACATAAAATATCCTTCTCTTAATATCGCCAAAAAGCCTTGTCATACAAGAGCTTTTCGGCTCCTTCTAACACAACGACCTTGCGAAGGCAAGATCTGCGTTTTTTGTATACCCCATGCCCATGTTTTCCTTAATTGTTTTATTCCCGCTCATCAAGATCACTGAACAGCGTGGGCATGTAGTGCGTCGCGGGGGGGGAGAAACCCAGATGTGAGAACGCCACCCGCGAGGCGATGCGCCCCTTGGGGGTGCGCTGGATGTAGCCCTGCTGCAGCAGATACGGCTCGCAAACCTCCTCTAGGGTGTCCCGCTCCTCCCCCATTCCGGCGGCAATGGCCTCGATGCCAGCGGGGCCGCCCCCGAAGCGCTCGATAATCAATGTCAGGTAGGCGCGGTCGGTCGGATCCAGGCCGGCCTCGTCGACCTCGAGCCGGGCCAGGGCCGATGCGGCGACCTTCCGGTCGATGATGCCAGCACCGGAGACCTCGGAGAAGTCGCGCACGCGGGCCAGCAGCCGGATGGCGATGCGCGGAGTGCCCCGGGAGCGGCGCCCGATTTCCAGGGCACCCTCAGGTGCGATGGCGATGCCCTGACGTCCCGCGGAACGAAGCACGATCTCTGTGAGATCGTCGGGGCCATAGAACTCCAGACGAATCGGGATGCCGAAGCGCGTGCGCAGCGGCGCGGTGAGCAGGCCCGAGCGCGTCGTGGCCCCCACCAGGGTGAACGGCGCCAGATCCATGATGATGGCCTGCGCGTGGGGACCCTCGCCGATGAGCACTTCCAGTTTGAAGTCCTCCATGGCCGAGTACAAGGATTCCTGCACTACTTTGGGGAGCCGGTGCAGTTCGTCGATGAACAGCACGTCACCGCGATTGAGGTTCGTCAGCAGCCCTGCGAGCATGCCCTTGTGCTCCACGGCGGGGCCGGAGGTGCGATGGATCGTGGTGCCCATCTCTGCTGCAATGATGTGCGAGAGGGTGGTCTTGCCCAACCCCGGAGGACCCGAGAACAGGATGTGATCCACCGCGCCGCCCCGCGCCCGGGCGGCGGACACGTAGACGCGCAGGTTCTCGATGTGCTGCCGCTGTCCCACGAACTCCTCGAAACTGACGGGGCGGATGCGGCTCTCGGCGATGACCTCGGGCAGGGGCGCGGTCAATGGCTGGGGGGATAGCGGATCCTGCGGATCACGATGAGGTTTGCGGCCCATTTACGGTTTCTCCTTGCGCAGCAGGGAAAGCCCCAGCCGGATCAGATCGGCCGCGGGGACGCCCTGCTCGGCAGCTTCGTGCAGCGGCCCCGCGACGATGGTCAACTCCTGGGGACGGTAGCCCATGTTCCGCAACCCCGACAAAGCACGGTCCAGCATCGAGGAAACGCCAGGGTGGCCGCCAATTGGAAGTACAATCTCCATGGAGTGGGTGAACTGCTCCCGGAACGGCAGCAGCGACTCGCGCAGCTCCATGACCAGCCGCTGGGCGATCTTCTTGCCGACACCGGTGGCTCCGGTGAGCGACTTGTCCTGCCCGGTGGTGATCAGCCGGACGCACTCCTTCATGCCGAAGGTGCTCAGGATCGACATGGCCACCTTCGGACCAACCCCCTGAACGGAGATCAACCGGCCAAAGATCGTCTTCTCCAGGGAGGAATGGAAACCGAACCACTCGGTGGAGTGCTCGGTCGTGTGGGGGTGCACGAAGATCTCCACACGATCACCCGGATTCTTGCCCTCCATCGCGGCCCGCGTGCAGGTCAACTCATAACCGAGGTCCTGCACGACCACGATCATGCGCTCTTCACCCATTTCAAGGATGGATCCCGAAAGCCACGCGATCATGAAACACCTCCGCGCCGGGCGTGCATGGAATGGCAGAACGCCAGCGCCAGCGCGTCGGCCGCATCTTCAGCGGGCTCGGACTGCAGGTGGAGCAGGTGCATCATGTTGCGACGCACCTGCTGCTTGGCCGCCCGTCCCTGCCCGGTGATAGCCTTCTTGACATGTCCGGGCGTGTAGGTGACGACCTCCACACCGGCTGCAGCCAGCACGAACAGCACCATGCCGCGAGCCTGCCCGAGCACCAGCGCGGAGTGGCTGTTCTTGGCCGTGAAGATATCCTCCACGGCCGCCGCGACAGGATGGTACTCGTCAAGCACCTCCTGCAACCCGCGCCCGATCTCGAGCAGGCGCAGCGCGAGCTGGTCGCCCGAAGCCGTGATCAGACCGCACTCCCGGTATCTCGGACGACCGTCATTCCCCATTTCCAGTATGGCATAACCAGCCTTGCGCGAGCCCGGATCGAGCCCAAGCCAGCACATTCCAGGTGAGAGAATCCCGCAGGGATTACTTGTCGGCAATCGCTTCGAGTTCCGCATCGTCGATGTCGAAATCATGCCAGACGTTCTGGACGTCGTCATGATCGTCGAGCAGGTTGTAAAGCTTCCAGGCGACCTCCGCGTCGCGGCCGGTGATGTTCACCCTGATCTTGGGCAGCATCTGGACCTCGGAGGACTTCACGTGGAATTTCTTTTCCTTGAGGGCATCAGTAATCGTCAGCAGATCACCGGGTGCGGTATGCACCTCGAACATCTCTTCGTCCTCGGTCTTGATGTCCTCGGCACCGAGCTCAAGGGCGGCTTCCATGAGTTGATCCTCGTTGGTGTCTTCCCGGCTGATCTCGATGACGCCCTTGCGATCGAACTTGTAGGACACGGCCCCGGTCTTGCCCAGATTTCCGTTGTGCTTGTTCAGGATGGTGCGCATCTCCGCGACGGTGCGGTTGATGTTGTCAGTCATGACCTCCACGATCAGGGCGGCGCCGCCGGGACCATAGACCTCGTACGTGATCTCTTCGTAGTTCACGCCCTCGAGCTCGCCGGTGCCCTTCTTGACCGCGCGCTCCATGTTTTCCTTGGGCATGTTGTTCTCACGAGCCTTGTCCAGCGCGGAGCGAAGACGTGGATTACCGCCCGGATCGCCACCGCCCAGCCGGGCGGCGATGGTGATTTCCTTCAGAAGTTTGGTGAAGACCTTGCTACGCTTGGCGTCAGCAGCACCCTTCTTGTGTTTTATTGTTGACCACTTATTATGTCCTGACATTGATTCAGCCTCCGAATCGAACGATATTATTTTGACTGAGGTTTCAGACACTGGGTATTCTGGCGGACGGAGAGCGGACACAGGCCGCCGTCCTTGAGCAGCAGGCTGTCCTGGAACTGGATGGTCTCCTTGATGGGCAGCAAGCCGGGATCCGAGGAGGTCATACGCCCGAAGTACGTGAAGGACATCGCCGGATACTTCGTGATGTAACTGAATTTCCCCGACGTCAACTGGACCGAGATCGTGATTCGAACGTTCTTGTCCTTGACCCGCACGACGCCCTCGCCCGTGATCTCTCCGATGATTTCATCGGATTTTCCGGACAGTTTCAACTGCATCTTGTACTGGATCGTGCCCTTGCGCCACTCGACGGACCAGTTCTTGGCGATGTTCTGGATCTCCTCCTGGGCCTTCTTCGCATCATCGTCACTGGCGCGGACCGGGGAGGGTGCCGCTGCCCAGACGACTACACAGGCGAAAAGCGGAAGAATCTGTCGGAAAGTCATGGCACTTTCGTCCTTTCAGGTACGGGAATATAGACAAATTACTTCTTTTTGAAAAGGGTTAGATCCGGTTTTTCAAGGGAAATTCGTGTAGAAGCGGGAAAGCCGCCAAACGAAAGAAAGAAAGACTAATTCTTGGGAGCCGGTGCAGGCGCAGGCGCAGGGGCCGGAGCAGGCTTGTTCTTATCGTCTTCGTTCTCCTTGAGGCGGACCAGAGCGGACTTGATGTCCGAAGCATATTTCTGTGCGAAATCCTTGTACTCCTTCGGGGAACCCTTGAGAGCCTGCACCTTCTCGAACAGGCCCTGGGCCTTGGCGTAGTTGCCCTTCAGGTCTCCAAGAAGATCGCCGGCCTTGTAGTAGAGCACGGCCAGATTGAAGGCTACGCGATAATCGTTCGGATTGGCCGACAGGGTCTTCTCGTACTGGGTGCGGGACTTCTCGAAGTACGACTTGGCCTCGGACTTCAGTTTGTCTGCATCGGACAACCTGGCGAGCTCCTGCTCACGATCCTTCAGGCGGTTCGGGATGGTCTCCTTCACGGCCGTCTCGAGGCGAGGCTTCACCTTCTCGACGTCGTCCTTGATCATCTTCACGGTGACCTCACCCTTGTCCAGGGCGGACTGCATGGCCTTGGGGTCGCCGCCGGTGATCTCGGCCAGCTTCGGGATGAGCGCGCGGATGTTGTCACCCTGCAGGATCTTCTCGTAGAGATCGAGCTGGGTCTGCCCCATCTTCATGGCTTCCTTGAGCCGGTCGATCTCCATCTGGATGCGCTCCTTGTTCTCGAACTGGTGGTCGGCCATGTCCTGGAGGGTCATGGCGTACACCTTGTAGGAGACGGCCAGCGCCAGCTCGGCTTCCTTGACCTCGGAGGCCTTGGGGTATTTGGAGACCACGAGTTCGAGGGCCTTGATGGCCATCTCGGGCTCACGGACGCTCACGCCGAGCATGCCGATGTTGAGGTTGGCCGCCATGTTGTCGGGCTCGCACTCCTGGGCCTTCTTGAACTCGTCGAACGCGGGACCCAGCGTACCCTGGGCGAGCACGTAGAGGCCGTAGGCGTTGTAGTACATCGCCAGCGCTTCGCGTGCATAGTTGTCCTTGACGCCCTTTTCGCCGACGCAGGGCTTGAAGTAGTCCTTCGCCTGACCGATGAAGATGCGGGCCAGCGACGCGTTGGCGTCCTTGCGCTTTTCGGCCTCGAGGTAGAACAGGATCGACAGGCCGTAAATCTTCAGGCGGATGCGCACGCCTTCGAGGCTGTCGTTGGGGATCTTGCCCGAGGAGGCCAGCGCCTTGCGCAGCGCGTCAAGCAGCGGCTTGCGGTTCTTGTCCTGGCCCTCGCGGGAATAGCGCATGAAGTAGGCCAGCGCGAGGTTGTACTGGATGTCCGGATCCTGCATGGCGTAGGAGTCGCGCATCAGGTCGGCCTCGTACTTGAGGAAGTCCTCGGGGTTTTCCATGTCGAGCAGGATCAGGCCGGACTTCGCCGACGGGAACGTCGGGTCGATGGACAGGGACTTCTTGAAGGCGTCACGCGCCTTGTCCTTCAGGCCGCAGCGCGAGTAGGCGACACCGGCGTTGTACGGAAAAGACGCGATCTTCTCGCCGCCGGCCTCCTTGAGGAGATCCAGGAAGGACTTGGCGACCTTCTCGCAATCGCCCTTGGGCCAGCCCTTGTCCGAAGCGTCGAAGAATCCCTTGAGGGCCTCCTGGAACTTCGTGATGACGGCCTTGGAGACGGTCTTGTCCTCGGTCGTGGTCACGGGGCCCGTGCCGGGTCCGGTGGCCGGACCGGGGACGACCTCGCCGGTGTTGGTGTCGATGGTGCCCGGAATGGGCTTGTTGTTCCCTGGCTCGGGACCGGTGGCAGGCGTGGTGTCCTTTTTACCGCCGGTGCAAGCGCCGAAAACCAAAGTCAAAAGAGCGATCAGAATGAGTTTGCTGGTTTTCATGATCTTTCCTCACCTTCTTAGCGGATGGGCACCGGAACGACGGTCGACCGGGAAATCTTGGTGTCTTTGAAATCCGGAGCGGCCCACACTTCGTCGGAAACGGGGCTCACCGAGCGGCGAATTTCCGCCAACTCGTTCTCGCAGAACTCAAACCATTCATCATAGCGGCCCGACTTCTGCGCGTTCTTGACGCAGGCCTCGAAACCGGCTTTGGCGAACTCTTCCATCTTTTCATAGGACTTGCCGAACATGTCCTGGATTTCCAGTTTCAGTTCGATGTTGTCCTCGATTTCCTTGCCGAAACGCATGTTCTTCAGTTTGGTGACGTAGTTCTTGTAGATCGCGCCGAAACGGCCCGCAGCCGGGATGTACCAGGAGTTGACCTTCTTGCCGAGCTGGAGGGCGGCGGCCTCCTCGTACAGTTTCTTGTTCTTCTCGATCAGTTTGGACTGGGTCTCGATCCACTTCATGATGTCCTTCATGGACTTTTCCTGGTCTTTTTTCGTCTTCATGGTCAACTCGGGGAGCTCCATGGAGATGACCTCCTCGTAGGAGGCTTCAGCCAGGTGGAACTTGGCCAGTGCGACGGCATCGAGGGCCTCGTTGATGCGGAGGTTCTTGTCAGCTCCGTCGAGGGACCCGTGGATGGTCTGGGTGCCCTTCCACGTGTTGTACACCTTGATGGCAGCTTCGAACTTCTCGACGGCCGCGCGCACCTTGCCGCGATCGCGCTTCTCGAAACGGACAGTGGCGACCTTCCACTTGTCGGTCTTGGACTTCTTCTCGACATACACGATGCTCATGCAGATGCCGTAGCGGGTCGGGACCGGACAGGACTGATCCCACAGGATCTTGCCCTGCTTGGAGAGGACGCGGATCATCAGATCGTCGACCCTGTTCTTGCCCATGATTTCAATGTACTTGGTCAAAAAGTGCTGGGTCATGCCGATGCCGGCGGACTGGCCGCTCTTGGTCTTCCGGTCCTCATGGAACTGGTGCAGCATGAAGAACAGGTAGGACACGTCGCCCTTGAACTGGGCAGCGCCCATGCGGTACAGCTTCTCGATGAAGTCCTGGGCCTTCTTCTCGGCGCCCTTGAGGTCGCCGGACCACCAGGTCAACTGCACGGCGCGGCGGGCGGCGCGCACGGCGTCGGGATCCTTCGAGTAGCGGCTGAAGAAGTTCTCGTACGAGGCCGCGGCCGCGTCGAACATGGCGATCTGCTCGAACAGCTGGCCCAGGCGGATGTAGGAGTTCACGACCTGCGGGCGGTCCTTGGTGGCGCCGGAGCCGTAGATGCTCTGGAGCTCCTTGAGGGAGCCGATGGCCAGGCCGACCATGCCGGCCTTCTCGAAGGCGACCGACGCTGACGTGTAGTACTGGATGACCTTGTTGGCGTCGGACTTGAACTCGCGGGCCATCTGGGTGAGCATGTCACCGGCTTCGCGATACCGGCCTTCCTCGCCGCGCTTGGCCACTTCCATCTCCATGTTCTCGAGCTTCTTCGCCTCGAGGCGGACACGGAACTGCTTGGCCGCTGCGTTGAGGTTGAACATCGGATTGTACACCGGCTTGAGCAGCTCGGTGATCATCTCGACCATGTCCTCGAACCGATCCTCGGCGTCGTACGCGATCATCAGGTAAAGGGCCGATTCAAGGGCCATCTGCGGGTCGGTCGTGTGGGTCGTGCGGATGGTGTCGGCGAACAGCGGGATCGCCTCGCCGAAGTTGCGGTACATGTAGTAGATCATCGCGCGGTTGTATTTGATCACCGCAAGGTTCTTGCCGCTCTTGACATACTTGACGTACAGGTTGAACACGTCGATGACGTCTTTCAGATCCGGCGGGATGGGCATGTTCTTCTGGAACTCAGGGCACTTCTGGGTGAACTTCTTGCCGGCGGCCTCGGTCTTCTGCTTGGCGGCCAGGCAGTTACGACGCTTCAGGTAGTCTGCCTGCTTCTGGTCGCGGTTCTTGTTCTCCTTCTCGAAGTCGACGCCGAGAACCTCGAAGTACAGGTTGACCGTGTTGTTGCCGATGTCCTCGCGGTTCTTCTCGAACATCTGCTGGGTCATGCCCTTGGGAAGCTTCTCCCATTTCAACAGGGTGCTGTATTCGCGCGCGGCGATGCGGAAGCCTTCGCGGATGTCCTGTTCGTTCTTGCTGATCTTCTGCAGGTTGTACGCCATGTCGCTGCGGAGCTGGGCATAGTCGTAGCGCATGTCATAGGCATCGTCGTCGGTGGGGAAGTATTCCAGGAATTCGCGATAGAGGGCTGCGGAGTAGTTCAGCAGCTTCTCGGCGTCCTCGGAGGCCTTGCCCTTGGCTTTGTCGTATTTGATGTAGGAGCGCTTGGCCTGGTCGTACAGGTTGCGCTTGGCGAAGTCCACGCACACGGTGGTCTCCATCTTCTTGTCGCCGAACTGCTTCTTGAGATCGTTCATCGTGACGACGATCTTCTTGAGGCTGTCCTCCATCTTGTCCATGATGTTGTCGAGCTTGTAACCCTGGTAGATCTGCTGCAGCCAGTCGCAGCGCGCCGCATCCTGCGGGAAGCGCTTGATCAGATCCTCGTAGACCCAGATCATGTTGGCCATGTTACCCTGCGTGAAGTACTCGTTGGCGAGCATCAGGTACAGGTCGCGGGCGTACTCGGTGCCGAGCTGGTGCGTGAAGAAGTTGAACGCCTGCTCGCGGTTGCCCTTCATGGAGTAGGCCATGACGACCTCGCGGCGGGTCTGCTTCTTGAGGGTCTCCTGCTTGGAATTCTGGGCGACGAAGAGGAACTCGCTCTGCGCCTTCGGGAAGTCCTGCAGGTTGAAGTAACACCAGCCGAGCATGCGGCGGGCGTAAAAATAGATGTTGGTGCCCTTGGACTTCGGGTTGTTCACGACCTTCATGTAGTAGTCGGTGGCCAGCTTGAGGCCGTTGCGGCCCTGCTTGAAGTAGAACTCCGCGAACGCCAGGTGCACGTTGGGAACGAAGTTGGACTGGGGATACTCACGCAGCAGTTTGCGGAACTTCTCCTGCATGATGTCCTGGTAACCGAGCTCGCGGGCGATGTCGCCGAGCTTGAACAGAACCTCGTCCATGCGCGCCCAGTCGGCGAACGCCTTGGTCGTGGTGATGTTGTTGAGCTCCTTGAGCGCGTCTTCCAGATATTTCTTCTGACGACGCATGTTTTCGTTCTTTTCCTTCTCAAACCGCACCTTGTCCGCTGCGGTCTTGGCGTTGCCCATGGCTTCGACGCTCTCACCAAACCGGAACTTGTAGATCTGCTCGTACTGCACGAAGATGTCGGCCAGGCGGAAGAGGTACTCTACCCGGCGCTTGTCCGTGGCACGCATGATCTGGAGCTGGCGCTTGAGCTGGCTCTCCTGCTGCTGCAGGATCGGGAGCTTGAGGTCCTGGACCTTCTTCTGGGTGCCGACAAAATCCTCGTACTTGATTGTCCCGGCGCCCTTTTCCTGCTCCTTCTTGGCATTGGCGATCGCCTCTTCCTTGGAGATTTCCAGGGATTTGTCTTCCTTGAACTTGGGATCCCGCTTGGAGTTCGGCTTTTGCGCCGAAGCCACCCACGGAAGTGCCACCATCATTACGGATACGATCCAAAGACAGGTTTTTCTCATGGCATTCCTCAAAAAATCAGGGGTAATGAGTTGTGGAAAACGAACGAGCAACAGCTAGTTGCTGCCGCAGGTGGACCGGACGACGAAGCGGTAGTAGCCCAGTTCGTCCTGCCAGTATTCGCCGGTGAACGGCCAGATCACGTGCTCATCGTCGACGGTGACGTTCATGACGTCGACCTTGGCCGAGCGCGTGGCCATCGCCTTGGCGGTCACCTTCTTCAGGCGGAGGTTGTTCAACTCGATCTTCACGTCGCCGTACTGGAGCACCAGGCGGGTCAGTTCGTCGTCGAGACGGCGGATGCGGTCGCGGGCGAGCTTGCCGGCCTCGGTCTGCGCGTTCATCTTCTGGAACTCAAGGTCTTCCTTGATTTCGCGCGCGATGTCCGAGCTGCGCCAGGACTTGTCGGAGTTGTCGAGCTGCTTGATCTCGCGGTTGAGCTCGTCGATGAACTCGATGCGGCGCTCGAAGGTGCGATCCTTCAGGGAGCTCTTGACGAGGCGGGACAGGCGGGGATCCAGGCCGGCCTTGTCGGACATGATTTTCTTGATGTACTCGAAGTACATGTCGTTCTCTTCCTCTTCGCCGTTGGTGTGCTTGTCGGCGACTTCGCGCACCTGAAGCTGGAGTTTCGGGTACACGCGGCCGAACTCGGCGAGGGCTTCCTGGGCGCTCTCGACGCGGCAGTTCTGGAAGTAGATGACCGCGCGCAGGATCAGGGACTCGGGGAAGAAATGATTCTCGAAGAAGGGGGCGTTCAGGGTGTGAATGTTGCCCAGCGCCTTCTGGAAGCCGCCGTAGTCCTTCTTGAAGTGGGGACGCAGCATCGCGTCGAGGATGAAATAGGCCCAGGACTCTTCGAACAGGGACTGCAGCCAGTTGTGGCTGTTCTGGGGGATCTTCTCGAAGAAGGTGAGCGACAGTTGGAGGTACTTCTCGGACATCTTCGCGAAGTTGGGCTTGCGGGTCTGCTCGAAGAGACCGACGGCCACGCGGCCGGCCTGGTAGTACACGCGGGCCAGCGACAGGTTCGCCAGTTCGAGGAAGTCACCGATCTCCGGGAAGGTGGGGTTCTTCTGCGCGAAGATGATGATCGCGTTGAAGCGCTTGATCGCATCGACGGGCTTGCCGAGGCGGACCAGCGTGATGCCCTCGAACACCTTGCTCTTCAGGAAGTAGCCGCCCTCGGAAGGCTTGGCGTTCATCGGGACCTTCGCGAACAGTTCCGCGGCCTTCTCCAGTCGTCCGTCAACGTAATGGTAGCGGCCGAGGTAGTACAGCAACTGGGAGCGGAAGGCTTCCAGATCCTTGCTGTCGAGATACTCCTCGCTGTACTTGCCGATCATCGGCAGGATGCCCGCGGATTCCGGCATCTTCTGCTGCAGCGAGACCAGGTACTTCAGCGTCATCTTGTAGTACGGATGCGCGTCGCCCTGCTCGACGATCTTCTCGAAGTAGTTCTTCGAGGCAGAATAATAACCCATGTAGTACAGGCATTTGCCCATGATGTACTGGGCCTTCTGCTTGGTGTCGAAGGAGTCGTCGCGGTTGTCCTTGGCGAGCACCTGCTTGAGGTAGATCGTGGCGCTCTGGAAGTACACCAGGATCTGCTCCTGCGGAGAGGAGTCGTTCATCGCCTTCTCGGCCTTCTTGAAGAAGTCCTCACCGCGGACCATCTTTTTGGAGACCAGGGTCTTGGAGACGTCCTCGGCTTCGAAGGTCATCTCGTCTTCTTCGGCCGCGCCCCCCTTCTTTTTCTGTGCGAAAGCCGGCAGCGCAAGCGTCACGGCAACCAGGGAAGCAATGAACATCAAGGATTTCCAGCGGGTATTCACCATCGTTTTTCTCCTTGCCAACGGCGTAAACGGCAACCAATGCCCGTACCATAGACATGGGGAATATATATAAAGATGCCTTTGACCCGCAAGCAAAAAGTTTCCTGGTTTTGTCGAGGCCCGAAACAGGCGTATTTTACAGGGATAAATTCGTGAAAATGGCCGATTCCTCGATGCCGTAGAGCTTGCGGATCGCGTAAGAGACCGTCTCGGGAAGGTAATGGCCGTTGAGTTTGATGGGAATGAAGTTGACGGCGATCTGTGGGGAGAAGGCTACCGAGAGCATATATTCGACGATAAATTCTGCATTTTTTGCAATGCGACCTGTGTATTCGCGCTGCGATCTCTGCTTGAGGGTCCGCATCTCGTGGATGCTGCGCCCGATCTCCGACTCGACCAGTTCCTCGTAGGTCGTGAGGATTAGTTCGACCCGCACGGTGCGCTCGCCGGATTCGACATAGGCGGCGAAACCTTCCTGAAGCTCCTCCGGGGAGATCCCGCGGGTGGCCGGGAACGGGACCACGATGTTGGAGGAGACACTGTCGATGATCACGCCTGGCTCCGGCAGACGGAGATCGAACTGGACGTTGATCGCGTTGTAGTCACCCTGATGCGTCTCCAGTTCCACCACGTGCACGTCCGGGTGCGACTGGAGGAGTGCCACCGCGCGCTGGTGGAGAATCTCGTCGCCGATGATCTTGATGCCGATGACGTCGGGAACCTCGAGATCCTCCTTGTTGAAGGGGATCCGTCCGCTCATGACCTGCTCGGCGAGCTGGCGCTCGGCCGCTTCGAATTCGCTGACCATCTGCTCGGGCGGCGTCAGCAGCATCTCCAGCGGAATGCCCAGGCGTTCGGCACGCTCCTTGGCGAGGGTCTCGGCCTTGTTGCGGATGTGCGTGAGGATCATGTCGGCCATGCGTCGGCTGACCTTCTCGGCCACGCGGCGTGCGCGCTTGATGCGGAGCATGGCCACCAGTTTCGGGTCGGGCTGTCCCGCGAAGAACATGATGCCGTTGATCGGCGCCCGCGGGAAGTATTCCTCGGGACGCGAATGGTACATGCGGATCAGGAACTCCATGCGTTCGCCGATGCTTGGAATCGAGCGCGTGACGGCTTCCTTGACCTGGTGCTTCATGGTCACCGAGCGGGTCGTGATCTCCTTGTCGTGCAGTTCGCGCATGAAGTTCGTCAGGAACTGCCGCACCATGGGCGTGGTGACGAAACCCTCGTAGGTGAAGATCTCTGTCATGAGCCAGGCGTCGTCGGGCTCGAGCTTGTCTTCCAGCCACCGTTTGGCGATGTCGAACAATTTTTCCCGGTGAGTGAAGGCGCTCAGGTACATGACGCTACTTTCGCACGATCTTTTCAGGTTTGGAAGTACCCCAGAGTCCCTTGGACTCGGGCATGAAGGAGAAGATCATCAGACAGCCCACGCCCGCCAGCAGCAGCACATCCGCGACGTTGAAGGTGGGCCATGGCCAGGTGATCGGGATCGAGCGGAACAGCCACATCTGAAGGAAGTCCGTGACCTTGCCAAAAATGATGCGATCGGCGAGGTTGCCCAGCGCACCGCCGGCCACGAGGGCCAGTCCGACCAGGTACAGGTTGTGGCGGATCTCGGGACGCCTGTAGAGATAAAAGATGAAGTACATGGCAGCCAGGCCAATGATCGAAAGGATCCATCGTCCGCCGGACAAACCCGAGAACATGCCGAAGGCCGAACCGTGGTTGAAGGCGAGCGTCATACGGAAGGTGAACGGTTCCACCTTCGCGGGATCCAGGTAATCCTGGGTCAGGGCCGACTGGGCCCACAACTTGGTCGCGATGTCCAACACGAAACCGCCAGCGGCGATCAGCATGAATACGATCAATTTTTTCTTTTTATCCATTGCGATCCCTCATCCGTCGTCCTTCAAACGGCCCTCAGGGGAAAATAATTCTTTTCACGCAGCAGAATTTCCAGTAATTTCAAGCTGTTTTCCCTGCGGCCGTGGATGAGTTATTTGCATTCCGCCTAGCCCATCTCCGGTAGATATAACAGAAACCGGCCGAAAACGTGAGGAGAAAGTGCATGAAAAATCCGCAACGCGTGTCCTGGGACACTTATTTCATGAATATTGCCTCCATGGTCGCCACCCGCAGCACCTGCCCGCGCAAGGCTGTCGGCGCCGTGGTCGTCAAGGGACACGCCATCCTTTCCACGGGCTACAACGGCAGCATGAGCGGCGCGCCGCACTGCACCGACGTGGGCTGCATGATCGAAAACGATCACTGCGTCGCCACGATCCACGCCGAAGCCAATGCGGTCATCCATGCGGCACGCCACGGCATACCGATGGACGGCGCCACGATCTATGTCACCGCATCCCCTTGCTGGAACTGCTTCAAGATGCTTGTCAACGCCGGCGTGAAACGCATGTGCTATGGCGAGTTCTACCGGGAGCCCAAGATCCTTGACTGGGCACCCAGGCTCGGCATCGAGCTGGTCCAGGTGGATGCTTCTGGCGGCATGACGGGCCCGCTGGAATAGGACTGATCACGGCCTCCCGGACCCGGGAAATTCCGGTCATGTCGGTTTTGACTTGAAGAAAGATGCGTCAGGTGGCAGTTTATCGCGTTTGAGGAGGGACCCCCCATGGCCGATTCCCACGTGGAACAGACCTGTTTCAAATGTCAAAAGAGCCTCTCGGCTGGCGATGTCTTCTCGTTTTCGGGCAATCCCTGGTGCGAATCCTGCTACTTCGAAGCCGGCGAACAGGGGCCGCTGACGGAACAATATAGAAAGTGTCCGAAGTGCGGACAGACCGTCCACACGTTCACGATCCGCTGCCAGAACTGCCAGACGCCCGTCCACGAGACGGGAACGATCCGGATCCAGAAACCGGTCCGCAGCTCCGTCATCATGGCCTATGGCATCATCGCGCTGATCCTGGTGGTCATGGCATTTACCATCCCGAGCTTCTCCGACAAGGGGTTCATTTCCTGGATCGTGGCCGTCCTGGGCATGGGCATCACCCTGCATGGCCTGCTGGGCATGAGCTTCCAGTTTCTGCCCTTCGGTTTCAAGACCCTCCGGCAGATGAACGCCTTCATGGTCGGTTTCATGGAAGCCGGCGCCGGCATCTTCCTTCTCCTGTGGCCGATACTGTAGCCGAAACTATAAAGGTTTTCCTTGCCAGACCTGCCCGTGTCTGCTAGCCTCCCGACAGTTGTGGCATCGAGGATTCCCATGAAAACCACATTTCTGTCCGTACTTATGTTTTGTCTTCTGGCGGCGCCTTCCATCGCGCAGGCGGGAGACTACCGATATGACTTCGATCTGGCGAAACTGTACAACGCATACGACAACACTGATGCCTTTGCGGCCTTGACGGACCGCACAACGGCATACCGCAACCTCGTCTCCGAGATGGGCGTCGCCTTCGGCCCCTCGTTTCTGGCCCCCGCCGAAACCCTCGGCTACATGGGCATGGCGCTGGGCGTGAACTACGGCATCACCACGATCAACGGCACCGCCGACTACTGGAAGAACGGTGTCGACGGATCGGCCGCGGGCTTCGTTCAGACCATCGGCATGGAGGTCCGCCGCGGCATGTGGTTCCCCCTGCCCGGCTTCGAGATCGGCGGCGGCCTGAAATACCTCACCGAGAGCCACCTGTACGCACCGCACGTGTTCGCGAAGTTCTCCATCAACGAGGGCTACTTCGACATCCCGATC